>NZ_AMXD01000028.1 GCF_000310185.1 Thauera aminoaromatica S2 | reverse complement strand
GAAAGGCTGAACCCCTCATGCCTCGCTTCCACCGGCCAGGATAATTGACGTCGACCGGCCAAGGTAATTGACGCTGGGCAGCTCGCCGAGCACGTACGATCGCCACAGCTTGGCTGAAGACGGTTTCAGCTCTTCATACGCAGGCTGGAGGGCAAGGCGCGGCGGGCGTCGATCAAGGCCCGGCGCGGAAGGGTGAGCGACTGATCGGCTTGTCCCGTCGAGTATCAGTTAACGTCCCGTATCAGTTGGTGTCCAGCAGGCGTGCGCACTCGTCCATCATCGAGCGCGCCAGGTCCGAGTCGTAGTTCGGATCAAGCGCCTCCATCATCTCGTGAGCCGTATAGAGCCCTGCCTCCCGTGACAGCGAGCCGGCGATCTGGCGCGCCAGCCCGTCGCTGAGCGCGGAGAGCTGGCGGCGGTCGGCCAGCGGCAGCGTGCGCTCGCTGCGACGCAGCCAGTCGGCGATGAAGCTCGCGCCCTGCGCTTCGGTCAGCCACTGGCCATGCTCGTAGTAGATCGACAGGCGCTCGGCCGTCAGCGCGAAGATCAGCGCGGCGCGCGTTCCCTTGCTGTCTGCGGGCGGAGTGGCGCGGGGTGGAGTAGGCATGGCGATTCGGCGGGGTGCGGTGAAGAGACACCCCGATGCTATCAGTCCACTGTCAGTATCAAACGACAGTTTCACTGTATAAATAAAGGTGGCTTAATCTGTGTCATGAACTCCGAAACCTCCCCAAGCTACCCGCTGGCCGAACTGGCCGTGCTCGCGGACCTGCCGCCGCGCACGGTGCGCTACTACGTGCAGATCGGCCTGGTCGACCGACCCGAGGGCGAGACCCGGGCGGCCCGCTACGGCACGCGGCATCTCGAGCAGCTGCTGCAGATCCGCAAATGGACCGCTGCCGGCGTCTCGCTCGAGCGTATCCGCGAGCTGCTCCACGGTGCGCCGCCGCCGGTGCCGCCGCGTGAGCGCGCCATCGGCAGCGTGTCGGTGTGCAGCCATCTGACGGTGGCCGAGGGGGTCGAGGTGGTGATCGATGCCCAGCGCGCGGGCCTGAGTCCCGAGGCGGTGCGCCAGTTCATCCAGGGCGTGATGGCCGCCTTCGAGGCGGTGCAGGGGCAAGGCGGGGCAGCGTCGCAGGGCGCTGCCGCGCACAACACGGACAAGAACGACCGACAGGCGGGAGAACCATGATGCAGCAACAATCGGCACGACTTGAGACGCGCGCGGGTGAGGCACTGACGCTGCAGGGCGTGCGGTTCACCGGCACCTTGCGCGGCACGCTCTTCGAAGCGGAGCTCGAGCAGCGCTTTGCCAACCCCTTCGAGCGCCATGTCGAGCTCGTCTACAGCTTCCCGCTGCCGTGGGCGGCGGTGCTCCTCGGGGTGGAGGTGCGGATTGGCGAGCGCTGCCTGTCCGGAGCGGTCATCGAGAAGAAGCAGGCCGAGCAGGGCTACGAGGACGCGCTGGCCGAGGGCAACACCGCCATCCTGCTCGAGCAGAACTTCGATGGCAGCTACACGCTGAACCTGGGCAACCTCGCACGCGGAGAAACCTGTGTGCTGCGGCTGCGTTACGCCCAGGTGCTGCAGTTCGAGCAGCATGGCCTGCGCCTGGTGGTGCCCACGGTGATCGCCCCGCGCTACGGCGATTCGGTGGCCGATGCCGGCCTGAAGCCGCATCAGGTGGTCGAGCACGACCTGATGGCGGTCCATCCGCTTGAGCTCACCTTGCGCATCGAAGGCGAGCTCGCGCGGGCGCGCATCGGCTCGCCGAGTCATCCGTTGTCGATGCGGCTCGAAGGAGAGGGGGAGACGGCGGCGATGCTCGTATCGCTCGGTCGCGGCGGGGCACTCGATCGCGACTTCATCCTGGTGCTCGACGAGGTTGCGCAGGATTCGCTTGCCGTGTGCGCGCAAGACACCCTCGATGAGGGCGCGGTGAATGTGCTGGCGAGCTTCTGCCCGCGTGTGCCGGCAGCGGCCCATCCGCTCGCGGTCAAGATCCTCGTGGATTGCTCCGGCTCGATGCAGGGCGACAGCATTGCCGCTGCGCGCCGTGCGCTGCAGGCCATCATCGCCGGCCTGCGCGAGGGCGAGCGCTTCTCGCTGTCACGCTTTGGCAGCACGGTCGAGCATCGCTCGCGTGCCTTGTGGCGCACCAGCGCCGCCACCCGCCAGGCGGGACAGCGCTGGGCGATGCAGTTGCAGGCCGATCTCGGTGGCACCGAGATGGAGAACGCGCTGGCATCCACGCTGGCCCTGGCCGGAGATGCCGAGCCGAGCCCTGGGACGGAGGAGGGGGCCGCAGCGGTCGATCTACTGTTGATCACCGACGGCCAGATCCACGCCATCGATCGCACGGTGAAACGGGCGCGAGCGCTGGGGAATCGGATCTTCGTGGTCGGCATTGGCAGCGCGCCGGCCGAGGGTGTGCTGCGGCGGCTGGCTGACGAGACGGGCGGCGCCTGCGACTTCGTCGCGCCCGGCGAGGCCGTGGAGCCGGCGGTGCTGCGCATGTTCGCGCGTTTGCGCTCGCAGCGCATGGACGCCCTGCAACTGGTGTGGCCGACGGGTGCCGAGCCGGTGTGGATGAGCCCGCTGCCCGGCTCGGTCTTCGATGGCGACGCAGTCACGGTGTGGGCGCGCTTTGCGCAGGTGCCGCATGGGTGGGTGCCGGATCAGCCGGTGCGTCTGGTCGGCCGGATGGCACAGGGGGACGCGCCCGTAGCGCTGGGTGAGGCATCGCTCAGTGCCGTCGAGCCGCATGCCGTGCTGGGCCGCATGGCGGTGGCCGCGCAGGTCGAGCAGCTCCTCGCCGGCGAAGGGGCGCAGTCACTCCGGGCACCGGAGGCGCTCGCGCTGGCCGTCGCGTATCAACTGGTCAGTCCGCTGACGCACTTCCTGCTGGTCGAGGCGCGTGCCGAAGCCGACAAGCCCGAGGACATGCCCGATCTCGTGAAGGTCCCCGCGATGCTGCCTGCAGGCTTTGGCGGGCTGGGAAGCGTCGATCTGCTTTACATCGAGCCCAACATGGCGCCGCTCACGGTGAATGACACGCCCACCGCGTATGGCGCGCCGGCAGCGGCGGGCTTCGGGTCGTTTGACATGAACGCGCTCGATGCGCCGGCCGTGATGCGCTCGGGTGCGCGCGTGCTGCGCAGCGAAAGGCGAACACAGGCCTCCACCTACGATATCCCGGCATTCCTGCGACGCGGCGCTGACCGGGCAGCCGATGAGCCGCCGCGCGACAATCCGCGTTACTGGTCTGCCGAGCCTCATTACAGCGGCCTCACACCGCTGGGCCTGACCCACTGGCTGCGCAGTCATACGCAGGCCGAATGGCCGCGCACGTATGCGGCGCTGCACAGGATCGGTGTCGGTACGGCGGTGCTCGACTGGCTGGAGTTCGTCCTGGCCGACGGGGAGGACGAGGCGCAGGTTGTGGCCTGCTTCGTCGAGGCGATGGCTCAGCGCGAATTGCATGACGCGCTGCGCTCGACCAACGGCATGCTCGGACGGCTCAAGGCCCTGACGCAGCGGGTGAGGCCGGCCGCTGCGCCTGAGGCCCGACAGGTTGAGGTGGCGTCTGAGTCGCTCGCGGCGCGCCTGCAGGTGTTCGTCAGCACGCTCCAGGCGGAAACCTGGCCCGACTGCGTCTTTGCGCTCCGGGACGCGGCCTCGGCGCTCGAACGGTCGGGTGTCGGCGTTGAATAGCACTAGGGGAGCCACGAGGAGGCAGCCATGCCTGTGAAGACCGTCCTGAACGGCAGCACCGTGCCGGTCAGGATCTGGACCGACGACATCGACGAGGGCTCGAAGGCGCAGCTCGCCAACCTCGCCAGCCTGCCCTTCATCCACCACCACGTCGCCGCCATGCCCGACGTGCATCTGGGCATCGGCGCGACCATCGGCTCGGTGATCGCCACCCACCAGGCGATCATCCCGGCGGCGGTGGGCGTCGACATCGGCTGTGGCATGGTCGCGGCGCGCCTGTCGCTCACGGCGAATGACATCGACGAGAAGCGGCTGAAGAAGGTGTTCGATCAGATCACGCGCGACGTGCCCGTCGGCCGTGACCAGCATGCCGACGGTCGCGTGCTCGTCGATGCGGTGCGCCCCTTCGAGCCCGGCCTCAAGGCCCTGACCGATCGTCACCCGCAGCTGCTCAAGGCCTTCGGCAGGTTCTCCAAGTGGGCCAACCAGATGGGCACGCTCGGCGGTGGCAACCACTTCATCGAGGTCTGCCTGGATGAGAAGCGCCGGGTGTGGGTGATGCTGCACTCGGGCAGCCGGGGCATCGGCAACGCGATCGCGACCTACTTCATCGAGCTCGCCAGGAAGGACATGGAACGGCACATGATCCACTTGCCCGACCGCGACCTGGCCTACTTCCGCGAGGGCAGCCCGCATTTCGACGACTACGTCGAGGCGGTGCACTGGGCGCAGGACTATGCGATGGCCAACCGCCAGGCGATGCTCGAGCTCGTGCTCGCAGGGCTGGCGCGCCACCTGCCGCCCTTTACCGTGACTACCGAGGCGGTGAACTGCCACCACAACTACGTCGCCCGCGAGCACCACTTCGGCGCCGACGTGTGGGTGACCAGAAAGGGCGCGATCCGCGCGGGGGAGGGCGAGCTCGGCATCGTCCCCGGCAGCATGGGCGCGCGCAGCTACATCGTGCGCGGCAGGGGGAACGCGGAGAGCTTCTGTTCCAGTGCGCACGGCGCTGGCCGGCGTATGAGCCGCACGGCGGCCACCAAGCACTTCACCGAGGCTGACCTTGCGCGCCAGACCGAGGGCGTGATCTGCCGCAAGGACAAGGGCGTGGTGGACGAGATCCCCGGCGCGTACAAGGACATCGACACCGTGATGGCCAACCAGTCGGACCTGACCGAGGTGCTGCACACGCTGAAGCAGGTGGTGTGCGTGAAAGGGTAGGGGGCGCAACAGATGGCAGGTGAACGGGTTCGAACCGTCATGGACCACGGCTGGCCGTGCTGTGCGAAAGACAGGCTCACTTCCTGAGCCTGTCGCGCATTACAGTCACCGCACTACATCCAGCACGGAGTGCTCATGCGGCCTGCCCGATGCGCAGCGGCGCAAAAGCTCCTGGCGCGAGCGGAAGGAGCGGTACCTCGCTCACCTGCGTGTGGCGGAAGGCGAGGGCATTCTCGTCTCTGCGTGCGACAAGCTGGCCAACCTGCAGGCGATCCTGTTTGATCTGACTGAAATCGGTGAGTCCGTTTGGGCGCGCTTCAGCGGAGGGAAGGGTGGATCGCTGTGGTACTACACGGCGTTAGTCGATGCTTTTGGCGGACGGGTACCGGCCGCAATGGGATGTCGACGATTGGCTACGCACAACTCATCAGCCGACTCTGTCTGGTCGTCCGACCGCTGGCGAAGCCGGCGCAGATCAGCGGTTCGGTCAATCGGCCTGTGGACTCGGCCGACCGCGTGCTTCTTCCTTGCGGCGTTGCCATCGAGGGCACGCTTGTCGGGCACCGCGAGTTTGCCCTGCGCCATGAAGGCGTGAATCTTGAGGTCATCGACGCCCTGTTCGAGCGCCTCACGCCGGAGGACTTGCTGGCCAGGTTGAACGCGGCGCCCAACGGCGCGCACATCCGGCGGGCGTGCCATCTCTGGGAGTGGCTGACGGAGCCGAGAACTGCAGGCAGCTGCCTTGCCGATGGGAGGCTACGTCGACCTGTTTCCTGCCCGATGACTACGTCACCGCCGGGCAGCCCACCAACGACCGTCGATTCCGCGTGCGCAACCATGCACTGGGGACCGCCGATTTCTCCCCGGTGGTGCGCGCGCCAGTAACGAGCGCGCGCGCGATGAGGGCGCGGCCCCTGCGGCGCATGGAGCGGAGCGCGCCGAAAAGGCCCCGCATGGCCGTTGGATTGGGCTCTCATGTTTGCATCGATAAATCTGATGATTTCCATTGACACGCCTTCCGGGCTCCCTTAGTCTGGTGCAACTTCTGGCTAAGTGGTAAGACCACTTAGCCAGAAAGTGGAAGTGCACGACATCCTGATTTCATGAAATGCATTCGAGAGGGGAAGGGGCAATGACGGTTGGTTCGATGTTCAAGGCTGCGCGCGTGATGCGCGCGCCGGCCTGAGGGGGAGATTCCGATGCAGCCTGGTACGCTCGCATTCCTCGCCTTTTCTCCGATCCTGCTCGCCGCGGTGCTGCTGGTGGGCCTGCGCTGGCCCGCCAAGCGCGCGATGCCGGTCGTCTATTTCCTCACTGCGGGCATCGGCCTGTATGTGTGGGAGATGAGCCTGAACCGCGTGCTCGCCTCGACCCTGCAGGGGCTGGTGATCACGATCGGGGTGCTGTGGATCATCTTCGGCGCCATCCTGCTGCTCAACACCCTGAAGTACTCGGGCGGGATCACCGCGATCCGCGCGGGCTTCGCCAAGATTAGCCCCGACCGCCGCATCCAGGCGATCATCATCGGCTGGCTGTTCGGCTGCTTCATCGAGGGCGCCTCGGGCTTCGGCACGCCGGCGGCGATCGCCGCGCCGCTGCTGGTGGCGATCGGCTTCCCGGCGCTGGCGGCGGTGCTGCTCGGCATGCTGGTGCAGAGCACGCCGGTGTCCTTCGGTGCCGTGGGCACGCCGATCATCATCGGCGTCAATAGCGGCCTCGACAGTGCGACGATCGGCGCGCAGCTCGCCGCCAGGGGCTCGAGCTGGGACGTCTTCCTGCAGGTGATCACCAGCAACGTGGCGATCATCCATGCCATGGTCGGCACCGTCATTCCGCTGATCATGGTCATGATGCTGACGCGCTTCTTCGGCCGCGAGAAGAGCTGGAAGGCTGGCTTCGAGGTGCTGCCCTTCGCGATCTTCGCGGGTCTGGCCTTCACCGTCCCGTACGCCTTCACCGGCGTCTTCCTGGGGCCTGAGTTCCCCTCGCTGCTCGGCGGCCTGGTCGGCCTGGCCCTCGTCACCACCGCGGCGCGTTTCGGTTTCCTGGTGCCGAAGAAGACCTGGGACTTTGCCGACCCGAAGGAGTGGCCGAGCGAGTGGATGGGCAGCGTCGAGATGAAGCTCGATCAGCTCCCGCGTCACCAGCCGATCAGCATCTTCCGCGCCTGGCTGCCCTATGTGCTGGTGGGCGCGCTGCTCGTGCTGAGCCGCGTGTTCCCCGAGATCGGCGGGGCGATGAAGTCGGTGGTGATCGTGTTCGCCGACATCCTCGGCGAGAAGGGCATCAAGGCGGACTTCCAGCCGCTCTACCTGCCCGGCGGCATCCTGGTGGCGGTGGTGCTGATCACCGTGTTCCTGCATGGCATGCACGCGCGCTCGCTGGTGAAGGCGGTGGGCGAGTCCTCGCGCGTGCTGCTCGGCGCCGGCTTCGTGCTGCTGTTCACCGTGCCGATGGTGCGCATCCTGATCAACTCGGGGGTGAACGCCGCCGACCTGCCCAGCATGCCGATCGCGATGGCGAAGTGGGTGGCCGACAGCGTGGGCAACGTGTATCCGCTGCTGGCACCGTCGGTGGGCGCGCTCGGTGCCTTCATCGCCGGCTCGAACACGGTCAGCAACATGATGCTGAGCCAGTTCCAGTTCGGCGTGGCGACCTCGCTCGGCATCTCCACGGCGATGGTCGTGGCGGTGCAGGCGATCGGTGCGGCCGCCGGCAACATGGTGGCGATCCACAACGTCGTGGCGGCCTCGGCCACGGTGGGTCTGCTCGGCCGCGAGGGCGCGATCCTGCGCAAGACCTTCTGGCCGACGGTGTACTACGTGCTGATGACCGGCACGGTGGCGATGATCGCGATCTACGTCCTCGGGGTGTCCGATCCGCTGCTCGCCGCGAGCTGAGTCCTGCGCGGAGGGACGCATCGGCGTCCCCCGCGCATCCGTCCTTCCTGCCGTCGCGGCCCTGCCGCGGCTGCATCGCACTTCAGAACGATGAAATTCCGGAGCCGAAGCGCATGAGTCCTCTGTCCTCCGCACCCGCCAACGCCACACGTGTCGCGCCGCCGCTCGAGGCCGCGCGCAGCTATCCGGCCAAGCCGGCCGACGTGTACCTGTTCGGCACCTGCGTGATCGACGTGTTCTTTCCCGGTGCCGGGATGGACGCGATCCGCCTGCTCGAACGCGAGGGCATCCGGGTGCATTTTCCGCAGGCGCAGAGCTGCTGCGGGCAGCCGGCCTACACCTCGGGTTATACCGACGAGGCGCGCGAGGTGGCGCGCGCGCAGCTCGCGCTCTTCGCCGGCGACTGGCCGGTGGTGATCCCGTCGGGCTCGTGCGCCGGCATGTTCCGCCATCACTACTTCGAGCTCTTCAAGGACGAGCCGGAGACGCTGCAGCAGGTCGCGTCGCTGTCCGCGCGCACCTTCGAGCTCGCCGAGTTCCTGCTGGAGGTGTGCAAGGTCCGCTTCGAGCACACCGGCGCGCCGGTCAGGCTCGCGTTGCACACGTCCTGTTCGGCGCGACGCGAGATGAACACCCACCTGCATGGCCGCGCGCTGCTCGCGCAGCTGGCGGGGGTCGAGCGCGTCGAGCACGACCACGAGAGCGAGTGCTGCGGCTTCGGCGGCAGCTTCAGCGTGCGCATGCCCGAGATCTCGGGCGCCATGGTGCAGGACAAGACCGCCGCGCTGAAGGGTTCGGGCGCGGCCGAGGTGGTGAGCGCGGACTGTGGCTGCCTGCTCAACATCAACGGCTGCTTCGAGAAGCAGGGCGACACGCTTCGCGGCGAGCACCTGGCGAGCTTCCTGCTGCGCCGCACGACTTCCGCGAGCACGGGAGGGGTGCGATGAGCCACGTCGCCGACACCCCCGCGCAGCCGATCGCCTTCACCCGCAACGCGCGCGAGGCGCTCGCCGACGCGCAGCTGCGGCGCAACTTCCGCGGCGCCATGGATGCGCTGATGGACAAGCGCCGCAACCAGTTTCCCGACGGCGACGAGCTCGAGCGCCTGCGCGCCTTCGGCAACCGCGTGCGGGCGCGCGCGCTGTCCAAGCTGCCCGATCTGCTCGAGCGCCTCGAGGCCAATCTCGTCCGCAATGGTGTGCAGGTGCACTGGGCGGAGACGGTGGAGGAGGCCAACGCCATCGTGCATGGCATCGCCGAGCGCCACGCGGCGAGGAAGGTGATCAAAGGCAAGTCGATGGTGTCCGAGGAAATGGAGATGAACCATTACCTCGGTGCGCGCGGCGTCGACTGCCTCGAATCCGACATGGGCGAGTTCATCGTGCAGCTGCGCGCGGAGAAGCCCTCGCACATCATCATGCCGGCGATCCACCTCAACGCCGGCCAGGTCGCGAAGCTGTTCCACGACAAGCTCGCGGTCGAGTACACCGAGGACGTCGATCGCCTCATCCAGATCGGCCGCGAGACCTTGCGGCGCAACTTCTTCGAGGCCGACATCGGCGTCTCGGGGGTGAACTTCGCGATCGCCGAGACCGGCACGCTGCTGCTGGTGGAAAACGAGGGCAACGGCCGCATGTCGACCACGGTGCCGCCGGTGCACATCGCCGTCACCGGCATCGAGAAGGTGGTCGAGAACCTGCGCGACGTGATCCCGCTGCTGTCGCTGCTGACGCGCTCGGCCACCGGCCAGCCGATCACCACCTACGTCAACATGATCTCCGGCCCGCGCAAGGCCGACGAGCTCGACGGCCCGCAGGAAGTCCACCTGGTCCTGCTCGACAACGGCCGCAGCCAGGCCTTCGCGGACGGCGAGCTGCGCCAGACGCTGAACTGCATCCGCTGCGGCGCGTGCATGAACCACTGCCCGGTGTATACGCGGATCGGCGGCCACGCGTACGGCACGGTGTATCCCGGGCCGATCGGCAAGATCGTCACCCCGCACATGCTCGGCCTGGAGACCACCCGCGACCTGCCCACGGCCTCGTCGATGTGCGGCGCCTGCGGCGAGGTGTGCCCGGTGAAGATCCCCATCCCGTCCCTGCTGCGCCGCCTGCGCGAGGAGGCGGTGCGTGCGCCCGCGGCCGAGCCGCATCACGTGCGCGGGCAGGGCGCCAAGCACTCGAGGAAGGAGACCCTGGTGTGGAGGGCGTGGCGCACGCTCAACACCTCTCCGGGCCTGTACCGCGCGGCGATGTACGCGGGCACCCGCCTGCGCGGGCTGATGCCGGCCGACATCGGGCCGTGGACGCGCTACCGCAGCGCGCCGAAACCGGCCGCGCGCAGCCTGCACGAGCTCGCCCGCGAGCATCTGGGCGAGCAATGAACGACGCCAGGAGCGAACCCCGAATGAATGCGAAAGAACGGATCCTCGGCAAGCTGCGCGCCAGCCTCGCGGGGACGACCCCGGTCGCCGACGACTACGACATCGGCCTGGTCACCGATCCCTGGCGCTATGCGGCGGACGAGCGCATCGCGCGCCTGCGCCGCATGCTCGAGGCGGTGCATGGCGAGACGCTCGTCACCACGGTGGCGCAGTGGCCGCAGCGCGTGCTGGAGGCGCTCGCCGCGCGCGGTATCGACGAGCTGCTGGTTTCGCCTGCCACCGTGCACGGCCGCCGCCTGGCGGAGCACGTGCGTGCACAGGATGCGGCGCTGCGCCTGAAGGGCTACGAGAACCCGGTGGAGGCCTGGAAGGACGAGCTCTTCTTCCATACGCCCGCCAGCCTTACCGGCACGCTCGGCGGCATCGCCGCCACCGGCAGCCTGGTGCTGTGGCCGAGCCCGCAGGAGCCGCGCCTGATGAGCCTGGTGCCGCCGCTGCACATCGCGCTGCTGAACGCGAGCGAGGTGCGCGACAACCTCTTCGAGCTCATGCACGCGCAGCGCTGGACCGACGGCCTGCCGACCAACGCGCTGTTGGTGTCGGGACCGTCCAAGACGGCCGACATCCAGCAGACGCTGGCGTACGGTGCGCACGGGCCGAAGGAGCTGCTGGTGCTGGTGATCGAGGACGCCTGAGCGCGGCGCGGATCGTGGGCGCGCCCGGCCGTGTCGACGATCCACACCGCGGCTTGCCGGAGCGGCGGAATCGCGACTCGCGTCGCTCCTACCGCGCGGCTCCGGCGATGCGGAGGTGTTTCCGCGGCTCCGTCGAGGCGCGATCGCGGCGACCGGTCCCTCGCCACGCACCCCGCACCCGCAGCCGCTTCCGTAGGAGCGACGCAAGTCGCGATGTCCGAGACCGGTCCCTCGCCGCGCTTCCCGCACCCGCAGCTTCTTCTGTAGGAGCGACGCAAGTCGCGATGTCCGAGATCGGCCCATCGCCGCGCTTCCCGCACCCGCAGCTTCTTCTGTAGGAGCGACGCAAGTCGCGATCGCGGCGACCGCCTACCGGCGCCGCGTCGCCTCATGAATCGCTGCTCGCGCCTCCGTCGACTCGCCTCACCCCTCCGATGGTGGTCGGAGCTCGAAGCTCGCCCGCACCACCCCCGGCTCCTCCGAGGCCTTGAGCTTGAAGCCCAGGTGCTTCAGCAGGCCGAGCATCGGTTCGTTCTCGCCCATCACCTCGCCCACGAGGCGCTGGATGCCGATCTCGCGCGCGTAGCGCACCAGCTTGTCCATGAGGATCGAGCCCAGGCGCTGGCGCTTGAGGTCGGAACGGATGACGAGGGCGAACTCGGCGGTGTGGTTGTCCGGATCGGCCACCGCGCGCGAAACGCCCAGGGTCTCGGGCTTGCCGTCGGGGCCGGTCGCGGTGGCGATGAAGGCCATCTCGCGGTCGTAGTCGATCTGCGTCAGGCGCGCCATCTCGCGACGCGGGAACTCGGGGATGTAGTTGAAGAAACGATAGATGAAGTCCTCGCGGGTGAGCCGCGACAGGAAGGCGTAGTGCGCCGGCTCGTCCTCGGGGCGGATCGGGCGCAGCAGGATCGGGCGGCCGTCGCGCAGCCGAGAGGGCTCCTCGAGCGCCTTCGGGTAGGGCTGGATCGCCAGCCGGTGCTCGTGGGCGGTGGCCGGACGCAGGCGCATGTGGGCGTCGAGCGCCTGCACGCCGTGCTCGTCGACGAACACCGGGTTGATGTCCATCTCGTGGATCTCGGGATGGTCGACGACGATCTGCGAGACCTTGGTAAGGGTGAGCGCGAGCGCGTCGCGGTCGGCCGCGGGGAGGTGGCTGCGCGCCTCGAGCAGCGCTGCCGCCTTGCTGCGGGTGATGAGGTCGTCGGCGAGCGGCTTGTTGAGCGGCGGCAGGCCGACCGCGAGGCCACGGAAGATCTCCAGCGCGCGACCGCCTTCGCCGAACACGATCACCGGTCCGAACAGCCGGTCGGTGCTGACGCCGATCAGCAGCTGGCGCGCGTGCCCGCGCATCACCATGCGCTGCACGGTGAAGCCGCTCACCGACACCGGCGGCTCGGCGCGGCCGGCGCGCTCGATCATGCCGCGTGCAGCGACCTGGACCGCCTCGGTGCTCTCGAGGTTGAGCGCGACGCCACCGACGTCCCACTTGCGCCGGATGTCGCGCGACATCAGGGTCAAGGCCACCGGCAGGCCGATGCGGCCGGCGATCTGCGCGGCCTCTTCGGGGGTGGCGGCGAGGTGGGTCTGGATGACGGGCACGCCGTAGGCCGCGAGGACGTCCTTGGATTCGGACTCGGTCAGGCTGGCACGCGATTGGGCGAGCGCGCCCTGGATCACCGCGCGCGCGCGCGCGGCGTCGGGCTTGAAGGCTTCGGGTTCGGAGGTCGGCACCTCCATCAGCACCTCGGAGGCGATGCGGTGGCGGTGCATGTGCAGGAAGGCGCTGGCCGCGTGCTCGGGCGAGTCGAAGGTGGCGATGCCGGCGTTGATGAAGAGGTTGCGCTCCTTCTCCACGCTCTCGTCGCCCACCCAGCAGGTCATCAGGTTGATGCCGGTCTCGCGTGCGGTGGCGATGACCTGCTGCGCGGTGTCGATGCTGCTGGATAGCGCGTTCGGGGTGTGGATCAGCAGCACGGCGTCGCCGTCGCGCTCTTCCTGCAGGATCTTGAGCAGGCGCTCGTAGCAGGCCGGCTCGGAGTCGACGCGGATCTCGAGCGGATTGCGTCCGTTCCAGGCCGGCGACATGAAGCGGCGCAGGCGCTCGATGGTCTGCTCCTTGAGCGCCGGCAGGCTGTAGCCGGCAAGGTAGAGGCTGTCCTCCACCATCAGGCCGGCACCGCCGCCGTTGCTCAGCACGACCAGGCGATTGCCGCGCAGCGGGCGGGCGCGCAGCACGGTCTCGGCGGCGCCGAACATTTCTTCGAGCTGATCCACCCGCAGGATGCCGGCGCGGCGCAGCGCCGCGTCGTGCACGTCGTCGTGGCTGACCAGGTTGGGCATCTCGAGGAAGAGCGGGTCGGAGACGCCCATCAGCGGATTGTCGGGCGAGCGTCCGGCCTTGATCGCGATCACCGGTTTGTTGCGCGCGGCGGCGCGCGCGGCCGACATGAAGGCGCGGCGATCCTGGATGGATTCGATGTAGAGCAGGATCGCGCGCGTGCCCGAGTCGGCGGCGAGGAAGTCGAGCACCTCGCCGAAGCCGATGTCCAGGCTGTCGCCGAGCGAGACGAAGTGCGAGAAGCCGACCTTCTTGCGCAGCGCCCAGTCGAGCACCATGGTGCCGACCGTGTCGCGCTGGGAGACGAAGCCGAGCTTGCCGGGGCGCGCGGCGATCTGCGAGAAGGTCGCGTTGAGCCCGAGTCCGGGTACCAGGATGCCCAGCGTGCCGCCACCGAGCAGGCGCATCTCGTAGCGGCGGGTGATCTCGAGGATGCTGCGCTCGATCGGACGGCCGTCGGCGCCGAGCGTGGTGTCGAGCTGGTTGGCCATCACCATCACGGCACGCGCGCCGCGTTCGCCGAGCTCCTCCACCAGGCGGGGCACGAGCGGCGCGGGGGTGCAGATGATCGCCAGGTCGGGCGTCTGCGGCAGCGCGGCGATGCTCGGATAGGTGAGCACGCCCGCCACCGAGGTTCGGCGGGGATTGACCGGCATGATCGGGCCGGCGAACTGGCCCGAAAGCAGGTTGCGCATGAGCACGTTGCCCATGCGGCGCTCGCGCGCGCTCGCGCCGATCACGGCGATCGAGCGTGGATTGAACAGGCTTTTCAGGTGGCGGAAGCTCATCGCCTTGCTCCCCGGGGAGGAATCGCTCGTCTGCAGTTTAATGCATGCCTGCCGCACATGCATGAACTGAATTGCGGCCGGGTCGAGCGGCCCGCCAGCGCCCGGTTCTCCGCGTCGAACTCGAGCTGTCCGGACGAGGTTCAGCCGGCGGCGACGGTGTGCATCAGATAGTTTACGTCCGTGTCGCGGCCGAGCGAGTAGGTCTTGGCGAGCGGGTTGTAGGACAGGCCGATGATCTCCTGCACGTCCAGGTGCGCATTGCGGCAATGGCGGCTGAGTTCGGAGGGCTTGATGAAGCGGGCGTACTCGTGGGTGCCGGCCGGGAGCAACTTGAGCAGGTATTCGGCGCCGACGATCGCGAACAGGTAGGACTTCGGATTGCGGTTGAGCGTGGACAGGAAGACGTGGCCGCCGGGTTTTACCAGCCGGGCGCAAGCGGTGACGATGCTGGCCGGATCGGGGACGTGCTCGAGCATTTCCATGCAGGTGACGACGTCGAAGCGGCCGGGCGATTCCTCGGCGAGTGCCTCTGCGCTCATGTGGCGGTAGTCGACCTTGTGGCCGCTCTCGAAAAGGTGCAGGCGGGCGACGCTGAGCGCCTTCTCGGATAGGTCGATGCCGGTCACCTCGGCGCCGAGCGCGGCCATGCCCTCGGCGAGGATGCCGCCGCCGCAGCCGATGTCGAGCACCTTCTTTCCGGCGAGCGCGGCCTTGCCGTCGATCCAGCCCAGGCGCAGCGGGTTGATCTCGTGCAGCGGACGGAACTCGGAGGCGGGGTCCCACCAGCGGTGGGCGAGGTCGCTGAATTTCTGCAGTTCGGCGGGATCGGCGTTGACGGTGTTCATGGCGTTCGAGGGTCCTTGCTTGCACGCACGGGCACCGGGTGCGCGCGCGCCCGGCACAAACGAAAAAGCCCCGCCGAGGCAGGGCTTTCGGGTTACCGACTCCGGAATTACTTGGAGCCGATGACTTCCACTTCGACGCGACGATCCGGCTGCAGGCAGGAGATCTGCGCGGCGCGGCCACCGACCTTGTCGCACTTGTTGCCGGTCACGGGCTGGGTTTCGCCCTTGCCTTCGGTGTAGACGCGGTTGGCATCGACGCCCTTCGAGACCAGGTAGGTCTTGACGGCGGCGGCGCGACGCTCGGACAGGCGCTGGTTGTAGGTGTTGGAACCCAGGCGGTCGGTGTGGCCGACGGCGAGGATCACTTCCAGCTTGAGCGACTTGGCCTGGGCGGCGAGTTGGTCGAGCTTGGCCTTGCCTTCAGCCTTCAGGACGGCCTTGTCGAAGTCGAACAGGGCGTCGGCCGACAGCTTGACCTTGTCGGCGGTGGGCTTCGGACCCGGAGCCGCGGCAGCAGCCTTCACGGTGCACTTGTCGGCGGGGACGATGTCCTTGTCGCAAGCGCAGCCGACCGGCAGGTCGCCGGCGAGGGCGGTCGAGGCGGCGGCGGGGCTCCAGTAGCCGGTGCGCCAGCACAGGCCGGTGCCGCTGCGAGCGACGACGTTGCGCGCGTCGATCACGTAGGGGATTTCACCCTTGCCGGCGACGACGACGTCGCTGACCTGAGCGAAAGCGCTCGGGGCGGACAGGCCGATCGAGGCGATGGCGGCCAGCATGAGCATCTGCTTCTTGGATTGTTTGATCATGGTTTCCTCTTTGAAGGGCGAGTCGCCGGAATTGCCACTGAACGAAATGAAGACTGGCGAATCTGCCGTCTTCGTGTCGGTTTGTACCAGTATATCCAGTTCAATTACCGAGCTTAGTTTGCCACATCGACACGAGCCGGAGCAATTCGGTGTCGTTAATATGCAACAGCGAGACGCCTTTGTCCACGCGGGTTTCGCCGTCGATCCACACGTGGGAGACGTTTTCGCGACCGCATACGTAGACGAGATGCGACACCGGATCGAAACAGGGCCGGCATTGCGGTGCGGAAAGGTCGAGTGCGCAAAGATCGGCGCATTTGCCTTTTTCGATCGAGCCGATGCGATCGTCCATGCCCAATGCGCGCGCGCCCCCGAGCGTGGCCATGCGCAAGGCGGCATGCGCCGGTACCGCGGTGGCATCCAGGCTGCCGACCTTGGCGAGCAGCGCGGCGTGGCGCATCTCCTGGAGCAGGTCGAGGCGGTTGTTGCTCGCCGCGCCGTCCGTGCCGAGGCCGACCGGGACGCCGGCGGCGAGCAGGCGCGGCACCGGCGCGATGCCGCTGGCGAGCTTCATGTTCGAGGTGGGGCAGTGCGCGACGCTGCAGCCGTGGCGGGCGAGCAGTTCGATGTCGGCCTCGTCCAGATGCACCGCATGGACGCCGATCAGATTGCTGCCGAGCACGCCGAGGCGCGCGAGGCGAGCGAGCGGCCGGCAGCCGTGGACGGCGAGGGAGTCGGCGATCTCTTGTGCGGTCTCGTGGATGTGCACATGGATCGGCAGGCCGAGTTCGTCCGCGAGGGTCTGCACCTGGTGGAAGCTGTCGTCCGAGACGGTGTAGGGCGCGTGCGGGGCGATCGAGAAGCCGAGCCGCGGGTGGCCCTGCCAGCGGTCGCGGGCGGCCAGGCCCTTGCGCAGGTAGTCCTCGGGGTCGCTCGCGTACGAGGTGGGGAATTCCAGCACGACCGCGCCGACCACCGCGCGCATGCCCGCGGCGGCGAAGGCTTCCGCCGCCGCCTCGGGGTGGAAGTACATGTCGCTGCAGGTGGTGATGCCGCCACGGATCATCTCGGCCGCGGCGAGCAGCGTGCCGTCGCGCACGAAGGCGGCGGAAACGTGACGGCTCTCGGCGGGCCAGATCGCCTCCTCCAGCCAGCGCATCAGCGGCAGGTCGTCGGCGATGCCGCGCAGCAGGCTCATCGCGGCGTGGGTGTGCAGGTTCACCAGGCCGGGGATCAGCAGGTGCCGCGGCAGCTCGACCACCTCGTCCGCGACGTAGCGCGTGCGCGCCTCGTCCTGGCCGAGGAGGTCGACGATGCGTCCGCCGCGGATCGCCACCGCGTGGTCGGCGAGCACAGCGTCGCGCGGTTCGACGGGGACGATCCAGCGGGCGTTGATCAGCAGGTCTACGGCTTCGCTCAAGGCGGCTCCTGGCGGGCAGTTGCGGGGAGAGCCTCATTCAAGCATGCGCGGCCCGGGCGGACAATCCCGCGCGTCGCTGCGGGTGTGGAGGCGCACGCCGGCACCGGATCGTGCAACAATCGCGCCGAAGCCCGCCGGCCGCGCGGGCGCCCCCGCCCTGCAAGACAGCATGAACCGGATTCCCGAACGCATCGGCAAGTACAGGATCATCAAGGAAATCGGCCGCGGCGCGACCGCGGTGGTCTATCTCGCCGAGACCCCGGACTACCCCGAGCCGGTGGCGCTCAAGCACGTGCGCTTCGACGACAAGGCGCGCGACGAGGCGAAGTGGAACCGCCGCCTGATCAAGCTGCTGAAGGCCGAGCGCGTGGTGTCGGGCCGCCTCGACCACCCCACATCATCCGTATCCACGATGCCTCGATCGAGCCCGACGAGGCCTACGTGGTGATGGAGTACTTCCCGGGCGGCTCGCTGGAGCGCTACTGCAGCTTCCAGAACCTGCTGCCCATCCATCGCACGATCGGGATCGTGTTCAAGTGCTGCATGGCGCTCGACCACGCTTACCGCCAGGGCATCGTGCACCGCGACATCAAGCCGGCGAACATCCTGGTCGACGAGCAGGACAACGTGAAGATCACCGACTTCGGCCTCGCGCTCAACATCAACAAGAAGCTCGACACCGACTCGACCTTCATCATGGGCGTAGGCTCCCCGGCCTACATGAGCCCGGAGCAGATCAAGGGCTATCCGCTCAACCAGAAGACCGACCTGTATTCGCTCGGCGTGCTGCTGTTCCACATGCTGACCGGACGGCTGCCCTTCCGCGCGAGCAATCCGGCGCAGCTCGTCTATAAGATCATCAACGCCGATCCGCCCTCGGTCTCGCAGCTCAACCCGGACGTGCCCGAGCAGATGGACGCGGTAATCCGCAAGGCGCTCGAGAAGGACCTCTACTCGCGCTACCGCAACGGCGCGGAGTTCGCCAAGGACCTCGCCGCGGTCCGCTACCAGATCCTCGACGAAGGTCACGTGCACCACGACGCCGAGCGCTTCGCGCGCCTGCGCAAACTGGCCTTCTTCACCGAGTTCGAGGACGTGGATCTGTGGGAGGTGATGCGGATCTGCGCCTGGCGCAAGGTCGGCAGCGACCTCGGCCTGATGCGCGAGGGCGACCTCGATCAGCGCTTCGGGATCGTGCTCGAGGGCAAGGTCGAGCTCTCCATCGGCGGGCGGCGGGTGCTGGAGGTGGGGCCGGGCGAGGTTTTCGGCGAGCAGGCCTGGCTCGACCAGCTCGAGCACAAGCAGCTGCTGAGCGCGGTGTCGCTCGACGAGCTCAGCTATCTCGAAGTCAACCCCGCCGCGCTCGCGCTTGCGAGCGAGGAAGTGCTGGAGCGCTTCCGTCGCCAGCTTGGCACCGTCGCCGTGCGCCGGCTTGCGGCGGTGTCGCGCCAGGCGGCCGAGCACGCCCCCGCGGCGGTGCGTGCGGTGCGCGCGGCGCCGGTCGTGCACGACCTGCAGATCGTCGACTACTGAATGAATTGCGGGTGGAGTCCGCCCGCACCCGCCTGAATCCCTCCGAGCCGGGCTGTTTCGGCCAGTCTGTGCGGGCGGGCATCGCGGCTACTGCCCGGCGCCGAGCGTGCGTGCGCGCTCGAGTGCGGCGCTGCGCGCGGCGGCGTCCGGCGCGGCGATCTCCAGCCAGTTGCCCAGGTGCTTGCGCACCAGCGCGGCCAGCGCCTTGATCCAGGCGTCGCGCTCGTTCAGGCAGGGGATGTAGTGGAAGGCCCGGCCGCCCTTCTCCAGGAAGGCTTCCTTGCACTCGAGCGCGATCTCCTCCAGCGTCTCCAGGCAGTCCGCGACGAAGCCCGGGCACATCACGTCGACGCGGCGCACGCCCTCGGCGGCGAGCTGCTCCAGGGTGGGCTGGGTGTAGGGCTTGAGCCATTCTGCCTTGCCGAAGCGCGACTGGAACGTGACCAGTACGCGCTCGCGTGCCACGCCGAGGCCTTCGGCGACGAGGCGGCCGGTCTTGTGGCACTCGCAGTGATAGGGGTCGCCGAGATCGAGCGAGCGCCGCGGCACGCCGTGGAAGCTCAGCAGCAGGCGCTCGGGCTCGCCGTTGGCCGCCCAGTGCTCGCGCACGCTCTTCACCAGCGCATCGATGTAGCCGGGGTCGTCGTGGAAATTGCGCACGAAGCGCATCTCGGGCTGGTTGCGCCAGCGCGCCAGGCTGCTGCCGACCTCGTCGACCACGGTGGCGGTGGTGCTCGCGGAATACTGCGGGTACATCGGCACCACCAGGATGCGGGTGCAGCCGCGCGCGCGCATCGCGTCCAGGGTGTCGCCGATCGCGGGTGCGCCGTAGCGCATCGCGTAATCGATGTCGAGCCCGTCGTAGCCGTCCTTGGCGAGATAGCCGGCGAGCAGCTTGGTCTGACGTACGGTGTGCACCAGCAGCGGTGAGCCCTCGTCGGTCCAGATGCTGGCGTATTTCTGTGCCGAGGCCTTGGGCCGCGTGTTGAGGATGATGCCGTTGAGGATCGGCCACCACACCAGGCGCGGGATCTCGACCACGCGCGGGTCGGAAAGGAACTGCTTGAGGTAGGGACGCAGCGCGGCGGCGGTGGGGGCGGCGGGGGTGCCCAGGTTGACCAGCAGCACGCCGGTGCGCGGCGTGCTGTCGTGACGGTGGATCGGTTCGGGCCGGTAACGGGGCATCGTGGTCCTCGGGTGGGGGCGTGCGCACGGCAAGGCAGGCGCACGCCGGAATCAGTGCTTGGAGGAGAGGGCGTTCGAGAGCAGCCGGGCGGTGATGTCGACGATCGGGATCACGCGGTCGTAGGCCATGCGGGTGGGGCCGATGACACCGAGCGAGCCGACCACCTGGCCGTCGACCTCGTAGGGCGCGGTGATCACGCTGCAGCCGTCGAGCGGGGCGAGGCCGGATTCGCCACCGATGAAGATCTGCACGCCCTCGGCGCGGTTGGACAGGTCGAGCAGCTGGAGCAGGCCGGTGCGCTGCTCGAAGAGCCTGAAGAGCTCGCGCAGCTGCGACATGTTGCTCGACAGGTCCTCGACGTCGAGCAGCTTGGTTTCGCCCGAAAGTACGTAGCTCGCCGCGTTGTCTTCGGCGGCTTCCGAGCCGGCGTCGACGGTCGCGGTCATCAGTTCGCTCATGTCGCTGCGCAGCTGGCGCAGCTCGTCGCCGAGGCGGCGGCGGATCTCCTCGAAGGACAGGCCGGCGAAGTGCTCGTTGAGGTAGGCGGCAGCGCCGTTGAGCTCGGTCGGCGTGTAGGCGCGCCGGGTGATCAGCAGGCGATTCTGCACGTCGCCGCCGGTGGTGACGATGATCAGCAGGATGCGATTTTCGGCCAGGCTGATGAACTCGAACTGGCGGATGCGCACCGCGTCCTTGCGCGGTGCCACCACCACGCCGGCGAACTGGGTGAGTTCGGAGAGCAGGTGCGAGGCCGAGCTGATCAGGCGCTGCGGCTGGTTGGGCAGCAGCTGGCCTTCGAGGGCGCGCACGCGGGCGTTCTCGAGCGGCTGCACGGTGAGCAGCGAGTCGACAAAGAAACGATAGCCGAGCGCGGTCGGGATGCGGCCTGCCGAGGTGTGCGGGCTGGCGATGAAGCCCATCTCCTCGAGGTCGCTCATCACGTTGCGCACCGTCGCCGGCGACAGCTCCAGACCGGAATAGCGCGACAGCGCGCGCGAGCCGACCGGCTGGCCGTCCGCGATGTGGCGTTCGATCAGGGTCTTGAGGAGGATCTGGGAGCGTGCGTCGAGCGGATTCATGGCTGCCTGGAGTCGAGAGGCCGATTCTATTGAAGCACGCCCGCGCTGGCCACTGCGGGCCACCGCGCGCGGGCGCGGCGGTGTCAAGCGCGGGGACGATTGTGGTTTAATCGGCGCCCATGAGCACGCCATTCCGCACGCTTGCCCTCATCGGCAAATATCAGAGCCCCGACGTGGCCGAGTCGGTGCTGTCGATCGCCCGCTTCCTGCGCGATCGCGGCCTTGCGGTGTTGATCGAGCAGGGCACCGCGAGTTCCATCGGCGGCGCCCACGACTTCCCGGTGGCAAGCTACGAGCATATCGGCGCGAGCGCCGACCTCGCGGTGGTGATCGGCGGCGACGGCACCATGCTGCACACCGCGCGCCGGCTGATCGAGCACGGCGTCCCGCTGGTGGGCGTCAACCTCGGCCGCCTCGGCTTCCTCACGGACATCGCGCGCAGCTCGGCCACCGAGCGCCTCGCCGAGATCCTCGACGGCGCCTTCACCGCCGAGGACCGTTTCATGCTCGACGTCGAGGTGCTGCGCGGCGGCGCACGCGTGTTCCACACGCTCGCCCTCAACGACGTGGTGGTGAACAAGGGCGAGCTCGGGCGCATGATCGAGTTCGAGCTGTCGATCGACGAGGAGTTCGTCTACACCCAGCGCTCGGACGGCATGATCGTATCCACCCCCACCGGCTCGACCGCCTACGCGCTGTCGGCCAACGGCCCGATCCTGCACCCGAGCGTGGGCGGGATCGCGCTGGTGCCGCTGTGCCCGCACGCGCTCACCGCACGCCCGATCACGCTGCCCGACTCCTGCCGCATCGACATCGTGCTGCTGCCGCCGCACGACGCCCGGGTGCACTTCGATGGCCAGACCCGTTTCGACCTGCGCGCGGGCGACTGCGTGCGCATGACACGCTCGAGCCGCAGCTTGCGCCTGCTGCATCCCGAGGGCTATTCCTACTTCGCGATGCTGCGCCAGAAGCTGCACTGGAGCGCGGCGCCGAGGGTGTGAGCGCACCCGCCGCCCGATCTCCGCGCCGCCACTCCTCAGGCCCCGTCGTCCCGTCCCAACCCCACCCGCGACCGCCGCTGCCATGCTCCGCCGCCTGACCATCCGTGACTTCGTCATCGTCGATCGCCTCGACCTCGAATTCGCCGCCGGCTTCGGTGCGCTGACCGGGGAGACCGGCGCCGGCAAGTCGATCCTGCTCGATGCGCTCGGGCTCGCGCTCGGCGGGCGCGGCGAGGCAGCCATGGTGCGCAGCGGCCGCGAGCGCGCCGACGTGGCCGCCGAATTCGACCTGCCCGCCGGCGAGGGACTCGCTGCCTGGCTCGTCGAGCAGGAACTGCCCGCCGACGAGGGCATGCTGATCCTGCGCCGCACGATCGATATGGGCGGCCGCAGCCGCGCGTGGATCAACGGCGTGGCGGCCACGCTCGCTCAGCTGCGCGCCGCCGGCGAGTGGCTGGCCGACATCCATGGTCAGCACGCCCACCACGCGTTGCTGCGCACCGACGCGCAGCGTGCCCTGCTCGACGCCCAGGCGGGCGCGGGGGCGCTGGTCGCCGAGGTGGCCGCGCGCCACCGCGAGTGGCAGCGCCTGCTGCGCCTGCAGCGCGAAGCGGAGGCCGACTCGGCGAGCTCGGCGCGCGAGCGCGAGCTGCTCGCCTGGCAGCTGCGCGAGCTCGAGCAGGTCGGCTTCGACATCGAGGAATGGGCGGAGATCAATGCCGAGCACGCTCGCCTGGCCCACGCCGCGAGCCTGATCGAGGGGGCGGAGGCGGCGGTGGTGGCGCTCGGCGAGGGTGAACTTGCGGTGTGCTCCGTGCTGGGCCGCCTCGACGGCCGCATCGCCGCGCTGGCCGACTTCGACGCCGGGCTGGCGGATGTGCGCGAACTGATCTCCGCCGCCGCCATCCAGGCCGACGAGGCCCTGCACGCCCTGCGCCGCTATCGTGACCGGCTCGACCTCGATCCGGGACGTCTCGCCGAGCTCGAGCGCCGCATCGCCGCGGTCATGGAGGCGGCACGCAAGTATCGCGTCCAGCCCGAGGAGCTGCCCGCGCTCGCGCAGCAGTGGCGCGAGCGCCTGGACACATTGGAAGCGACCGCCGATCCGGCGCGCCTTGCCGCGGCGGCGCAGGCGGCGCGGGCCGCCTTCGAGTCCGTCGCGGCCGAGCTCACCGCGGCGCGCCTCCCCGCCGCGCGCCGGCTGTCGGAGGAGATCGCCGCCGCGATGCAGGACCTGGCGATGGCGGGTGGCCGCTTCGAGGTCGCGCTCACACCTTGCGCACCCTCCGCGGCAGGCGTCGAGGAGGTGGAGTTCCGTGTTGCCGCGAATGCCGGCCAGCCGCTGCGCAGCCTCGCCAAGGTGGCTTCCGGCGGCGAACTGTCGCGCATCGGGCTGGCCATCCAGGTCATCACCAGCCGCGACAGCGCGGTGCCCACGCTGATCTTCGACGAAGTGGACGTGGGCATTGGCGGTCGCGTCGCCGAGATCGTCGGCAAGCTGCTCGCCCGCCTCGGGCAGGATCGCCAGGTGCTTTGCGTCACCCACCTGCCCCAGGTGGCGGCCTGCGCGGACTGGCAGTGGCGCATCGCCAAGCGCGAGCAGGGCGGCGAGACGCTGAGCGAGGTCGCGCCGCTCGACGACGCGGCGCGGGTGGAGGAGGTCGCGCGCATGCTCGGCGGCGTGAATATCACCGCGACCACCCGCGATCACGCGGCCGAGATGCTCGGCCGGCGCTGATTTCCGCGTCGTCCACGCGCCCTCGGCGCTGGCGCGCATCCGTCGCGATGCCTCGGTCCGGCGCGGCTTCAGTCCTTCTCGCGCCCGAGGTTGGGGCAGTTCTCGCGCTGGCAGTCGGCGTAGATGTAGAGCGCGTGCTCGCGGATCGCGAAGCCGCGTTCGAGTGCGATCTGGTTCTGCCGACGTTCGATCTCGGCGTCGAAGAACTCCTCGACCTTGCCGCACTGCATGCACACCAGATGGTCGTGATGGCCGCCTTCGGCGAGTTCGAACACCGCCTTGCCCGACTCGAAGTAGTGGCGCTCGAGCAGTCCGGCCTGCTCGAACTGCGTCAGTACGCGGTAGACCGTGGCCAAGCCGATGTCCATGCCTTCGTTCATCAACGTGCGGTATACATCCTCCGCGGTCAGGTGGCGCTGCTCCGAGCTCTGGAAGAGGTCGAGGATCTTCAGGCGGGGGTAGGTCGCCTTCAGGCCGATGCTTTTCAGGTTCCTGGAGTTGTCGGACATGGGCTCTGGATGAGGTTGACTTGCGGGAGATCGGGTTGCGGGAGCCTGCGAAGGCCGTTTGGCCGACCGTTGTCCAGGGACTCGCGGGAGGTCGATGCCAGCCCGTTACGGTGTACGCCGCAGCAGGCAGGAGCCCCCGCGGGCAGTCTCCGGCAATGGCGGTCGAGCGCCGTCGATCGCGGCTATGTTATATTTTTTGCCCCTAACTGAGAACTGCGACCCCGGTCGCATCCCGGCGCCCACTCTCCCATGCGTTCCCTCCTCGCTGCGCTCATCGTCTCTTCCGGCCTGCTTGCAGGCTGCTCCTTCGACTCCGTTGTCGGCCTGGTCGACCCCTACCGGATCGACATCCGCCAAGGCAATTACGTCGACCAGGAGATGGTCGCGCAGCTTCGCCGCGGCATGACCCGCGACCAGGTGCGCTACGTGCTCGGCTCCCCCCTGGTGGTCGACATGTTCCGCAAGGACCGCTGGGATTACGTCTATCGCTTCCGCCCGGGCAGTGGCGAGGCGCAGCAGCGCGTGATCTCGCTGTTCTTCACGGGCGACGTGCTCGACCGCATCGAGGGCGACGTCGCTGCCGCCTCGGGTACGCCCGCCGCGGCGGCGCAGGAGCGCTCGCGCGTGGTCGAGATCCCCCCCGCCAGCGCGCGCTGAGGCGGCGCCCGGGTTCATCCCGGGTCGGCCGTCCGCGCCGGCCCATTGATGCAGGAAAACAATCCGATGTCCCAGATTCGAGTCGCGATCGCCGGTGCCTCCGGGCGCATGGGCAGAATGCTGATCGAGGCCGCGCTGAAGGAGGAGGGCGTCGTGCTCGCCGCCGCCTTCGATCGCAGCGACACCCCCTTCATCGGTCGCGATGCCGGCGAGATGGCCGGCGTGGCCACCGGCGTGCTCATCACCGACGATGCCGCCGCCGCGATCGGCGCGGCCGATTGCGTGATCGACTTCACCCGACCCGAGGGCACGCTCGCGCACCTCGCGCTCGCGCGTGCCGCCGGCAAGGCGATGGTGATCGGCACGACCGGTTTCGATGCCGCCGGCAAGACCGCGATCGCCGCCGCTGCCGAGCACGTTCCCGTGGTCTTCGCGCCCAACATGGCGGTGGGCGTGAACGCGGTGTTCCGCTTGCTCGAGGTCGCCGCGCGCATCCTCTCCGAGGGCTACGACGTCGAGGTCATCGAGGCCCACCACCGCTTCAAGGTCGATGCCCCCTCCGGCACGGCGCTGCGCATGGGCGAGGTCGTCGCCCGCGAGCTTGGACGCGACCTCGAGACCTGCGCTGTCTATGGCCGCGAGGGCCACACCGGCGAGCGCAGCGCCGAGACCATCGGCTTTTCGACGATCCGTGGCGGCGATGTGGTGGGTGACCACACGGTGCTGTTCGCCGGCATCGGCGAGCGCATCGAGATCACCCACAAGTCGGGCAGCCGCATGCCCTATGCGCTCGGCTCGATGCGGGCGGCGCGCTTTCTCGCCGGTCGTGCGAAGGGGCTCTACGACATGCAGGACGTGCTCGGCCTGCGCTGAGGCCTGCCATGAGCGGCGCGGCCGAATCGCGCGGGAGTCCTCCCGATCCCGGTTCCGTCGAGGCGGAGCTCTCCCGCCTGCGCGCCGAGCGCGATGCGGCGCTGCGCAGCCTGGCGCGCGCGCGCCGGCACCTCGACCTGGTGTCGGCGAATGCGGGTGCCGGCGTGTGGTACATGGACCTGCGTGGCGGCTCGATCCGGCTCGACGAACGCTGGCGCAGGCTGCTCGGTTACGACGGCGGGGATGCGGGCGACTGGATGGCGCTGGTGGACGACGAGGGCAGGGCGGCGCTGCAGCAGGCGCTGCGCGCCCACCTCGGCGGAGAAGCGGCCGAGCTGCGCGCGGAGATCCGCATTCGCGCGCAGGACGCGAGCTGGCACTGGATCGAGGTGTGCGGCAACGCGAGCGGCCGCGGCGAGGACGGGCGCTGGGCGCGCGTCGAGGGCACCTACCGTGATGTCACCGAGCGCAAGCTGCGCGAGATCGAACTGCTCCAGGCCAAGGAGGCAGCCGAGGCGGCGAGCCGGGCCAAGGGCGACTTCCTCGCCAACATGAGCCACGAGATCCGCACGCCGATGAACGGCATCATCGGCATGACCGACCTGCTGCTCGACTCCACGATCGCGGGCGAGCAGCGCGAGTACCTGCAGACGGTCAAGTCCTCGGCCGAGGCCTTGCTGACCATCATCAACGACATCCTCGACTTCTCGCGCATCGAGGCTGGCCGCCTGAGCGTCGAGCAGATCGACTTCTCGTTGCACTCGGTGGTGTCGGAGACCTGTCGCGCGCTCGCGCTGCGTGCTTCGCAGAAGGGGCTGGAGCTCTACTATGACGTCGCGCCCGACGTGCCCTCGGTGCTGCGCGGCGACCCCACCCGGCTGCGCCAGATCCTGGTGAATCTCATCGGCAACGCGATCAAGTTCACCGAGCACGGCGAGGTCGAGGTGCGCGTGCGCTGCGTCCAGCGCAACGGCGGCGCGGCCAGCATCGAGTTCCTCGTGCGCGACACCGGCTGCGGCATCGCGCCCGACAAGCTCGAGGCGATCTTCGGTGCCTTCTCGCAGGCGGACAATTCGACCACGCGCAAGTACGGCGGCACGGGCCTCGGTCTGGCGATCTGCCGCCAGCTCACCGAGCTGATGGGGGGCCGGATCGGTGTCGATAGCGTGCCGGGTGCGGGCAGCCGCTTCGAGGTGACCCTGCCGCTGCGCGCGGTCGCCGACCCGACCCCGCTGCGCGTCGGCGCACTCGCCGGGACGCGGGTGCTGGTGGCGAGCGCGAACGCCGCCTTCGCCGATTTCCTGTGCGCGACCCTGCAGGAGGCCGCCCTGCGTGCCGAGGCGGCCTGCAGTGGCGTGGCGGTGGAGCAGGCGCTGGCGCGCGCCGCGGACGGCAGCGATCCCTTCGCGTTCCTGCTGATGGATGCGGACCTGCCGGAGCCGGGCGGCTTCGCGCTGGCGCAGCGCTTCGCCGCCGCGTGGCCGCGGCCGGACCGCATCATTCCGATGATGGCGAGCCACTCGCAGCGCAACGATGCCCTGCGCTGCGAGGAGCTCGGGCTCGGCTACCGCCTCGCCAAGCCCTTCTCGGCCGAGGACCTGCTGGCCGTGCTGCGCATGGCGCAGGGCGGCGAGCGCGAGGCTGCCGAGCCGCCGCCCTTCGAGCTCGCACCGGTCGAGCTGCGCTCCACGGTGGAGCTGCGCTCCACGGTGGGGATGGAGCCGCCGGCGCGCGTGCTCGAGGTATTGGTGGTCGAGGACAACCCGGTCAACCAGACCGTGGCCAAGCGCATGCTCGAGCACGTCGGCCACAGCGTGACGGTGGCGAACAACGGTGAGGAGGCCCTCGAGGCGATCGACAACCGTCACTTCGACGTGGTGCTGATGGACGTGCAGATGCCGGTGATGGGCGGCATCGAGGCCACGCAGGCCATCCGCGCGCGCGAGGCGCGGCGCAGCTGGGTGCTCGCGGGCGACTGGAAGCCGGTGCCGATCATCGCGATGACCGCGCACGCGATGGAGGGCGACCGCGAGCGCTGCCTGCAGGCGGGGATGGACGACTACGTCGCCAAGCCGGTCCGCCCCGAGGCGCTGTTCGCCGCGATCGAGCGCGTGCTGGGTCCGGCGGATGCCGACGAGGCCGCCGGCGACATCACCCTGCTCGAGCTCGATCCTGCCGACCGTCGCCGCATCGCCTGCCTCGACGACGCGCGCGCGATGTTCGCAGGCGAGGACGGGGTGGTCGAGCAACTGGTCGAGGTCTTCCTGCGCGATCTGCCGCGCACGGTCGCCGACTTGCACAAGGGCGCCGCCGACATGGATTTCGCGCGCCTGCGCGAGCTCGGGCACATGATCAAGGGCTCGGTCGGGGTGTTCTCGGCGCAGCGTGCGGTGGATGCCGCGCGCCGTCTGGAGGAGCTGGCCGCGGCGGGCGATCCGCGCGCGCTGACCAGCCAGGCGGGCCTTGCGGCGCGCGAGATCGAGCTGCTCGGCGAGGTTCTGCGGGAAGAAACGGCCTGCGGCGGGTGAGCGGAGGTGCGCGGGCGATTTGCCTTGAATCCGCCGGAAATATACAATTGAAAGGTTTTCGAAGCGGGATCGGCCCGGAGGCCCGTCCCGCTTTTTGTACATATCGGGCGCGTCGTTCGCGTGCCCGCATGACTTCCCAAGCAGATTCCAGGAGCTTCTCGTGAGTGCATTCCCGCCCGCCCTTCTTGCGCTCGCCGATGGAACCGTCTTCCACGGCAAGGGTATCGGCGCGGTTGGCAGCACGGTCGGCGAGGTGGTGTTCAACACCTCGATGTCGGGGTATCAGGAAATCCTGACCGACCCGAGCTATTGCCGCCAGATCGTCACCCTGACCTATCCGCATATCGGCAACACCGGCATCAACCCCGAGGACATCGAGTCCTCGCGCGTGCAGGCGGCCGGTCTGGTCATCCGCGACCTGCCCATCCTGCCGTCCAACTTTCGCATGACCCAGCGCCTGGACGCCTACCTGCGCGCCGAGAAGGTGGTCGCGATCGCAGGCCTCGACACCCGCAAGCTCACCCGCGTGCTGCGCGAGAAGGGTGCGCAGGCGGGCTGCATCGTCACTGCGGCCGCGGGCCAGGCGCTCGACGCCGAGGCTGCCGTGGCCCAGGCGCGCGCCTTTCCCGGCCTCGCGGGCATGGACCTCGCCAAGGTCGTCAGTGTCGCCGAGCGCTATGAATGGAAGCAGGCCGAGTGGGCGCTCGGGAGCGGCTACAGCGACCGCGCCGACGGGCGCTTCCACGTCGTCGCCTACGACTTCGGCGTCAAGTACAACATCCTGCGCATGCTGGTCGAGCGCGGCTGCCGCCTCACGGTGGTGCCGGCGCAGACGCCGGCATCCGAAGTGCTGGCGCTGAATCCGGATGGGGTGTTCCTGTCCAACGGCCCCGGCGACCCCGAGCCCTGCGACTACGCGATCGCCGCGATCCGCGAGCTCGTCGCCGCGCGCATGCCGACCTTCGGCATCTGCCTCGGCCACCAGCTGCTGGCGCTGGCCTCGGGCGCGAAGACCATGAAGATGCCCACCGGTCACCATGGCGCCAACCATCCGGTCAAGGATCTCGACACCGGCAAAGTGCTGATCACCAGCCAGAACCACGGCTTCGCGGTCGATCCGGCGACCATGCCGGCGAACCTGAAGGTGACGCACGTATCCTTGTTCGATGGCACCAATCAGGGGATTGCGCGCACCGACGTGCCCGCCTTCTCCTTCCAGGGACACCCGGAAGCGAGCCCCGGGCCGCATGACGTCGCCTACCTGTTCGACCGCTTCATCGGTCTGATGGAAGCCGCCAAGTAACCCGGCCCGCGGCAGGCTGCGGCCTGCCCCCCAGTTTTTGACGCGCGACAGTCGCGGCGTCGAGGAATCATCGAGGCAAGACAATGCCGAAACGTACAGACATCAAGACCATCCTGATCATCGGCGCCGGCCCGATCATCATCGGCCAGGCCTGCGAGTTCGACTATTCCGGCGCCCAGGCCTGCAAGGCCCTGCGCGAGGAAGGCTACAAGGTCATCCTGGTCAACTCGAACCCGGCGACCATCATGACCGACCCGGAGACGGCCGACGTCACCTACATCGAACCGATCACCTGGCAGGTGGTCGAGCGCATCATCGACAAGGAGCGTCCCGACGCGATCCTGCCGACCATGGGCGGCCAGACCGCGCTCAACTGCGCGCTCGACCTCGGTCGCCACGGCGTGCTCGCCAAGTACGGCGTCGAGCTCATCGGCGCTTCGGAAGAGGCGATCGACAAGGCGGAGGACCGCCTCAAGTTCAAGGACGCGATGACCAGGATCGGTCTCGGCTCCGCGCGCTCGGGCATCGCCCACAGCATGGAAGAGGCGCTCCAGGTCCAGGGTGGCATCGGCTTCCCGGTGATCATCCGCCCGAGCTTCACGCTCGGCGGCACCGGCGGCGGCATCGCCTACAACATGGAAGAGTTCCAGGAGATCTGCAAGCGCGGCCTCGAGGCGAGTCCGACCAACGAGCTGCTGATCGAGGAGTCGCTGCTGGGCTGGAAGGAATACGAGATGGAGGTCGTGCGCGATCGCGCCGACAACTGCATCATCGTGTGCTCGATCGAGAACCTCGACCCGATGGGCGTGCACACCGGCGACTCGATCACCGTCGCGCCGGCGCAGACGCTCACCGACAAGGAATACCAGATCATGCGCAACGCCTCGATCGCGGTGCTGCGCGAGATCGGGGTGGACACGGGCGGCTCGAACGTGCAGTTCGCCATCAATCCCCAGGACGGTCGCATGATCGTCATCGAGATGAACCCGCGCGTGTCGCGTTCGTCGGCGCTGGCCTCCAAGGCCACCGGTTTCCCGATCGCAAAGGTCGCGGCCAAGCTGGCGGTGGGCTACACCCTCGACGAGCTGCGCAACGACATCACCGGTGGCGCCACCCCGGCGTCCTTCGAGCCTTCGATCGACTACGTCGTCACCAAGATCCCGCGCTTCGCGTTCGAGAAATTCCCCCAGGCCAACGACCGCCTGACCACCCAGATGAAATCGGTGGGCGAGGTCATGGCGATGGGCCGCAGCTTCCAGGAATCCTTCCAGAAGGCGCTGCGTGGGCTGGAGGTCGGCGTGTATGGCCTGGACGAGGTCGAGGCCGACCGCGAGGATCTCGAGCACGAGATCGCCAGCCCGGGCGCGCAGCGCATCTGGTACGTGGGCCAGGCTTTCCGCGAGGGTATGAGCCTCGAGCAGGTTTTCAACCTGTCCAAGATCGACCCCTGGTTCCTCGCCCAGATCGAGGACATCGTGCTCTCCGAGAAGGCGCTCGCCGGGCGCTCGCTGAAGGCGCTGCAGGCCGCCGAGCTGCGCGAGCTCAAGAAGAAGGGCTTCTCCGACCGCCGCCTGGCCAAGCTGCTCAATGCTGACGAGACCGCGGTGCGCCTGCATCGGCATACGCTGGGCGTGCGCCCGGTGTTCAAGCGCGTCGACACCTGCGCGGCCGAGTTCGCCACCTCCACCGCCTACCTGTATTCGTCCTACGAGGACGAGTGCGAGGCGATGCCGACCGAGCGCAAGAAGATCATGGTGCTCGGCGGTGGTCCCAACCGCATCGGCCAGGGCATCGAGTTCGACTACTGCTGCGTGCATGCGGCGCTCGCCCTGCGCGAGGATGGCTACGAGACCATCATGGTCAACTGCAACCCGGAGACGGTGTCCACCGACTACGACACCTCGGACCGCCTGTACTTCGAGCCGATCACGCTCGAAGACCTGCTCGAGATCGTGCACATCGAGAAGCCGGTCGGCGTGATCGTGCAGTTCGGCGGCCAGACTCCGCTCAAGCGCGCGCAGGCGCTCGAAGCCAACGGCGTGCCGATCATCGGCACCAGCCCCGACATGATCGACGCCGCCGAGGACCGCGAGCGTTTCCAGCAACTGCTCGTCGAGCTCGGTCTGCGTCAGCCGCCCAACCGCACCGCGCGGACGCCCGCCGAAGCCGTGCGCCTCGCGGCCGAGATCGGCTATCCGCTGGTGGTACGCCCGTCCTACGTGCTGGGTGGCCGCGCGATGGAGATCGTGCACGAGCAGAAGGACCTCGAGCGCTACATGCGCGAGGCGGTCAAGGTCTCGAACGAGTCGCCGGTGCTGCTCGACCGCTTCCTCAACGACGCCACGGAGGTGGACGTCGATGCGCTGTCCGACGGCAAGCAGGTGATGATCGGCGGCATCATGGAGCACATCGAGCAGGCCGGCGTGCATTCGGGCGACTCGGCCTGCTCGCTGCCACCCTATACCCTGTCGGCGAGGCTGCAGGACGAGTTGCGCCGCCAGACCGAGGCCATGGCGCGCGCGCTGAAGGTCGTCGGCCTGATGAACGTGCAGTTCGCGATCCAGGGCGAGGGCGACAATGCGGTCGTCTATGTGCTCGAGGTGAACCCGCGCGCCTCGCGCACCGTGCCCTTCGTCTCCAAGGCCTGCTCGCTGCCGCTGGCCAAGATCGCCGCGCGCTGCATGGCGGGTCAGAGCCTGGCCGAGCAGGGCGTCAGCGGTGAGATCGTTCCGCCTTACTACTCGGTCAAGGAGGCGGTGTTCCCGTTCGTGAAGTTCCCCGGCGTGGATACCATCCTCGGGCCCGAGATGAAGTCCACCGGCGAGGTCATGGGCGTGGGCCGCAGCTTCGCCGAGGCCTTCGTGAAGAGCCAGATGGGCGCGGGCGTGCGCCTGCCAACCGCGGGCACGGTGTTCATCAGCGTGCGTCCGACCGACAAGCCGGTCGCGATCGAGGTCGCGCGCGAGCTGCACGAGATGGGCTTCGCGCTGGTGGCCACCCGCGGCACCGCAGCGGCGATCGAGGCCGCCGGGATCCCGGTGGGCGTGGTCAACAAGGTCAACGAGGGCCGTCCGCACATCGTCGACATCATCAAGAACGAGGAGATCGTGCTGGTGATCAACACCGTCGACGAGAAGCGCCAGGCGATCGCTGACTCGCGCTCGATCCGCACCAGCGCGCTCGCCGCAAAGGTGTCGATCTTCACCACCATCGAGGGCGCGCGCGCCGCGTGCATGGGCATGCGCCACCTTTCGAACGGTCTCGAGGTGTATTCCGTGCAGGGCCTGCACGCCGAACTGAAGCAGCAAGCATGAACAAGACCCCGCTTACCGTCGCCGGCGCCGAGAAGCTGCGCACCGAACTCCATCGACTGAAGACCGTCGAGCGCCCCAACGTGATCGCCGCGATCGCCGAGGCGCGGTCGCACGGCGACCTCTCCGAGAACGCCGAGTACGAGGCTGCCAAGGATCGCCAGGGCTTCATCGAGGGCCGCATCATGGAGGTCGAGTCCAAGCTCGCCAACGCGCAGATCATCGATCCGACACTGCTCGATGCGGACGGTCGCTGCGTGTTCGGCGCCACGGTCGAGCTCGAAGACCTCGAGTCCGGCCAGGTCGTGACCTACCAGATCGTCGGCGACGATGAAGCCGACATCAAGGACAACAAGATCTCGATCAGCTCGCCGATCGCGCGTGCGCTGATCGGAAAATACGCGGGGGACATCGCCGAGGTGCAGGCGCCCGGCGGGGTGCGCGAGTACGAGATCCTGGACGTGCGCTACGTCTGATCTGCACCTTGCCGGCGTGGCGATGAAGAGGGCGGTGCGATGCACCGCCCCTTTGTTTGCAGCCTCGGCGCAAGGCGAGCCGGGCGGGTGGGCGAGCCGGGCGGGTGCGGCTCAGCGGCCGCGTGCGGCGCCGCGTCCGCGCGGGGCGGGCG
>NZ_AMXD01000027.1 GCF_000310185.1 Thauera aminoaromatica S2 | reverse complement strand
GGCGGCGGGTGCGGCGGCAGCCGGGGCTGCGGCCGGAGCCGCGGCGGCGGCGCCGGCGGCGGCCTTGGCTTCGGTGTCGATCTGGGCGATCAGCTCACCCGAGGTCACGGTGTCGCCACCCTGCTTGATGATCTTCACCAGCACACCGTCGGCCGGGGCCGGGGTCTCGAGCACGACCTTGTCGGTCTCGATGTCGATCAGGTTCTCGTCGCGCGCGACCGCGTCGCCTTCCTTCTTGTGCCAGGTGACCAGCGTGGCTTCGGAAACCGACTCGGACAGCTGCGGTACTTTGACTTCGATCAGCATGGATTTCTCTCCCTAGGTATTTTTCAGTGCGGGGACTGCGGCGTGGTGTCCTGGATCGGACCGAAGGCGTTTTCGAGGACCGCCTTTTGTTGCGCGTTGTGCTTGGCGTAGTAGCCGACCGCGGGCGAGGCGGCGGCCGGGCGGCTCACCAGCAGCAGACGGCGCTTGGTGCCGAGCACGTTGACCAGGTGCTGGCGCGAGGCGAGCCAGTACCACGCGCCCTGGTTGCGCGGCTCTTCCTGGGCCCAGACGATCTCCTTGGCGTTCGGGAACTGCTCGATCGCCTTGGCGAAGGCCTCGGTCGGGAACGGATAGAGCTGCTCGATGCGGACCAGCGCGGTGTCGGTGATCTTGTTCTCGCGGCGATGGGCGAGGAGCTCGTAATAGATCTTGCCCTGGCACAGAACCACGCGCTTGACCTTCTTGGCGTCGAGCTTCTCGACCTCGGGGATCACCGTCTGGAAGCTGCCGTTGGCCAGTTCCTCGATCGAGGAAATCGCCTCCTTGTGACGCAGCAGCGACTTCGGCGTGATGATGATCAGCGGCTTGCGCACCTTGCGGATCGCCTGGCGGCGCAGCAGGTGGAAGATCTGCGCCGGGGTGGTCGGCACGCAGATCTGCCAGTTGTGCTCGGCAGCGTTGTTCATGTAGCGCTCGAGACGGGCGGACGAGTGCTCGGGGCCCTGGCCCTCGTAGCCGTGCGGCAGCATCAGCGTGAGACCGCACAGGCGACCCCACTTGGCCTCGCCCGAGCTGATGAACTGGTCGAGCACCACCTGGGCGCCGTTGACGAAGTCGCCGAACTGGGCCTCCCAGATGACGAGCTCGTTGGGCTCGGTCGTGGCGTAGCCGTATTCGAAGGCGAGCACGCCTTCCTCCGACAGCACCGAGTCGTAGCTCTGGAAGCGGGCCTGGCCGTCCTGGATGTGGTCGAGCGGCTTGTAGATGCCCTCGTCCCAGCGCTCGCGCTTCTGGTCGTGCAGAACGGCGTGGCGGTGGAAGAAGGTGCCGCGGCCGACGTCCTCGCCGGAGAGGCGCACGCCGTAACCCTGCGCCAGCAGGCTGGCGTAGGCCAGGTTCTCGCCCATGCCCCAGTCGAAGGGCGCTTCGCCACGCCCCATCGCGGCGCGGTCGTCGATGATCTTCTTGACGCGCGAGTGCAGCGTGAAGTTCGCCGGGATGGTACTCAGGCGCTCGGACAGGCGCTTGATCTCCTGCACCGGCACCGTGGTGTCGCACTCGTCGGTGTAGGGCTGCTTGATGTAGGGCGTCCAGTCCGCGGCGAACTGGCGGTTGTGGCCGGAGAGCACCGGGTTGTAGAGCAGCTGGCCCTTGTCGAGATGCTCGCGGTACTCGGCGATCATCTGGTCGGGCTCCTCGGCCTTCAGGGTGCCCTCGGCGACCAGGCGCTCGGCGTAGAGCTTGCGGGTGCCGGGGTGCTTCTGGATGGTGCGGTACATCAACGGCTGCGTCACCATCGGCTCGTCCTGCTCGTTGTGGCCGAGCTTGCGGAAGCAGATGATGTCGACCACGACGTCCTTCTTGAACTCCTGGCGGAATTCGACCGCCAGCGCGGTGACCAGGGCCACGGCCTCGGGATCGTCGCCATTGACGTGGAAGATCGGCGCCTCGACCATCTTGAAGATGTCGGTGCAGTAAAGCGAGGAACGGTAGTCGCGCGGGTCGGACGTGGTGAAGCCGATCTGGTTGTTGACGACCAGGTGCACCGTGCCGCCCGTGCCGTAGCCGCGAGTCTGCGAGAAGTTGAGCATTTCCTGGTTAACGCCCTGGCCGGCCACGGCGGCGTCGCCGTGGATCAGCACCGGCAGCACCTGCTTCTTGTCGGCGTCGCCGCGACGGACCTGGCGGGCATACACCGAGCCCTCGACCACCGGGTTGATGATCTCGAGGTGCGAGGGGTTGAACGCGAGCGTCAGGTGCATCGGGCCGCCCGGGGTCATCACGTCGCTCGAGAAGCCCATGTGGTACTTCACGTCGCCGGCGGTGAGGTCGGCCGCGGCCTTGCCCTCGAACTCCGAGAACAGCATCGAGGGCGACTTGCCCAGGGTGTTGACGAGCACGTTGAGGCGGCCGCGGTGGGCCATGCCGATCACGCTTTCCTGCACACCCAGGCTGCCGGCGACGCGGATCAGTTCGTCCATCGCGACGATGGCCGACTCGCCGCCTTCGAGCGAGAAGCGCTTCTGGCCGACGTAGCGGGTGTGCAGATAGCGCTCCAGGGTCTCGGCCGCGGTGGTGCGCTCGAGGATGCGCTTCTTCATCTCCGCCGAGAACTTCGGCGTACCGCGCAGGCTCTCGAGGCGGCTTTGGATCCAGCGCTTCTGACCGATGTCGGTCATGTACATGTACTCGGCGCCGATCGAGCCGCAGTAGGTCTGGCGCAGCGCCTCGAGGATCTCGCGCAGGGTGGCGCGCTCGGTGCTGAAGCCGTGGAAGGAGCCGACGTTGAAGCTCTTGGAGAGATCGGCTTCGGTGAAGCCGTAATAGGACGGCTCGAGCTCGGCGATCTGCGGGCGCTCGGTGCGCTTGAGCGGATCGAGGTTGGCCCAGCGGTTGCCGAGGAAGCGGTAGGCGTTGATCAGTTGCAGCACGGAGACCTGCTGCTTGTCCTCGCCGGCGGTGACGATGGTGCGCACCGGGCCGCGCTTGGCCATCTGCTCGAAGGCGGCAATGACCGGACCATGCGGCACGTCGCGCGCGGCAGCGCCGACCTGAGCCTGCAGCTTGTCGAAATATTCGCGCCACTCGGCGGACACCGAGGCCGGATCGGCGAGGTAGTTTTCGTACTGCTCTTCGATGAACGGCGCGTTCGAGCCGAACAAGTGCGAAGTCTGTTCGAGTTGCTTCATCATGGGATAAGCACCTGTGGTGTTCTGTTGCCCTGTTTTCGGGTGCGGGAGTGCAGCCGACGCGTCGATGCCGATGGAAAAACGGGATGGCCGCGCACGCGCAACCACCCCGTCACCGTCAGTCGCGGCGGATCCTGCAACCCCTCTTCATCGTCTCTTACGGACGCTGCGCGAGCGCCGGCACGTCACGACGCGCGGTGCCGACGTAGAGCTGGCGCGGACGGCCGATCTTGTACTCCGGATCGGTGATCATCTCTTCCCACTGCGTGATCCAGCCCACGGTGCGGGCGAGCGCGAAGATGCAGGTAAACATCGAGGTCGGGATGCCGAGCGCCTTCTGCACGATGCCCGAGTAGAAGTCGACGTTCGGGTAGAGCTTCTTCTCCACGAAGTACGGGTCTTCCAGCGCGATCCTCTCGAGCTCCATCGCCAGCTTGAAGAGTCGGTCGTTCTCGAGGCCGAGTTCGGTCAGCACTTCGTTGCAGACCTTCTGCATCAGCTTCGCGCGCGGGTCGAAGTTCTTGTAGACACGGTGACCGAAGCCCATCAGCTTGAAGCTGTCGTTCTTGTCCTTGGCACGCGCGATGTACTCGCCCACGCGAGACACATCCCCGATCTCTTCCAGCATGTTCAGGCAGGCTTCGTTCGCGCCGCCGTGCGCCGGGCCCCACAGGCAGGCGATGCCCGCCGAGATGCAGGCGAAGGGGTTCGCACCCGAGGAGCCGGCGAGGCGGACGGTCGAGGTCGAGGCGTTCTGCTCGTGGTCCGCGTGCAGCGTGAAGATCACGTCGAGCGCACGCACCAGCACCGGGTTCGGCTCGTACTTCTCGCACGGGGTGCCGAACATCATGTGCATGAAGTTCGCGGTGTAGTCGAGGTCGTTGCGCGGGTACATGAAGGGCTCGCCCTTGTTGTACTTGTAGGCCATCGCGACGATCGTCGGCAGCTTGGCGATCAGGCGGTTGATCGACACGCTGCGGTGCTCGGCGTCGGAGAAGTCCATCGCGTCGTGGTAGAAGGCGGAAAGCGCGCCGACCACACCGACCATGACCGCCATCGGATGCGCATCGCGACGGAAGCCAGAGTAGAACTTCGTCATCTGGTCGTGCAGCATCGTGTGGTTCTTGATGGTGTTCTCGAACGTGGTCTTCTGCGAAGCGTTCGGGAGGTCACCGTTCTTCAGGAGGTAGGCGACCTCCAGGAAGTTGCACTTCTCGGCGAGTTGTTCGATCGGGTAGCCGCGGTACAGCAGCTCACCCTTGTCACCGTCGATGAAGGTGATCTTCGACTTGCAACTCGCAGTCGACAGGAAGCCGGAGTCGTAGGTGAAGAGGCCGGTCTTGCCGCCCAGGGTACGGATGTCGATGACGTCCTGGCCGTGGGTGCCGGTCATGACCGGGAATTCGACGGTCTTGCCATCGACGGTAAGGGTTGCAGTGCGTTCAGTGCTCATAGATCGTCCCTTCTACTTGCCGGTTTAACTGCCTTTGGTCTCTTGTAGGACCGATACTGCCGCGTCAGCCCTGACGCAGCAGTCCGATCATCTCCTTCCAGCGGTCGTTCTCGCATGCCTTGCTGCCATTGACCCACGCCCAGATGTCATAGTCGTCGCAGCGCAGCAGGTCGTCCAGATCCGCCAGCTGATCGTCGGTGAGACGATCGAAATGCCGCTCTAGAAAGCGCGTGAACACCAGGTCGAGCTCGAGCAGCGCCCTCCGGCACTGCCAGCGCACGCGCCCCCTGTTGATGGTCATCGACTGAGCCCGCCCTTAGATCGCACGGCGGACCATCATGTCCTTGATCTTGCCGATCGCGCGGGTCGGGTTGAGACCCTTCGGACAGACATCGACGCAGTTCATGATGGAGTGGCAGCGGAACAGGCGATACGGATCCTCGAGGTTGTCGAGGCGCGCACCGGTGTCCTGGTCGCGGGTGTCGGCGAGGAAGCGGTAGGCCGCAAGCAGGCCGGCGGGGCCGACGAACTTGTCGGGGTTCCACCAGAACGACGGGCAGGACGTGGAGCAGCACGCGCACAGGATGCACTCGTAGAGCCCGTTGAGCTCCTCGCGATCCTCCGGCGACTGCAGGCGCTCGCGCTCGGGAGGAGGATCGTTGTTCACCAGGTAGGGCTTGATCGAGTGGTACTGCTTGAAGAACTGGGTCATGTCCACGATCAGGTCGCGGATGACCGGCAGGCCAGGCAGCGGACGCAGCGTGATCGGCTGCTGCAGGCTGTCAACGTCGGTCAGGCAGGCCAGGCCGTTCTTGCCGTTGATGTTCATCGCGTCGGAACCGCACACGCCCTCGCGGCAGGAACGACGGAAGGACATCGAGTCATCCTTGGCGCGCAGGCGGACCAGCGCGTCGAGCAGCTTCTTGTCGGACGGCTCGAGCTCGACCGAGATGTCCTGCATGTAGGGCTTCTCGTCCTTGTCCGGATCGTAGCGGTAGATCTTGAAATGAACGGTACGCTTGCTCATGAATTTTTTCTCCCGGACGCTCAATAGGTACGCTTGGCGAGCGCGATCGGCTCGACGTCGTCGGACAGCGGCTTCAGGTTCACCGGCTTGTAATCGAGGCGATTGCCTTCCGAATACCAGAGGGTGTGCTTGAGCCAGTTGGCGTCGTCGCGGCCGTTGGGGTTCTCCGCCGTATCCGGCGCGTCGTCGCGCACGTGGGCGCCACGCGATTCCTTGCGGGCCTCGGCCGAGACCATGGTGGCGCGCGCGACCTCGATCAGGTTGTCGAGCTCGAGCGCTTCCATGCGGGCGACGTTCCAGACCTTGGACTTGTCTGCGATCTGGGTGCGCTTGGCACGCTCGGCGACCTCGCCGATCTTCTGCACGCCTTCCTTGAGCAGGTTGTCGAAGCGGAACACGCCGGCGTGCTTCTGCATCGTGCGACGCATCTCGAGGCCGACGTCGAACACGCTCTCGCCGTTGGTCTGGCCGTCGAGGCGGGCCAGGCGGGCGAGCGAGACGTCGGCAGCGTCGGCCGGCAGCGGCTTGAGCTTGAGCTGGCCGGACTGGAAGTCCTCGACCACGGTCTCGCCCGCCGACTTGCCGAACACCAGCAGGTCGAGCAGCGAGTTGGTGCCGAGGCGGTTGGCGCCGTGCACCGAGGCGCAGGCGCACTCGCCCGCGGCGTAGAAGCCGGCCACCGGGCTGTTCGGGTTGCCGTCCTTCGGCACCACGACCTGGCCCTTGTAGTTGGTCGGGATGCCGCCCATCTGGTAGTGGCAGGTCGGCACGACCGGGATCGGCGCCTTGATCGGGTCGACGCCAGCGAACTGGATCGCGATCTCGCGGATGCCGGGCAGGCGCTTCATGATAGTGTCGGGCGCAAGGTGCGTGATGTCGAGCAGCACGTGATCCTTGTCGGGACCGCAGCCACGACCTTCGTTGATCTCGGTGGTCATCGCGCGCGAAACCACGTCGCGCGAGGCGAGATCCTTGAGGTTGGGCGCGTAGCGCTCCATGAAGCGCTCGCCCTGGGCGTTGCGCAGGATGCCGCCCTCGCCGCGCACGCCTTCGGTGATGAGCACGCCCGCGCCGGCAACGCCGGTGGGGTGGAACTGCCAGAACTCCATGTCCTCGAGCGGGATGCCGGCACGCGCCGCCATGCCCACGCCGTCGCCGGTGTTGATGAAGGCGTTGGTCGAGGAATAGTAGATGCGGCCGGCACCGCCGGTGGCGAAGATGGTGGCCTTGGCGTGGAAGATCGAGACCTCGCCGGTCTCCATTTCCATCGCGGTGACGCCGAGCACGTCGCCATCGGCGTCGCGGATCAGGTCGAGCGCCATCCATTCGACGAAGAACTGGGTGTTGGCGCGCACGTTGCGCTGGTAGAGCGCGTGCAGCATGGCGTGGCCGGTACGGTCGGCCGCCGCGCAGGAGCGCATCACCGGCGCCTGGCCGTAGTTCATCGAGTGGCCGCCGAACGGACGCTGGTAGATCTTGCCGTTGTCGGTGCGGTCGAAGGGCATGCCGTAGTGCTCGAGCTCGATGACGACCTCGTTGGCCTTCTTGCACATGAACTCGATGGCATCCTGGTCGCCCAGCCAGTCCGACCCCTTGACGGTGTCGTACATGTGCCAGTGCCAGTTGTCCTCGGTCGAGTTGCCCAGCGAGGCGGCGACGCCGCCCTGCGCCGCAACGGTGTGCGAGCGGGTCGGGAACACCTTGGTCAGCACGGCGGTCTTGAGGCCGGCTTCGGAGAGTTGCAGGGCCGCGCGCAGGCCGGCACCGCCGGCGCCCACGATGACCGCATCAAAGGTACGCTTCGCGACGTTCACGCTTAAAGCCTCCACAGGATCTGGGCTGCCCAGCCGGCATAGCCGACGAGCACGAAAATGGTGACCAGGTGCAGCGCGAGGCGCACACCGTTCGGCTTGATGTAGTCCATCCAGAGATCGCGGATGCCGATCCAGGCGTGATAGAAGACCGACAGGAAGAACAGGAAGCTGAGGAACTTGAACAAGCCGTGCGAGAACAGGCCGGACCATTCCTGGTAGTTGAGCTCGCGCAGGCTGAACGCACAGAGCGCGAAGATGATGGTGTAGGCCGCCATGTAGACGGCGGTGGCGCGTTGCGCGATCCAGTCCTTCAGACCGTAGTGCGCGCCGACGACGGTACGCTGTTTCACCATAGGACCACCCCGATGATCAAGGTGAGCGTAAGGCTCACGATCAGAACGATTTTGGAGGACTTGCGTGCTTCCTCGAGCTCCAGACCCTTGTGCAGGTCGAGCAGCAGGAAGCGGATGCCGGCACAGAAGTGATGCAGGTAGGCCCACAGCAGACCGAACAGGACGAGCTTGATGAACCAGTTGTCGACCACCGCGGCGAAGGTCTCGAAGGTCTCCGGAGAGCCGAGGCTGCGATCGAGCAGGTACAACAGGAAAGGCAACATCAGGAAGATGCCGACGCCGCTGATGCGGTGAAGGATCGAGACGATGCCCGGCAACGGCAGCCGGATCTCGTTGAGGGCCAGGTACTTCGGCCTTGGTTTGCGCGCTGTTACTTCTGACATGAAGACTCCCCTCTGCATGTGCGACGACCCCCGTCGCGGACTCCGAAAAAAGACGGAAAATTATAGCGCCGGTCCCGGCCTGCAGCCCATGCGCGCCCCTCAATTCAGCTCATTCAGATAAAAATGTTCCGCCGTCGAATACAGCCCGCGACGCCACTCCACGGGCCGATCGCCATAGGTGTACGTGACACGCTCGACCGACAGCAGCGGCGTGCCTTCCTGGACGCCGAGCGCCTCGGCGGCGCCACGGTCGGCGGCGACCGCGCGGATGCGCTCCTGGGCGCGGATCATGCGCACGCCGAAGCGGGTCTCGAAGAGACTGTAGAGCGAACCGTTCCAGCCCTGCAGGGTCTCGGCGCTGAGTCCCTGGAACACCTCGCCGGGCAGATAGATCTCGTCGATGACGACGGGTCGGGCGGCAAACTTCAACAAGCGGCGGACGATGATGATCGGGGCGCCGGGCTCGATCGCGAGCATGCGCGAAGCCTCCTGCCCGGCCTTCGCACGCCAGCAATCCAGCGGTATGCTCTGCGGAGGCGAGAGGTCACCATCCACCGGCACGAGGCGGAGGAAACGGAAGAGCGCGCGCGGATCGTTGTGAGAGGCCACGAAGGTGCCCTTCCCCTGCTTGCGCACGAGCAGGTTGTCGGCTGCCATCTCGTCGATAGCCTTGCGCACGGTGCCCTGCGACACGTTGAAGCGCGCGGCGAGTTCCTGCTCGCTCGGAATGGCCTGGCCGGGACGCCATTCCCCAGCCTCAAGTGCCTGAAGGATCAGGGCCTTGATCTGGCGATAGAGCGGACTGAAGGTAGGCGACTCCTGCGACATGCGCGCATTGGAGCATAAATTTTCGCAAACGTCTATCTTTGGTCTTGTGTCTTATATAAGATATAAGATGGCATTTGACAGGCATTCAAGCCCGGTCTAGTATGCCGGCGCCCAGCTTGGTCCTCGCGCACGCGGGGGGGCGCCGCGCCAGCTCCCGCGACGATCCCGCCTGCGGGTGCCGCGACGGTGCCGGGCAGGTTTCCAGCACCTTAATACGACCGTCTCACTCGAGGGAGTAATCACATGAGCAAAGCCCCCATGCGCGTCGCTGTCACCGGCGCCGCCGGCCAGATCGGCTACAGCCTGCTGTTCCGCATCGCCAGCGGCGAAATGCTGGGCAAGGACCAGCCCGTCATCCTGCAGCTGCTCGACCTGCCCCAGGCCCAGAAGGCCGTCAAGGGCGTGATGATGGAGCTGGAAGACTGCGCCTTCCCGCTGCTCGCCGGCATGATCGCCACCGACGATCCCAACGTCGCATTCAAGGACGCCGACGTGTGCCTGCTGGTCGGCGCCCGTCCGCGCGGCCCCGGCATGGAGCGTGCCGACCTGCTGACCGCCAACGGCGCCATCTTCACCGTCCAGGGCAAGGCCATCGCCGAGAACGCCAAGGAAGACGTGCGTGTGCTGGTCGTGGGCAACCCCTGCAACACCAACGCCTACATTGCACGCGCCGCTGCCATCAAGGTCGGTCGCACCAACCCGAACAACTACCACGGCATGCTGCGCCTGGACCACAACCGCGCGCTGTCGCAGCTCGCCGCCAAGTCCGGCCGTGAAGTGTCCTCGCTCAAGAAGATGGTCGTGTGGGGCAACCACTCGCCGTCGATGTACGCCGACTACCGCTTCTGCGAGTCGAACGGCGACAGCGTCAAGGCGCTGATCAACGACCACGCCTGGAACAACGACGTGTTCCTGCCCACCGTCGGCAAGCGCGGCGCCGCCATCATCGAGGCCCGCGGCCTGTCGTCGGCTGCTTCGGCCGCCAACGCCGCCATCGACCACGTGCACGACTGGGTACTCGGCTCGAACGACTGGGTCACCATGGGCGTCCCGTCCGACGGCTCCTACGGCATCCCCGAGGGCGTCGTGTTCGGCTTCCCCTGCGAGTGCAAGGGCGGCCAGTTCAAGATCATCCAGGGTCTGGAGATCGACGAGTACTCCAAGGGGAAGATCGCCATCACCCTGAAGGAACTCGAGGACGAGCGCGCGGCCGTGGCCGACATGCTCAAGTAAGACGCGATTGCGGGCGGCCGCGTGCCGCCCTCGCGACAGGCCACGGGGTAGAATCCGTGGCCTTTTTCATTTCCGCGCCGCGCCGGAGCCCCGCGCACTGCCCGCCCTGCGGCCGCCGAACCGCCCCCCCAACCGAGGAGCCCGAAATGTCGCTTCACCCCGCCCAAGTCCTGTTCGCCGGCGAGAAGCCCTTCCCTGCCCTGCCCGCCGTCGACCATTACGCCGGCGCCGAGAAGCTCATGATGAAGGCGCTCAAGCTGCAGCAGGAGCTCGGCCCGGTGTTCGACCTCACCTGCGACTGCGAGGACGGCGCCCAGGCTGGCGCCGAGGCCGAGCATGCGCAGATGGTGGTCGAGGTGGTCAATGGCGCGGAGAACCACTTCGGCCGCGTGGGTGCCCGCATCCACGACGTCACCCATCCGCACTGGCAGCGTGACCTCGAGATCCTCGTCGGCGGCGCCGGCCGGAGGCTGGCCTTCGTGACGATCCCCAAGGTGCGCTCGGCCGCGGATGCCGCGGAACAGATCCGCGGGCTGCGCCGCGTCGAGGCCGCCTGCGGCCTCGAGCGCGCCCTGCCCGTACACGTGCTCATCGAGACCCACGGCGCGCTGCGCGAGGCCTGGGAGATCGCCGCGCTCGACGGCGTGGAGTCGATCGACTTCGGCCTCATGGACTTCGTCTCCGGCCACCACGGCGCCATTCCCGGCAACGCCATGAAGAGCCCCGGCCAGTTCGAGCACCCGCTGGTGGTGCGCGCCAAGGCCGACATCGCCGCCGCCGCGCTCGCCAACGGCGTGGTGCCCTCGCACAACGTCACCACCGAGTTGCAGGACGTCGCCGTGATCCGCAACGACGCCGAGCGCGCCCGGCGCGAGTTCGGCTTCCTGCGCATGTGGAGCATCCACCCCAACCAGATCCTGCCGATCATCGCGGCGATGCAGCCCGACTTCTCCGAGGTCGAGGAAGCCGCGGCGATCCTGTGCGCCGCGCAGGACAATGCCTGGGGCCCGATCCGCCACCAGGGGCGCCTGCACGACCGCGCGTCCTACCGCTACTACTGGGAGCTGCTGCAGCGCGCGCGCAACACCGGCATGGAGTTGCCCGGCGAGACCCGCCAGCGCTTCTTCACTGGCGCGGGACACTGAGCGCGAGAGGCGGCTCGCCCGCGCGCAGGCTCTCCAGCACCTCCAGGAAGCCGCCAAGCGTGGGCACCGGCTCGCCCTCCCGGATCGCCAGCGCAAGACGGAACTGCGCCTCCGGCTCGGCCAGCGCCAGGTAGCGCACGCGCGCGATCCGCACCGACTCGAGCGGCGCCGGCAACACCGCCACGCCCAGCCCGGCGGCCACCAGGCCGATCTGGGTCGTGGCCTCGCGCGCGGTCTGCACGATGCGCGGTTCGAATCCCGCCTGCCGGCACAGCGCACGCAGCACGCCGGGCAAGTCTGTGCCGACGTCGGCCGGGAAGCTGATGAAGTCCTCTCCGGCGAGTTCGGCAAGGTGCACTTGCGCAGCGCCCGCCAGCCGGTGGGCGGCATTCACGACCAGGCGCAGCGGATTGCGCGCGACCTCGCGCAGCACGATCCCCGCCGGCGGCGTCCCTGCCTGCAGGCGCACGAAGCCGACGTCAAGCTCTCCGCTTACCAGGGCCTGGAACTGCTCCGGCGTGAACATCTCCCGCAACTGCAGGCGCACCTGCGGGAAGCGCCGGCGGTAGGCGTTGAGTGCATCGGGGAGGAGGTCCGTGAAGGGCAGCGAGGAGGTGAAGCCGACGCGCAGCTCGCCCAGCTCCCCGCGCGCGGCACGGCGGGCTTCGGCCACGGCCTCTTCCACCCCGTCGAGGATGCGGCGCGCGTGCAGCAGGAAGCGCTCCCCTGCAGTGCTCAGCGCAACCCTGCGCGGGCCGCGCTCGAACAGGCGCACGCCGATCTCCTCTTCCAGGTCGCGGATCTGCATCGACAGCGGCGGCTGACCGATGTGCAGGCGTGTCGCGGCGCGGGTGAAGTTGAGTTCCTCGGCGACGGCGATGAAATAGCGCAGGTGGCGCAGCTCCATCATTCATTTCCATATATGGATCAAGTGTTCAGAATATATTGGACGATGGGTTCGGCGCCATCCTAAGATCGCTGCAGATCCGCTCGGCCTATCGCCACCGCTACGCCATGCCCGCACACTCCGCCGCTCGTCCCGGCCCCTCGCCCGACCAGCTCGAGGCCGGTACGCCCGGCTACCGCCGCGCCAACCTGGCGATGTTCGTCGGCGGCTTCGCGACCTTCGCCATGGTCTATAGCACCCAGCCCCTGCTGCCCCTGCTCGCTGCCGAATTCGGTGTGGGTGCGGCGAGTGCCAGCCTGACGGTGTCGGCCACCACTGCCGGACTCGCGCTGATGCTGATTCCGGCCAGCGTGCTCGCCGACCGCCTCGGCCGCCAGCAGGTCATGAAGGCGGCGCTTGTGATCGCCGCCCTGTTCGCGCTGGCCACCGCCTTTGCGCCCGACTACGGCTCGCTGCTGGTCTTGCGCACACTCCTCGGCGGGGTCATCGCCGGGCTCCCCGCCGCCGCCATGGCCTACATCGGCGAGGAGATCGCCCCCGGCGCGCAGGCACGCGCGATGGGGCTCTACATTGCCGGCAACGCCCTCGGCGGCATGAGCGGACGCTTCGTCGCCGCGCTGCTGACCGACTGGAGCTCCTGGCGGGTCGCACTCGGGATGATCGGCGTGCTGGGGGCGGTCTCCGCACTGGTGTTCTGGCGCCGCCTGCCGGCCTCGCGCAACTTCCGCGCACGCGCCGCCACGCCGGCGCGGATCTTCGCGGACACGCTGGCGATCTACCGCGATCCCGGCCTGCCCGCGCTCTTCCTGGTCGCCTTCCTCGCCATGGGCGGCTTCGTCGGGCTGTACAACTTTCTCGGCTTCCGCCTGCTCGAGCCGCCCTACGGGCTGGGCCAGAGCGCGATCGGCGCGATCTTCCTGCTCTACCTGGTCGGCACCTGGGCCTCGGCGGCGAGCGGCCGCCTCGCCGAGCGCCGCGGCCGGCGCAAGGTGCTGTGGCCGATGGTCGCGGTGATGGGCGCCGGGCTCGCGCTCACCCTGGCGCGGCCGCTGTGGCTGATCATCGCCGGCGTCGGCGTGTTCACCTTCGGCTTCTTCGCGGCGCACGCCCTCGCCAGCGGCTGGGTGGGCCGGCGCGCCGGCGAACGGCGCGCACTCGCCTCGGCGCTTTATCTGTCGAGCTACTACCTCGGCGCCAGCGTGCTCGGCAGCCTTGCCGGCACGGCCTGGGCCGATTGGCGATGGGCGGGCGTGGCCGCGCTGGTGGGGCTGTGCGTGCTGTTCACCGGAGCCTGCGCGCTGTGGCTGCGGCGACTGCCGGCGCCCGCGGGCGGTACGGACTGAAGGACGCGCAGGCCGCCTCAGCCCGCCTCCACCGACACGGTCCGTCGTTCCCGCCACAAAGGCAGGATCTGCACCGCCAGCACGCAGGCGAAGATCAGCAGGCCGCCGGCCATCTGCTCGGCAGTGAGCGTCTCACCCAGCACGAAGCGGCCGGCCAGCGCGGCGAACAGGGTCTCGCAGCTCAGCACGATGGCGGCGTCGGCCGCCGGGGTGTGGCGTTGCGCCACCACCTGCAGGGTGAAGCCCACGCCCACCGACAGGATGCCGGCGTAGGCGATCGACGGCAGCGCACGCTCGAGCGCGCCTGACGAGACCTCCTCGGTGCCGAAGCCTACCGCCATGCCGAGCCCCCCGACGACGAGGAACTGCAGCATCGCCACCGTCACCGAGGCCCCCTTGCGCGCCGCCACGCGCCCCACCAGCATCACGTGGGCGGCCCAAAACAGCGCGCTCGCGATCACCCACAAGTCGCCCACCGAAAGCGCGGCCAGGCTGCCGCCGCCAAGCAGGTAGGTGCCCGCGACGCAGCCCAGGCTCGCCGGCCACACCGACCAATGCGAGCGCTCGCGCAGCAGCAGCGCGCCGGCGATCGGCACGAGGGGGACGTAGAGCGCGGTGAGGAAACCGGCATTGCTCACCGTGGTGCTCATGATGCCGATCTGCTGAAGCGCCGCGCCGAGGAACAGCACCGCGCCGAGCAGCGCGCAAGCAAGCAGGTCGCGCGCGTCGAGGAAGGTGCCACGACGACCGAGGCGTCGCAGTTCGAGGACGGCGAGCGGCGCCACCATCACCGCACCGAAGAGGAAGCGCGCGCCGGTGAACGTGAACGGCCCGACGTCGCGCATGCCGGTCTGTTGCGCGACGAAGGCGGTGCCCCAGATGAGCGCCGCGACGAGCAGCAAACCGTTGGCCTGCGCGCGCTTCATCTCGTCGCCTCGACGGCGGGCCGGGTGAAAACACGGGAAAGACGAATTGAAACAGTCGACACGGATACTCCCAAGGGCACGGGCGCCATCGATCGAGAGCCGGGGCACCGTCGCGCGCGCGGCAGATCACCCGGCCCGGCAAAAAAGGCGCAAGTGTTACACGCTCGGGGGCGCCCCCGTCAATCCCGACCGCAGCTGCCATCGCGGCAACACCTGAGGTAATCTCGCGGCCATGGAAAATCTCAAAGTCAGTCTGATCGGGGTGCCCACCGACGTCGGCGCAGGCGTGCGCGGCGCGAGCATGGGACCGGAGGCCTTGCGCGTAGCCGGCCTGGGGCGGGCCATCGCCGCCTTCGGCGCCGAGGTGCGCGACTGCGGCAACCTCGCCGGCCCGTCCAACCCGGAGCTGCCGGCGGTAAACGGCTTCCGCCACCTTGCCGAAGTGGCGCAGTGGAACCTCGCGGTCCATCAGGCCGTTTACGCGGAACTGTCCGAAGGTCGCGTACCGATCATGCTCGGCGGCGATCATTGCCTCGCGATCGGCTCGATCAGCGCGGTGGCCCGCCACTGCCGCGAGACCGGCCGCAAGCTGCGCGTGCTGTGGTTCGACGCCCACGCCGACCTCAACACCGCCACCATGACGCCGTCGGGCAACATCCATGGCATGCCGGTCGCCTGCCTGTGCGGCCATGGCCCCGAGATGCTGACCGGCATTGGCGGCGAGATGCCGGCGATCCGGCCCGAGCAGATCCGCCAGATCGGCATCCGCAGCGTGGACGAGGGCGAGAAGCGCTTTCTGCACGATCTCTGCGTCGAAGTCTTCGACATGCGCTACATCGATGAGATCGGCATGCGCGCGACCATGGAGCAGGCGCTCGCCGGCGTGGACCAAGACACGCACCTGCATGTGAGCCTGGACGTGGACTTCCTCGACCCGACGATCGCCCCGGGCGTCGGCACCACGGTGCGCGGCGGACCGACCTACCGCGAGGCCGAGCTGTGCATGGAGATGATCGCCGACACCGGCCAGCTCGCCTCGCTCGACATCGTGGAGCTCAACCCGGCGCTCGACCACTGCAACATGACCGCCGAGCTGGCGGTCGATCTGGTCGAGAGCCTGTTCGGCAAGAGCACGCTGATGCGCATGCACCGCAACTACCGCTGAACGCAGCGGGACACCCGCCGACTCGGCTTGTCACGGTGCTTGTGCGCGACGGCCTTCAAGGCGTCGGCCGGAGAGCGTGGGCCGCCGTGCCGTAACACGATCGGCGCACCGGTCAGATCACTTCAGATTGCCCGAGAGGAACTGCTGCAGGCGTTCGCTGCGCGGACGCACCAGCACCTCCTTGGGGTCGCCCTCCTCCTCGACGCGCCCCTGGTGCACGAAGATCACGTGGTTGGACACCTCGCGCGCGAAGCCCATCTCGTGCGTCACCACCATCATCGTGCGGCCTTCCTCGGCGAGCGAGCGCATCACCTTGAGCACCTCGCCGACGAGTTCGGGGTCGAGCGCCGAGGTCGGCTCGTCGAACAGCAGCACCGCAGGCTCCATCGCCAGCGCGCGCGCGATCGCCACGCGCTGCTGCTGGCCGCCCGACATGTGCGCAGGATAGGCATCGCGGAACTTCCACACCCCCACCCGCTCCAGGTAGCGCTCGGCGCGCTCGCGGGCCGCGGCCTTCGACAGTCCGAGCACATGCACCGGCGCCTCGACGACGTTCTCGAGCACCGTCATGTGGCTCCACAGATTGAAGTGCTGGAACACCATCGACAAGCGCGTGCGGATCTGCTGCAACTGGTGCGCGTCCTTGACCACCAGCTCGCCCTTGCGGTCACGCACCAGCTCGACCTCCTTGCCGCCCACCAGGATGCGCCCGGCGGTCGGGCACTCGAGGAAGTTGATGCAGCGCAGCCACGTGCTCTTGCCGGAGCCGGAGGACCCGATGATGCTGATCACGTCGCCCGAGTTCGCGGTCAGCGAGACGCCCTTGAGCACCTCATGGTCGCCGTAGGATTTGTGCAAGTCTTCGACGCGGACCTGTTCGACGCTGGCCTTGTGGTTCATGTTGTTCTCTTGCATCGGGGCTTGCGCGGCACCCGGCATGTCGCCACGAGCCGCGGCGAACCGCCGCCAGGAATCGGCAGCGTTCGCCGCTTCGGGCTCGCGGCAGGGTTGATCAGGACTGCCTGCCCGCCTCCGCCTTGCGCGGAGCCAGGTGGGCGAGCCAGCGGTGCTCGGCGAGCTTGAACAGCCCCACCAGGGCGAAGGTGAGCGCGAGGTAGATCAGGCCGACGAAGACGAAGGACTCGAAGGGTGCGAAGTGGCGCGAATACACGTTGCGCGCCGCACCGGTGAGGTCCACCAGGGTTACCGCGCTGGCGATCGCCGACCCCTGCAGCATCAGGATCACCTCGTTGCTGTAGCTCGGGATCATGCGCCGTAGCGCCGACGGGATCACGATGCGCTGCAGGGCCTTCAAGCGCGTCATGCCCATCGCCTTGGCGGCCTCGAGCTCCCCGTGCGGCGTGTTGCGCATGCTGCCGGCGAGGATCTCGACGGTGTAGGCACAGGTGTTGAGGCCGAAGGCGAACAGCGCGCAGAAGTAGGGTTCGCGGAACAGCGACCACAGCGGATGCCCGGCCTCCCACGCCGCGCGCATCCATTCCCACTGCGAGGCGCCGTAGTACACCAGCAGCAGCTGCACGAGCATCGGCGTGCCGCGGAAGAAGTAGGTGTAGGCCGCGACCGGGGCCGACACCAGACGGTTGGGCGACAGCCGCATGACCGCGAGCGGGATCGCCACGAAGAAGCCGAACAGCAACGCCAAGCCGGTGAGCTGGACGGTCATCCACAGCCCGCGCCAGAACTCGGGCAAGCTGCCGGTGATGACCTTGAAGTCGAAGAATTCCATGTCCGCCCTCAGACCCGGGTCTCGCGCACGCCGGCACTGTAGCGCCGCGTGAGCACGCCGAGGCCGTAGCTCGACAGCGCGGTCATCGCCAGGTAGAGGACGCAGACCGCAAGATAGAAGGTGAATGGCTGGTGCGTCGAGCGCCCGGCCTGGTCGGCGATCCGCGTCATGTCGGAGAGGCCGATCATGGACACGATCGCCGTGCTCTTGAGCAGCACCAGCCAGTTGTTGCCGATGCCCGGCAGCGCGAAGCGCAGCATCTGCGGGAACAGGATGCGGCGGAACACCTGCAAGGCGCTCATGCCGTAGGCGCGCCCGGCTTCGAGTTGGCCCGCCGAGACGGCCAGGAAGGCGCCACGGAAGGTCTCGGTGAAATAGGCGCCGAAGATCAGTCCGATCGTCAGCACGCCGGCAACGAAGGGATCGATCTCGATGAAGTCCCAGCCGAAGTAGTCGATCACCGCATTGAGCAGCAACTGCCCGCCGTAGAACACGAGGAGCATCATCACCAGATCGGGCACGCCGCGCATCACCGTCGTGTACAGCATCGTCCACAGCCGCAGCGGCAGGAAACCCGACAGTTTGCAGGCAGCCCCGATCAGGCCGGTCGCCAGCGCGAGCAGCACCGACATCAAGGCCACCTTCAGGGTGACCCAGGCGCCGGCGAGCAGGCTGGGGGAGTATTCGATCAGGGCATCCATGGCGCACCGATTCGCAAAGGTAAACGCGCACGCTCCCGGTCCAGGGAGCGTGCGCGCGGCAGGGTAACCGCAGGGGCCGCGCTGGCTTGACCGCAGCCCGGCATGGTCAGTTGCCGTAGATGTCCATCGGGAAGTACTTCTTCTGGATCGCATCGTACTTGCCGTTGGCGCGGATCGCGCCGAGTGCCTGGTTCAGCTTCTCGGTGAGCTCCTTGTCGCGCTTGCGCACCGCGATGCCGATGCCCTCGCCGATCACCGCCTTCTCGTCGGCGTCCTTGCCGAAGAGGCGTTCGCCGGCGACGTCGTAGCCCGCGCCCTCGGGTTTGGTCAGGAAACCGCCGTAGGCCTCGAGGTAATCGGAGAAGGCCGCATCGAGACGTCCGGCGCGCAGGTCGAGGTAGGCCTCGTCCTGCTTGGCGTAACGGATGATCTGCATGCCTTTGCCGTCCCAATACTTGGTGGCGAAGTTGTCCGATACCGTGCCGCGCTGCACGCCGACCTTCTTCCCGGCCAGGGAGGGGAGATCGGGCCGCAGGGTCGAGCCCTTCTTCGCGATCAGGGCCAGCGGCGACGCATAGTACTTCTCGGTGAAATCCACCTTGGCCTTGCGCTCGTCGGTGATCGACATCGAGGCAATGATCGCATCGAACTTGCGCGAGACCAGCGCCGGGATCATGCCGTCCCACTCCTGCTTCACCCAGGTGCACTTGGCCTTCATCTCCTCGCACAAGGCATTGCCGATGTCGATATCGAAACCTTGCAGGCTTCCGTCGGCGGCGATGAGGTTGAAGGGAGGGTAGGCGCCCTCGGACGCCAGGCGGATCTCGTTCCAGTCCTTGGCAAAACCGGCGCCGGCGTGAAGGGTGAGCACCGCGCACAGAAGGGCGTATTTTTTCATCCAGAACTCCTCGATTGTCTTGTTGTAGGTTCTTCCGCGCCGCTGCGGCGGAGCCTCACGCACAGCGACAGATCGACCGGCAGTGCAGAGGGGGCGAATGGTGTCAAAAAACGCCCTCCACCTCAATTGCCGTATTCCACGATCTGTGCCCGTTCCGGGGTCCTCGGGGCGCCACGATCGACACCGCGAGCAAGTTTCCGGCAAGCGTATCACGCCACGCAATCCGACTGGCGCTCGCCCCCGGGCTGGCACCGGCGGCGGCTCTATGGCGTAATGGCGGACCTCGTTCCAACCGACTTTTCCATGCCCTCCTCCGCCCCACTCTCGGTGCTCGACCTCGCACCGGTCGCCGCCGGCAGCACGCCGGCCGATGCGCTGCGCAACACGCGCGAACTCGCCCAGCTCGCCGACCGCTGCGGCTACACCCGCTACTGGCTGGCGGAACACCACAACATGACCGGTATCGCCAGCGCCGCCACCGCGGTGGTGATCGGCCACATCGCCGGCGCCACCCGGCGCATCCGCGTCGGTGCCGGCGGCATCATGCTGCCCAACCACGCACCGCTGGTTATCGCCGAACAGTTCGGCACCCTGGAGTCGCTCTTTCCGGGCCGCATCGACCTCGGTCTCGGGCGTGCGCCGGGCACCGACCAGACCACGGCGCGCGCGCTGCGCCGCAATCTCGCCGGCAGCGACGACCAGTTCCCGCACGACGTGCTCGAGCTGCAGTCGTACTTCCAGCCCGCCAGCCCCGGACAGGCCGTGCGCGCGGTGCCCGGCGAAGGGCTGCAGGTGCCGATCTGGCTGCTCGGCTCCAGCCTCTACGGTGCCGAGCTCGCCGCCCACCTCGGCCTGCCTTTCGCCTTCGCCTCGCACTTCGCACCGCGCTTCCTGTTCCAGGCGGTCGAGATCTATCGGAGCAATTTCCGTCCGTCCGCCCAGCTCGACAAGCCTTGGTTCGCAGTCGCCGCCAACGCGATCGCCGCCGACACCGACGCCGATGCGGAGCGCCTCTTGCGCTCGCTACGGCTGCGCTTCGCGGCGATGGCGCGCGGCGTGCGCGGGCAGTTGCAGGCGCCGGAAGCCTTCATCGAGGCGGACTGGTCACCGGCCGAGCTCGCCTTCGCCGAGCAGTCGCTCGCGTGCTCGGCGGTGGGTGCGCCCGACACGGTTCGCCAGCAGCTCGAGACGCTGATCGAGCGTACCGGCGCGAACGAACTCATCCTCACCGCACAGATCTTCGATCATGGCGCGAGGCTGCGCTCTATGGAACTCGTGGCACAGGCCTGGGGCTTGGCGGTGGAGGAGGCCGCGGCCTGAGCGCACACCTGCTGGGCGGCCACCGACGGAGGTCGAAGGCCGTGCAGGTGCGACGCAAAGCAATAAAGCCGCGGGCCCTTGCGGGGCGCCACGGCTTATTGGATCCGGCACCGGCCCGAGGGCCGGGACGGCAGGTTTAGTGCGGACGCAGGTTGGCCTGGTCGCCTTCGACACCTTCGGCCGCCGGCGTGGCGGGCGCCGCCGGGGCCGGCTCCTCGGGCAGCGGCTCGGGCTTGCGCTCGAGGGCGAGTTCGAGCACGCGGTCGATCCACTTCACCGGCACGATCTCGATCGCGTTCTTGATGTTGTCGGGGATCTCGGCGAGATCCTTGACGTTCTCCTCCGGAATCAGCGCGGTGCGGATGCCACCACGGACGGCGGCGAGCAGCTTCTCCTTGAGGCCGCCGATTGCCAGCACCTCGCCGCGTAGCGTGATCTCGCCGGTCATCGCCACGTCGCAACGCACCGGGATGCCGGTGAGCACCGACACCAGCGCGGTCGAAATCGCGATACCCGCCGACGGACCGTCCTTGGGGATCGCGCCCTCCGGCAGGTGGATGTGCAGATCGCTCTTCTGGTAGAAGTCCGGGTCGATACCGAGCGAACGCGCACGCCGGCGCACCACCGACAGCGCGGCCTGGATGGACTCCTGCATCACCTCGCCGAGCTTGCCGGTGGTCACGACCTTGCCCTTGCCGGGGAGCTGCACCGCCTCGATGGTCAGCAGTTCGCCACCCACCTCGGTCCATGCGAGACCGGTAACCTGGCCGATCTGGTTCTCCTTCTCCGCCATGCCGAAGCTGTACTTGCGCACGCCGAGGAACTTGTCGAGGTTACGGGCGTTGACCACCACCTTGCTCGTGCGGCTCTTGAGCACCAGCTGCTTGACCACCTTGCGGCAGACCTTGGAGATCTCGCGCTCCAGGCTGCGCACTCCGGCCTCGCGGGTGTAGTAACGCACGATGTCGCGCACCGCCTCCTCGGTGACCGAGAGTTCCTCGCGCTTGAGGCCGTTGTTCTTCATCTGCTTGGGCAGAAGGTAACGCTGGGCGATGTTGATCTTCTCGTCCTCGGTGTAACCCGACAGACGGATCACCTCCATGCGGTCGAGCAGCGCAGCCGGGATGTTGAGGGTGTTGGCGGTGGCCACGAACATCACGTCCGACAAGTCGAAATCGACCTCGACGTAGTGGTCCTGGAAGGTGTGGTTCTGCTCCGGGTCGAGCACCTCGAGCAGCGCCGACGACGGATCGCCACGGAAATCCATGCCGAGCTTGTCGACCTCGTCGAGCAGGAACAGCGGGTTCTTGACCCCGACCTTGCTCATGTTCTGCAGGATCTTGCCCGGCATCGAGCCGATATAGGTGCGGCGGTGGCCGCGGATCTCGGCCTCGTCGCGCACGCCACCCAGTGCCATGCGGATGAACTTCCGATTGGTGGCCTTGGCGATCGACTGGCCGAGCGAGGTCTTGCCCACGCCGGGGGGGCCGACCAGGCACAGGATCGGCGCCTTGACCTTGTCCACACGCTGTTGCACGGCAAGGTACTCGAGGATGCGTTCCTTGACGCGCTCGAGGCCGTAGTGGTCCTTGTCGAGCACCTTCTCGGCCTCGCCGAGGTCCTTGCTGACGCGCGACTTCTTCTTCCACGGCAGGCTGATCAGGGTGTCGATGTAGTTGCGCACCACGGTGGCCTCGGCCGACATCGGCGACATCAGGCGCAGCTTCTTGAACTCGGCCTCGGCCTTGGCGAGCGCCTCCTTGGGCATGCCGGCGGCCTTGATCTTCTTGTCCATCTCCTCGAGATCGGCACCCTCCTCGCCCTCCCCGAGCTCCTTCTGGATGGCCTTGACTTGCTCGTTGAGGTAGTACTCGCGCTGGCTCTTCTCCATCTGGCGCTTGACGCGGCCGCGGATGCGCTTTTCGACCTGCAGGATGTCGAGCTCGCCCTCGAGCTGGCCGAGCAGCTTCTCGAGGCGTGCGCCGGTGTCGAACATCTCGAGGACTTCCTGCTTCTGCTCGAGCTTGAGCGGCAGGTGGGCGGCGATGGTGTCGGCGAGGCGCCCGGCCTCCTCGATGCCCGCGAGCGAGCCGAGGATCTCGGGCGGGATCTTCTTGTTGAGCTTAACGTACTGGTCGAACTGGGCGATGATCGCGCGCCGCATGGCCTCCAGTTCGTGGCTCGGCGCCTCGGCGACCGGCACCGGGCGCACGCTGGCGACGAACAGGCTGCGGATGTCCTCGACACGCTCGATGCGCGCGCGCTGCACGCCCTCGACCAGCACCTTGATCGTACCGTCGGGCAGCTTGAGCATCTGCAGGATGTTCGCGATGCAGCCGATATCGTAGAGATCCTCGACCGCGGGCTCGTCCTTGGCGGCGGACTTCTGCGCCACCAGCAGGATGCTCTTGCCGTCTTCCATGGCGCTCTCGAGCGCCTTGATGCTCTTCGGGCGGCCGACGAAGAGCGGGATCACCATGTGCGGGAAGACCACCACGTCGCGCAGGGGCAACAGCGGCAGTTCCATCGCTTCGTTGGGGAGGGCAGCGGGACCCGACATTTTCTAGGTTTCCTCAAGCAAAAGGTCACACCCATATGAGGGCGTGACCCGGAAATTCAAGCGGCCGGCCGGAGCCGGCCTCGCCGGATCAGGCGACGGTAGCGCGCTCAGTTGGCGCCCGACACCTTCTGCTGCTCGGCGTAGATCAGCAAGGGCTTGCCGCCGTCTTCGATGGTCGATTCGTCCACCACCACCTTGGCCACGTTGTCGAGCGTCGGCAGGTCGTACATGATGTCCAGCAGCGCCACCTCGAGGATGGAGCGCAGGCCGCGCGCCCCGGTCTTGCGCTTGATCGCCTTGCGCGCCACGGCATGCAGCGCGTTGGGACGGATCTCGAGCTCGACCCCCTCCATGGAGAACAGCTTCTGGTATTGCTTGACCAGCGCGTTCTTGGGCTCGATGAGGATCTGGATCAGCGCCGCCTCGTCGAGTTCCTGCAGCGTGGCGACCACCGGAAGGCGGCCGATCAGCTCGGGGATGAGGCCGAACTTGATCAGGTCCTCCGGCTCCACCTGGCGGAAGGTGTCGGTGAGGTTCTTGCCTTCCTTGCTCTTGACCTCGGCGCCGAAGCCGATGCCGACCTTCTCGGTGCGGTTGCGGATCACCTTTTCCAGGCCGTCGAAGGCGCCACCGCAGATGAACAGCACGTTGGTGGTGTCGACCTGGATGAAGTCCTGGTTCGGATGCTTGCGCCCGCCCTGCGGCGGAATCGACGCAACCGTGCCTTCGACCAGCTTGAGCAGCGCCTGCTGCACGCCCTCGCCCGACACGTCGCGGGTGATCGACGGGTTGTCGGCCTTGCGCGAGATCTTGTCGATCTCGTCGATGTAGATGATGCCCTGCTGCGCCTTGTCGACGTCGTAGTCGCACTTCTGCAGCAGCTTCTGGACGATGTTCTCGACGTCCTCGCCGACGTAGCCGGCCTCGGTCAGCGTGGTGGCGTCGGCCATCACGAAAGGCACGTCGAGCAGGCGCGCGAGCGTCTGCGCGAGCAGGGTCTTGCCAGAGCCGGTGGGGCCGATCAGCAGGATGTTGCTCTTGGCGAGCTCGACATCGTCCTGGCGCGCATCGAGGTGGCGCAGGCGCTTGTAGTGGTTATACACCGCGACGGCGAGACTGCGCTTGGCCAGCGACTGCCCGATCACGTACTGGTCGAGGATGGAGCAGATCTCGTGCGGGGTGGGCAGTGTGCCCTTGATCCCCTCGCCATCCTCCGCGCCGACGACCTCGTCGCGAATGATGTCGTTGCAGAGCTCGATGCACTCGTCGCAGATGAAGACCGAAGGGCCGGCGATCAGCTTGCGCACCTCGTGCTGGCTCTTGCCGCAGAAGGAGCAGTACAGCAGCTTGTCGCCGCCAGCCTTCTTGTCCGTCATGTGGGGGTTCTCCAGAAATCAGGTGTCGTCGCGGCTGGTGAGCACCTTGTCGACCAGGCCGTACTCGACGGCAGCCGTCGCCGACATGAAGTTGTCGCGATCGGTGTCCTTCTCGATGCGCTCGAGCGCCTGTCCGGTGTGCTTGGACAGCATGTCGTTGAGGCGCGAGCGCAGGTAGAGGATCTCGCGGGCGTGGATCTCGATGTCCGAGGCCTGGCCCTGGAAGCCGCCGAGCGGCTGATGGATCATCACGCGCGAGTTCGGCAGGATGAAGCGCTTGCCCTTCTCGCCCGCCGCCAGCAGGAAGGCGCCCATGCTCGCCGCCTGGCCGATGCACAGCGTGCTGACGTTCGGCTTGATGAACTGCATGGTGTCGTAGATCGCCATGCCGGCGGTCACCGACCCGCCGGGCGAGTTGATGTAGAAGTAGATGTCCTTGTCCGGGTTCTCGGACTCGAGGAACAGCAACTGGGCGACGATCAGGTTGGCGGTGACGTCGTTGACCGGGCCGACGAGGAACACCACCCGCTCCTTCAGTAGGCGCGAATAGATGTCGTAGGCGCGTTCGCCGCGACCACTCTGTTCGACCACCATCGGAACCAGGCCGAGACCGACCGGGTTCCAGTCGCTGCTGTGCTGGGGTGTTCCTTGCATCATTCGTCAGACCCTCTGCGACCTCAGGCCGCGTTGTTGCCCATCAGTTCGTCGAACGCCACGTCCTTGTCGGAAGTGTCGGCCTTCGCGCACACCCACTCGACGACGTTGTCTTCGATGACCACCGCCTCGGCCTGCGCCAGACGTTCCGGTTGAGCGTAATACCAGCGCACGAGTTCCGAGGGATCCTCGTAACTTTGCGCCATTTCCTCGACCAGGGCGCGGATCTGCTCGGGCTTGGCGTGCAGCTCGCTGGTCTTGACCAGCTCGGCCATGATCAGGCCCAGCTTGACGCGGCGCTCGGCCTGGTCCTTGAACCACGACGGATCGACCGGGATGTCCTTGGTCTTGAGGCCGCGCATCTCGAGGTCGCGACGGGCGTTGTCGGCGAGCTGGTTCGACTCGGCCTGCACCAGCGCCTTGGGCACCTCGATCGGGGCGACCTCGATCAGCGCGTCCATCACCTGCTCCTTGAGGCGGGACTGGATGCGGCGCTTGACCTCGCGCTCGAGGTTGCCCTTGACCTCCTCGCGCAGCTTGGCGACGTCGCCGTCGGCCACGCCCAGCGACTTGGCGAAGTCGGCGTCCACCTCGGGCAGCACCGGCTCCTCGACGGCCTTGACGGTGATCTCGAACTGAACCTGCTTGCCTGCCAGATCGGCGGCGTGATAGTCCTCGGGGAAGGTCATGTCGAAGGTCTTGCCCTCGCCGGCCGCGAGGCCGACGACGGCATCCTCGAAGTCCTTGAGCATGGAGCCGGCGCCGACCACGAAGGGGAAGTCCTGCGCCTGGCCGCCATCGAACACCTCGCCACCCATGCGGCCGGTGAAGTCGATCACCACGCGGTCGCCCTGCACGGCGGCGCGCTCGACCGCCTTGAAGCTGGTGCGCTGCTTGCGCAGGACCTCGATGGTCTTGTCGACCTCGGCGTCACCCACCTCGAGCACCGGGCGCTCGATCTTGCGTCCGGCGAACTCGCCCAGGACCACGTCGGGGTACACCTCGAACACGGCGGTGAATTCCAGCGTACCCTCGGCGGCGCCGTCCTTCGGCTCGATGCTCGGATAGCCGGCGACGCGCAGGTTGTCGGCACGCACCTTCTCCCCGAAAGCCTTCTCGACCGCCGCACCGACGGCTTCGCCGCGGGCCTGGCCGCCGTGGGTCTGGGCGACGATCTTCATCGGCACCTTGCCCGGGCGGAACCCCGGCATCTTCACCGTGCGCGCCATGCGCTTGAGGCGGGCGTCCACCTCTTTCTCGATGTCCGCGAGCGAAACGGAGATGTCGATACGGCGCTCGAGCGCGCTCGGGGTTACCTGGTTCTGCTCCATTGAGTCGATCCTGAGAAGTCTGAAAAACGCTCCCGCCGGGCGCTTGCGGCACACTCGCGGGGACCGGAGGCGCACTTTGCCAGCGTGAGCACATTGAACTGAGTCGGGCATTCTAGCACAGGCGTCGCGCTTGTCCCGTGCCCGGGAAAGGCCCTGTAGCGGGTCGTGACACAGTCCACGCCCGCTCACGAAAAAAGCGCCGCAAGGGGTGGAACTCCCACCCATCATGGGGTTCTCATGTACAGACCCGGTACCCCGTCACGGCGAGCCGGGCACCGCCGAGCAGGCGGATGACGCGATCCTGCTTCACCTTGCGGCAGCCCCTTTCGCGCCGCATTGCGCCCGACGAGGAGACGACCATGTCCATCTTCAACGCCTACCAGGCACGCTTCGAAGCGGCCCGCGAGGAAGAGATGTCCCTGCAGGACTATCTCGAACTCTGCCGCACCGACCGCATGGCCTACGCCACCGCCGCCGAGCGCATGCTCGCGGCCATCGGCGAACCCGAACTGGTCGACACCCGGCTCGATCCTCGCCTGTCGCGGATCTTCTCCAACAAGATCCTCAAGCTCTATCCGGCCTTCCGCGACTTCTACGGCATGGAAGAGGTCATCGAGAACATCGTGTCCTACTTCCGCCACGCCGCCCAGGGCCTGGAAGAGAAGAAGCAGATCCTCTACCTGCTCGGGCCGGTGGGCGGGGGCAAGTCCTCGCTCGCCGAAAAGCTCAAGAGCCTGATCGAGCGCATCCCCTTCTACGCGATCAAGGGCTCGCCGGTGAACGAATCCCCGCTCGGCCTCTTCAACGCCGCCGAGGATGCGCACATCCTCGAGGACGACTTCGGCATCCCGCGCCGCTACCTCGGCGGCATCATGAGCCCGTGGGCGGTCAAGCGCCTGCACGAGTACGGCGGCGACATCACGCGCTTCCGCGTGGTCAAGCTCGGTCCCTCGGTGCTGCGCCAGATCGCGGTCGCCAAGACCGAGCCGGGCGACGAGAACAACCAGGACATCTCCTCCCTGGTCGGCAAGATCGACATCCGCAAGCTCGAGCAGTACTCGCAGGACGACCCCGACGCCTACAGCTACTCCGGCGGCCTGTGCCTGGCCAACCGCGGCCTGCTCGAGTTCGTCGAGATGTTCAAGGCGCCGATCAAGGTGCTGCACCCGCTGCTGACCGCAACCCAGGAGGGCAACTACAAGGGCACCGAGGGCTTCGGCGCGATCCCCTTCGACGGCATCGTGATGGCACACTCCAACGAGTCCGAGTGGGTCGCGTTCAAGAACAACCGCAACAACGAGGCCTTCCTCGACCGCATCTACACCGTCAAGGTGCCCTACTGCCTGCGCGTCTCCGACGAAGTGAGGATCTACGAGAAGCTGCTCGTCCACAGCTCGCTCGCCGAGGCGCCGTGCGCACCCGACACTCTCAAGATGATGGCGCAGTTCGCGGTGCTGTCGCGCCTCAAGGAGCCGGAGAACTCGAGCATCTTCTCCAAGATGCGGGTGTACGACGGCGAGAACCTCAAGGACACCGACCCCAAGGCCAAGAGCTACCAGGAGTACCGCGACTACGCCGGGGTGGACGAAGGCATGACCGGGCTGTCGACCCGCTTCGCCTTCAAGGCCTTGTCGAAGATCTTCAACTTCGACCATCGCGAAGTCGCCGCCAACCCGGTGCACCTGATGTACGTGCTCGAGCAGCAGATCGAGGCCGAGCAGTTCCCGCCCGAGACCGAGGCGCGCTATCTCGGCTACATCAAGGAATACCTCGCCCCGCGCTACGCCGAGTTCATCGGCAAGGAGATCCAGACCGCCTATCTCGAGAGCTACTCCGAGTACGGGCAGAACATCTTCGACCGCTACGTGATCTACGCCGACTTCTGGATCCAGGACCAGGAGTTCCGCGACCCGAACACCGGCGAGATCCTCGACCGCGCAGCGCTCAACGAGGAACTGGAGAAGATCGAGAAGCCTGCCGGAATCAGCAACCCGAAGGACTTCCGCAACGAGGTGGTCAACTTCGTGTTGCGCGCGCGCGCGAAGCACGAAGGCCGCAACCCGAGCTGGACCTCGTACGAGAAGCTGCGCGCGGTGATCGAGAAGAAGATGTTCTCCAACACCGAGGATCTGCTGCCGGTGATCAGCTTCAACGCCAAGGCCAGCGCCGACGAGCTGAAGAAGCACCAGGACTTCGTCGACCGCATGATCGACAAGGGCTACACCGAGAAGCAGGTGCGCCTGCTCTGCGAGTGGTACCTGCGCGTGCGCAAGGCGTCCTGATTCGCGAGCCACGGTCCGGCCCGGCCCGCGCCATCGCTGCGCGGAGCCCGGCCGGACGCGGACACCGGGAGGAGACATGGTCCGCATCATCGATCGGCGCTTCGACAGCAAGAACAAGAGCGCGGTGAACCGCCAGCGCTTCATGCGCCGCTTCAAGCAGCAGATCCGCAAGGCGGTATCCGAGGCGATCCACGGCCGCTCCATCCGCGACCTGGAGAACGGCGAGCAGATCTCCATTCCCGCGCGCGATCTCTCCGAGCCCTCTCTGCACCACGGCAAGGGCGGCATCTGGGAGCAGGTCTTCCCCGGCAACGACCAGTTCAGCACCGGCGACCGCATCAAGCGCCCACTCGGTGGCGCTGGCGACGGTGCCGGCAAGGGCAAGGCGAGCCAGGACGGCGAGCACGAGGACGACTTCGTCTTCCAGCTCTCGCGCGAGGAGTTCCTCGACCTCTTCTTCGAGGACCTCGAGCTCCCCCGCCTGATCCGCACCCAGCTCGCCAAGGTCACCGACTACAAGACGCGGCGCGCCGGCTTCACGTCCGATGGCGTGCCCGCGAACATCAACATCGTGCGCTCGATGCGCGGAGCGCTCGGGCGCAGGCTCGCGCTCGGCTCGCCCTGGGCTGCACGCATCCGCGCGCTGCAGCAGGAACTCGACGAAGCGCTCGCGCGCGCCGGCGAAGACAGCGAGGAAGTGCGCGACCTGCGCGAGGAACTCGCCGCGCTGCGCGCGCGCATCGAACGCATCCCCTTCATCGACCGCTTCGACCTGCGCTACAACAACCGCGTCAAGGAGCCCCGCCCCACCACCCAGGCGGTGATGTTCTGCGTGATGGACGTCTCCGGCTCGATGGACGAGGAGCGCAAGTCCATGGCCAAGCGGTTCTTCATGCTGCTCTACCTGTTCCTCACGCGCAGCTACGAGCACATCGAGGTCGTCTTCATCCGTCACCACACCGTGGCCAAGGAAGTCGACGAGGACGAATTCTTCCACTCGCGCGAATCCGGCGGCACCGTGGTCTCCAGCGCGCTCGAGCTGATGCGCAACATCCTGCGCGAGCGCTACGCCAACGGGCAGTGGAACGTCTACGGCGCCCAGGCCTCCGACGGCGACAACTGGGACAACGACTCACCGGTGTGCGGGCGCCTGCTCGGCAAGGAGATCCTGCCCTGGTGCCAGTACTTCGCCTACGTCGAGATCACCGCCGGCGAGCCGCAGAACCTGTGGCGCGAGTACGCCAAGCTCGAGGCCGCGCACGACAACTTCGCGATGCAGCGCATCGAGTCGCCGGCCGACATCTACCCGGTGTTCCGCGAACTGTTCAAGAAGACGATCGCATGAAGACCCCCCGCCCCCGCACGCGCGGCCGCGCCGCCAAGGCTCCGCTCCCCTCCGGCTCGGAATGGACCGTCGAGGCCATCGACCGCTACAACGAGGAGATCGCCCGGGCCGCCGCGCACTACAAGCTCGACACCTACCCGGTGCAGGTCGAGATCATCACCGCCGAGCAGATGATGGACGCCTACGCCTCGGTGGGCATGCCGGTCAACTACCACCACTGGTCCTTCGGCAAGCACTTCCTCGCCACCGAGAAGGGGTACAAGCGCGGGCAGATGGGCCTGGCCTACGAGATCGTGATCAACTCCAACCCCTGCATCGCCTACCTGATGGAGGAGAACACGCTCACCATGCAGGGCCTGGTGATCGCCCACGCCGCCTACGGCCACAACAGCTTCTTCAAGGGCAACTACCTGTTCCGCACCTGGACCAACGCCGACGCCATCATCGACTACCTGCTGTTCGCGCGGAACTACATCACCCAGTGCGAGGAGCGCCACGGCGAGGAAGCCGTCGAGCTGCTGCTCGACTCCTGCCACGCCTTGATGAACCTCGGCGTGGACCGCTACAAGCGCCCGCCCAGGCTCTCGCTCGCCAAGGAGAAGCTGCGCCAGCAAGAGCGCGAGGAGTACCTGCAGAGCCAGGTCAACGACCTGTGGCGCACACTGCCCGCCCACGAACTGCGCACCGATGCCCGCGCCGAGGCGCGCTTCCCGCCCGAGCCCGAGGAGAACCTGCTCTACTTCGTCGAGAAGAACGCCCCGCTGCTCGAGCCCTGGCAGCGCGAGGTGGTGCGCATCGTGCGCAAGATCGCGCAGTACTTCTTCCCGCAGCGCCAGACCCAGGTCATGAACGAAGGCTGGGCCACCTTCTGGCACTACACCCTGCTCAACCACCTCTACGACGAGGGTCTGCTCGCCGACAGCTTCATGCTGGAATTCCTGCAGTCGCACACCAACGTCGTCGCGCAGCCGCCCTACAACAGCCGCTGGTTCGGCGGGATCAACCCCTACGCGCTGGGCTTCGCGATGTGGCGGGACATCCGCCGCATCTGCGAGGACCCCGACGAGGAAGACCGCCGCTGGTTCCCCGAGATCGCCGGCAGCGACTGGCTGGAAACCTTCGATTTCGCGATGCGCAACTTCAAGGACGAGAGCTTCGTCGCGCAATACCTGTCGCCCAAGGTCATGCGCGACTTCCGCCTGTTCGCGGTGCTCGACGACGACCACGAGGACAAGCTCGAGGTCTCCGCGATCCACGACGACGGGGGCTTCCGCAAGCTGCGCGAGATCCTCTCCGACCAGTACAACCTGGGCGCGCGCGAACCCAACGTGCAGGTGTGGAACGTCGACCTGCGCGGCGACCGCTCGCTCACCCTGCGCCACACCCCCTTCCGCCGCCGCCCGCTCGGCGACGGCACCGACGAAGTCATGCGCCACCTTGCCCGCCTGTGGGGCTTCACCGTGCGCCTCGAGCGTGCGGACGACGACGGCAAGGTCGAACTCCTCCACGAGATCCGCGGCGAGACCACCCGCCCCCGCCCGCCCGGCTGAGCGCCTGTCGCCCGAAGCGACCCGAAGGCCACCGCAGGGGCGACGCGGGTCGCGCTCCGGCCGCCAAGATTGCGCCCGCGCGCATTGGGCGCGCGCAGCCGAGGACGTAGAATCCCGACTCCCCCACCGGAGTCCGTCATGTTCAGCCCCCTGCGTCCGATCTACCCCGTCGCCGGCATCCGCGAGATCGAGGACAAACTCATCCCGAACGCCCGCCCGCCGCTGATGGAGCGCGCCGGGCGCGCCGCCGCGCAGGATGCGGTACGGCTGATCATGGATCGCCCCGGGCCGATCCTGATCGCCTGCGGCCCTGGCAACAATGGCGGCGACGGCTTCGTGATGGCGCGCCAGCTCGCCCAGGCCGGGCGCGAGGTGGTGGTCGCGTTCTGCAGCGCGGCCGAGCGTCTGCCGGCCGAGGCGGCCAAGGCGCACGCCGACTACCTCGCCGCCGGCGGCAGCATCGTCTCCGACCTCCCCGCCGCGCCGGCCAACGGCTGGGCCCTTGTGGTCGACGCGCTCTTCGGGATCGGCCTCGGACGCCCGATCGAAGACCGCTACGCGAGCTGGATCCACACCCTCAACGCCCAACCCTGCCCGCGCATGGCGCTCGACGTCCCGAGCGGACTCGACGCCGACACCGGCAGCCCGCTCGGCGCCACCTTCCGCGCCACCCACACCACCACCTTCATCGCCCTCAAACCCGGCCTGCTCACCAACGACGGCCCCGACCACTGCGGCGAGATCAGCGTGCAGCGCATCGAGATCGACGCCCCTGCCTGGCTGCCGGCGCGCGGTTACGCGATCGCATCCTCGCTGTTCCGCCATCTGCTGCAGCCGCGCCCGCGCAACACCCACAAGGGTCTCTACGGCGACGCCGCCATCCTCGGCGGCAACGCCGGCATGGTCGGCGCCGCGCTACTCGCCGGCCGCGCCGCGCTCTGGCTGGGGACGGGAAGGGTCTATGTCGGCCTGCTCGACCCCGCCGGCCCCGCGGTCGACTTCGCCCACCCCGAGCTCATGCTGCGTCGCGCCGAGACCCTGCCCGAGCGCCTCAGCGCGCTCGCCATCGGCCCCGGCCTGGGCACCCAGGGCGCGTCCGCCAACGTGCTCGCCGACGCCCTCGCGCGCCCGATCCCGCTGCTCCTCGACGCCGACGCGCTCAACCTCCTCTCCGCCGATGCGGCGCTGCGCCGGGTGTTGTGCACGCGCGGCGCAGCCACCGTGCTCACCCCCCACCCCGCAGAGGCCGCCCGCCTGCTCGGCAGCGACACCGCAAGCGTGCAGGCCGACCGGCTGCGTGCCGCGCTCGAACTCGCCCGCCGCTACCGTGCCTTGGTCGTGCTCAAGGGCTGTGGCAGCATCGTCGCCACACCCGACGAGCGCTGGTTCATCAACGGCAGCGGCCACTCCGGGATGGCAAGCGCGGGCATGGGAGACGTGCTGAGCGGCCTCGTCACCGGCCTGCTCGCGCAGGGCTGGCCGCCCGAGTCCGCGCTCATCGCCGGCGTACACCTGCACGGTGCCGCAGCCGACCGACTCGCACGCGAAGGCATCGGTCCGGTCGGGTTGAGCGCGAGCGAGACCATCGACGCCGCCCGTGGCGTCTTCAACGGCTGGCTGATCGAGGCGCAGCGCGAGCCGCGCAACACCGGCCCCCATTCCCCGCGGACCGGGCGCTGAGCGCGCCGGTGCTAGAATCGCAGCATCCCGGCGGCGCCACCGGGCGCAGCCACCCGGCGCCTGGCGCGTCTGTGCCTGGCCGCCGCCTCGCCCGGCCCGCCGCCCTTCCCGCCTAACCTTGCAGGTCCTCCCATGCTCTCCGAACAGCTCCGCGTCGAAATCCAGCGCAACATCGCAGCCTCGCTCGCCGAGGACATCGGCACCGGCGACCTCACCGCGCGCCTGATCGCACCGGACACCGAGGCGCGCGGCCGCGTCATCACCCGCGAGGACGCGGTCATCTGCGGCACCGCCTGGTTCGACGCCGCGTTCGCCGCGCTCAGCCCGGCGGCGGTGGTGCACTGGCACGTCAAGGACGGCGACAGCGTCAAGGCGGGGCAGACCCTGTGCGAGATCGCCGCGCGCGCACGCGTGCTGCTGACCGCCGAGCGCACCGCGCTCAACTTCCTGCAGCTGCTCTCGGGCACCGCCACCGTCACCCGCCGCTTCGTCGATGCGGTGGCCGGCACCCGCGCCAAGATCGTCGACACCCGCAAGACCCTGCCGGGCCTGCGCCTGGCGCAGAAGTACGCGGTCGCGATCGGTGGCGGCACCAACCACCGCGTCGGCCTCTACGACGGCATCCTGGTCAAGGAGAACCACATCATCGCGGCCGGCGGCATCCGCGAGGTGGTCGAGCAGGCAAGTGCCATCGCGCCCTCGAACGTGTTCATCGAGGTCGAGGTGGAGACACTGGGGCAACTGCGCGAGGCGCTCGATGCCGGCGTGAAGATGATCCTGCTCGACAACATGACGCTCGAGCAGATGTGCGAGGCGGTGGCTATCAATGCCGGCCGCGCCGAACTCGAGGCCTCGGGTGGCGTGAATCTCGAGCGCGTGCGCGCGATCGCCGAGACCGGCGTCGACCGCATCTCGATCGGCACCCTGACCAAGGACGTACGAGCGCTCGACCTGTCGCTGCGCCACGTCGAGCGCTGAGGGCGCGGGTCCGCCCATGGCCGCCAGCGCCCCCCTGCCCCCTGCCGCGCCCGCCGCTTCCGACCCGCCC
>NZ_AMXD01000026.1 GCF_000310185.1 Thauera aminoaromatica S2 | reverse complement strand
CCCCGGACGCGGCGCTCGCCCGCCTCTTCGAGGCCGCGCTGCAGCTGGCCGCGGGCGGCCTGCCCGACGCCCCGGGCGCGCAGGCCGCGCTGCAGGAGCTGGCGCTGGACTGCGCCTGCGACGGCGAGGCTGTCCGGGTTGTCGCGGCACGCTGCAGCGTCGGCGCCCCTCCGCCGCTGCGCGTGGCACGACCAATCCACAAGATCGACCGCCTGCTCCACCCCGAGCGCATCGGCATCGTCGGCGCTTCGGCCAGCGGCATGAACTTCGGTCGCATCATCCTGCGCAACCTGCTCGGCAGCGGCTGCGCGCCCGAGCGCCTGTGCGTGATCCGCCCGGGCGGCGGCGAGATCGACGGCGTCGCCTGCATCGAGAACCTCGCCGCGATCGAGGGCAAGCTCGACCTGCTGATCGTCGCGGTCGCCGCCGACGCGGTCTACCCCCTGGTCGACGAGATCATCGCGGCCGGCACCGTCGAGGCCGTCATGCTGATCCCGGGCGGCCTCGGCGAGACCGCGAAGAGCCGCGCGCCCGCCGCCGACCTGGCGGCCCGCATCAACGCCGCGCACGCGTGCGGCGACGGCGGGCCGATCTTCCTCGGTGCCAACTGCCTCGGCGTGGTCTCGCACCCGGGGCGCTACGACTCCTGGTTCATTCCGCTCGAGCGCCTGCCCAAGCCGCAGAAGGCACCCGAACGCCGCGCGGTCATGCTGAGCCAGAGCGGCGCCTTCATGATCACCCGGCTCTCGCACAACCCCTGGCTCGACCCGCGCTACATGATCGCGATGGGCAACCAGACCGACCTCACCCACGGCGACCTGCTGTCCTGGTTCGCCGCGCGCGAGGACGTCGACAGCATCGGCATCTACGTCGAAGGCTTCCGCGACCTCGACGGCCTGGCCTTCGCGCGCGCGGTGCGGCGCGCGGTGCTCGCCGGCAAGCAGGTCGTGGTGTACAAGTCGGGCCGCAGCGAGGCCGGCCAGGCCGGCGTGATGGGCCACACCGCCTCGATCGCGGGCGACCCGGTGCTGTTCGCCTCGGTGCTCGCCCAGGCCGGCGCCACCGTCACCGACGACGTCGAGGTCTTCGACGACCTCTTCTACATGGCCGGCACCCTGCACGCCAAGCGCATCGGCGGCGACCGCCTCGCCGCGGCGAGCGGCGCCGGCTTCGAGGCGGTGAGCGCCGCGGACGCGATCGTCGGCGAGACCTTCTCGATGCGCATGGCCGCGCTGTCCGCCGACACCGTCGGCCGCATCGAGGCGGTGCTGGCCGAGAAGAAGCTCGCCGCCCTGGTCGAGGTGCGCAACCCGCTCGACATGAACCCGGGCGCCGACGACGACGCCCACGTGCGCATCACCGCCGCGATGATCGAGGATCCCGAGGTCGACGCGGTCGTGGTCGGCCTCGACCCCACCGCCCCCATGGTGCGCGCGCTCGAACAGAGCAGGCTGCGCCCCGGCTACGACCTGTCGGACCCCGAGAGCACGGTGCACACCCTGCCGCCGCTGGTGGCGCGCACAGACAAGCCGATCGTCGCGGTCGTCGACGCCGGCCGCCTCTACGACGCCATGGCCGCCGGCCTGATGGATCGCGGCGTATGCGTGTTCCGCAACGTCGCGCGCGGCACCCGCGCGCTGGTGCGCCACGTCGAGGCCCGCCTGGACGCCGAGCGTATCCGCCGCCATTTCGGCCAATCGTGATTCCAGCCCGCAAGCACCCCGCAGCACGAACACACACCCAACCACCCGCAGACGGAGACAGACGATGAGCGACACCCTTCAACCCGGCCTCAGCCTCACCCGCAAGTACGATATCGACGCCGCCCGCACGATCGCCTTCATGGGCGACGAGTGCCGCGTCTATTCCACCCCCGCGCTGCTCTACGACATCGAGGTGTGCTGCCGCGACCTGCTGCTCCAGCACATCGGAGAAGGCAAGGACTCGGTCGGCACCCGCGTCGAGCTCGACCACGTCGGCGCCACCCTGCTCGGCATGTGGATCGAGATCACCGTCAAGCTGGTCCAGGTCGATGGCCCTGCGGTGGTGTTCGAGTTCAGCGCGCGCGACGCCCTCGAGGAGGTCGCCCGCGGCCGCCACAACCGCTTCGTGGTCGGCGTCGACAAGACCCGCCAGCGCCTGCTCGGCAAGCTCGCCAAGGCGCAGGCGGCCTGAGCGGGCCAGCGTTCGCGCCTTGCGGCGCTTATATGGACGCCTCCCGGTTTGGCAAGCGAAGTTTGCATCTGGCGATCAAGGATCTGGCTGCAGTCTTATATCCGGCCTGTAGTGCAGACCCGATGTCTGCTGGCCCTGATGGAATTCGCTGGGGAAGGCCTCATCTCCTACGCGTCCTCGAAGGACAAGCGCCGTGCCAGGCTTGTTTCCCCACGGTCCGACCTATTTCGCCATCATGCTCGCTTCAACCTGCGCAACCTTGGACGATCAACGCTAAGTTCCTGTATTGAATTTCGACTTTACTCAAGCGCACCCGAGCGCCTGCCCGCGCGGCTCGTAATGCCGCCCGTGGGCGAGCAACGCCCAGATGGTGCGCGCCATCTTGTTGGCCAAGGCGACGACGACGGCGTTGAGAGGGCGTCGTGCCAGTAGCGCCTCGACCCACGGATCACGCGCCTTGGCGTGGGTGATGACCGCGCGTGCGCCGTGAATCAGCAGCCTGCGTAGATATCCGTCGCCGCGCTTGCTGATGCCCAGCAACTTCACCCTGCCGCCGGTGCCGCTTTGCCGGGGCACCAAGCCCAGGAAAGCGGCAAACTCACGCCCACTGCTGAAGACCTTTGCATCGCCCACCGCGGCCACTGCAGCGGTGGCCGTGAGCAGGCCCACGCCGGGCATCTGCATCAGCCGTTTGGCCGCCTCGTCCTCCTTGCGCCACGCGGCCAGCTTGCGTTCGATCTCCTCGATCTGGGCGCTCAGGGCCTCGATACTCGCGCACTGCTCGCGCAGCACCTCGAGCGCCATCGCCGGCAGCGTGTCCTCGAGCCGAGCTAACGCCTGTGTCACCTGTGGCATCGCCTTGTGCCGCCCTGCGGGCAAGATCACCCCGAACTCGTAGAGCAGACCTCGCAGCTGGTTGATCTGCATCGTGCGCATCTTCACCCGTTGCTCGCGCACCCGGTGCAGCATCAGTACCGCCTGTTGATGCACGCTCTTGACCGCCACGAACCGGCGCTCCGGGCGCTGGGCGGCTTCCCAGATCGCCTGCGCGTCGGCCGCGTCGGTCTTGTTGCTGCGAACGAACGGGCGCACGAACTGGGGCGCGATCAAGCGCGCCTCGTGTCCCAGTTCGATCAGCTTGCGCGCCCAGTAGTGCGCACTGCCGCACGCTTCCATCGCCACCACCGAGGCGCTGCGCTGGGCGAAGAACTTGATCGTCTGATCGCGCTTGAGCGAACGCCGTTTGACCTCACCGGTCTCCGGCTCTACCCAGTGCAGTTGAAACACGTTCTTTGCCAGGTCCAGACCGAATGTCGTAATCTTCATTTCGAGCCCTCCTTACCGTTTGTGGTCGTTTCGACACCACCACTTTGGCACATCGATGCCGTCAGGTAACTGGAGGGCTCTTCTCATTGAAGGGCTCCACCTGTCAGCACCCGAGGCGGGAGGGAGGCGTCCATTACATCTCCTACAGGGCGTAAGCGGTTCTCCGTAGGAGCGGCGCAAGCCGCGATACGGCGCATGGATCCCGCGTCATCGCTGCTGCAAGCCACCGTTCGCGCCCTGCGGCGCTCCCGCACGGCGGAAGCGGTTCTCCGCAGGAGCGGCGCGAGCCGCGATACGGCGCCTGAATTGCGCGCCCACCCGTTTCAGCGCACCAGGCCAGCGCGCGAAAAATGCAGCACACCACCGGCCGTCGCCACCGCGGCGGTCAGCGACAGGCGATCCGCCCGCCGCTCCACCGCGAAGCTCGCCCCGCCATCGCGGCTGTCGAGGCTGACACCGTCGAGGCCGACCGCATGCACGCGACCGTCGAAGGCGACGAGGTCGGTGACCGAGCTCTGCGAGCCGGTCTCGACGCGCTGCCAGTGTTCGCCGTTGTCGGTGCTGCGATAGACGCTGCCGCGCAGGCCACCGACGATCAGCGTGCCGTCGGCGAGCGCGGTGCCGCTCCAGAACGTGCCGCGATAGCCGGTCGGATGATAGCTCCAGGTCGCGCCGCCATCGAGCGAGCGCAACACCAGGCCGCGCTCCCCGGCGATGAATAGTCGCCCCTCCCCATCGCCGAACACGCTCATCAGGTTGGCGTCGGCGCGCGTGTCGCCCGGCGGCGGCGGCAGCTCCGCCGCCTCCCAGGTCCGGCCGCCGTCGCGGGTGCGCAGCATCAGCGACCACAGCCCGACCGCGACTCCGTTGCGTGCGTCGGTGAACGCCACAGCGAACAGCGGCCTGTCCTCGACAGGGTCGATGCGCTGCACGCTCCAGGTCTCGCCGCCGTCGGCGCTGTGCAGGATCACGCCGAGATGCCCCACCGCCCAGCCCTCGCGCGCGTCGGCGAAGCTCACCGCGGTCAGGGTCGCGTCGACCGGCACCTTGCCCGCCTGGCGCCAGTGCGCGCCGTCGTCGTCGGAGAGCAGCACCACGCCGCGCTCCCCCACCGCGACGAGGCGGGGGCCCGCACGGGTCGCGTCGAGGATCATGCTGCGTTCGGCGAAGGCCGAGCGCACCGCAGGCCGCGGTACGAAGGCGGCGGCAGCGGCGGCCGCGCCGTGCACCGACGTATCGCCGGCAGCGGGCGCCAGGCTCGCGCAGAGCGCCGCGCAGCAGGCCGCGATGCGGGTCGCGAAGAAGCGCACGCGGCGCGGCGTCGAGAAGGCGTTCATGTCCACTCCGCAGTCAGTGCGCCAGGATGCCCGGCGCACGCACCGGCCCCTTGCGCGGGAAAAGGCGTTCCAGCCACACCGCGAAGGCCGGCAGCGCAGTCATCGCCATCACCATGTTCACCATGAACATGAAGGCGAGCAGCTTGCCCATGTCGGCCTGGAACTTGAGCTCCGAGAACATCCAGGTCGCCACCCCCGCCGCGAGCGTGATCGCGGTGAAGATGGTCGCGGTGCCGACCTCGAGGATGGAGTGCTCGAGCGCCTTGACGATGTTCTCGCCGCGGGCGAGGTGAAGCTGCAGGCGGTTGTAGATGTAGTAGGCGTAATCGACGCCGATGCCGACCGCCAGCACCATCACCGGCAGGGTCGCCACCGTGAGGCCGATCTCGAGCTCCTTCATGAACCAGTAGCCGATGAAGGTGCCCACGGTGAGCGGCAGGCAGCACGCCACCACGGCACGGAAGTCGCGGTACATCAGCGCCACCAGCACCATGATCGCCGCGTACACATAGAGCATCATCGGCAGCTCGGACTTGTGCACCTCCTCGTTCACCGCGGCCTGCACGCCGGCGTTGCCGGAGGCCAGCCGGATGGTCAGCCCGGGCTCGCGGTCGCGCTCGCGGAAGTCCTTCACCGCGTCGATCACGCGGTTGATCGTGGTCGCCTTGTGGTCGGACAGGAACAGGTGCACCGCGGTCATGCTGCAGTCCTTGTTCATGAAGCCGCGCACGCGGCCGATCTCGGTGGCGAGCGCGGCGTAGTTGCCGGGGTCGCCCGGTACCACGGACATCTTCGGGTTGCCCTCGTTGTAGCCCTCGTTGTAGGTGCGCAGCTGGCCGGAGAAGGACAGCGCCGACAGCACGCCCGGCACATACTGAATCTCGGCGACGAAGCGGTCCTGATAGCGCCCGACCGCGACGTCGTCGCAGGCGTCGGGCGGCGCCTCGAAGATGACCGTGAGCCAGTCCAGGCCGGTGTCGTAGCTGGAGGCGATCGACACCGCGTCGCGGTTGAAGCGCGCCTCCGCACGCAGCTCCGGGGCGCCCGGCTGCACCGTGCCGATGACGCGGTCGTGGCTCTGCCACACCGCCACCGCGAACACCGCCAGGGTCGCCAGGATCACGATCGCCGCGTTGCGCGGCTCGGCCACGCGCGCCAGCGTGCGCAGCCAGGCCGAGCGCTGCTCGCGCTTGAGCACGGCCTTGTCGGCGTATTCCTTGGTGAAGGTGAACAGCGAGGCCGCCAGCGGCAGCATCACCAGGTTGGTGACGATCTTGTAGCCGACGCCGAGCGAGGCGGTGATCGCCAGCTCGCGCACCATCGGGATCGGGATCAGGATCAGCGTGATGAAGGACACGAAGGCGGTGACCAGCGCCAGCGTGCCCGGGATCAGCAGCCCGGTGAAGCTGGCGCGCGCGGCCTCGTCGCTCGATTTGCCGTGCGAGAGCTCGCGCACGATGAAGTTGATCTGCTGCACGCCGTGCGAGACGCCGATCGCGAACACCAGGAAGGGCACCAGCACCGCGAGCGGGTCGAGCCCGTAGCCGAGCAGCCTGAGGGTGCCGAACTGCCACACCAGCGAGGTCAGCGAGCAGGCGATCGGCAGCAGGGTGAAGCGCACCGAGTGGCAGTACCAGTACACCGCGAGCGCGGTCAGCAGCAGCGCGATCGCGCAGAACTCGAGCACCGCCGAGGCGCCGTCGGCGATGTCGCCGATCTGCTTGGCGAAGCCGATGATCTGGACCTCGAACTGCGCGTCCTCGAATTTCGCGCGCAGCTCCTCGAGGATGCGGTTGTAGGCGACGTAGTCGAGCGCCTTGCCCTCGCGGTCGCGCTCGTGCAGCTCGGCGACGATCATCGCGCTGGTCTGGTCGCGCGCCACCAGGGTGCCGATGAAGCCGCCCTGGCTGGCCGCGCGCTGGATGCCGGCGATGATCTCGGGCGTGAGGTCGCGCGGCATGATGGTGCCCGAGATCAGCGGATCGGCGCGAAAGCCCTCCTCGGTGATCTCGTTGACGAAGGAGTTGGGCGTCCACAGCGACTGCACGCCGAGGCGGTCGACGTTGGGCAGGAAGCTCACCGCCTGGGTGACCTCGTACAGGCGTTCCAGCCCGGCCTGGGTCCAGATGTCGCCGCTGCGCGCCTTCACGACGAAGTTCAGCCGGTTGGCGCCGAGCACGTCCTCGCGATACTTGTCGAAGGTCTGGATGTACTCGTGGCCGATCGGCATCTGCTTCTCGAAGCCGGCGTCCATGCGCAGCTGCAGGGCAAAGTAGCCCATCAGCGCGGTGAACAACATGAGCGCGACCAGGATGGTGCCGCGGAAGCGGAAGCACACCGCCTCGAGCAGGCGCAGGTAGCGGGTCAGGAAGGTGTCGACCTCGCTGACGCTGAAGGGATTGAGCATGGGCGGGTGCTACCGATCGGGATTGGAACGGGACAGCGGGCCGGAGGCGGCGCTCGCCGCCCCCGGGGGTGCTCCTCAGAAGTTGCGCGAGATGAAGCCGCCGACGAAGTCGCGATCCTTGTAGGGCGCGCTGAAGCTGTAGTCGCCGCCCCAGAACCGGGTGTAGTTGATGCCGGCCTGCCAGGTCATCGGGTTGCGGTTGAACAGCACATAGAAGTTGGCCGACTTCGCCCCCTCCATCCAGTTGGCCATGAAGTTGGGCGTGTTGCCATTGACCGCATGCGAGAAGAACACCCCCGGGATCACCTGCCAGCCCGGGATCAGGGTGCTGTCGTAGGTCAGGCTGAAGTCGAACATGTAGCCCCAGGACAGCTTGTCGCCGACGCCGCTGTCGTGCGTCCATGCGCCGGCGGCGGGGAGTTGCTGGTAGGTCACGCCGTTGCGGGTGCGCACGTAGGCCTTGTCCTTGCTCACCCCCGGATAGGCGATCGCCACCGCCTCGCCAAGGAAGGTGCCGGTCTGCGCGCCCATCAGGTCGAGGAACCAGCCGTGGTCGCCGGGCGTCAGGCTGAGGATGCCGGTGAGGTGGAACTGGTAGCGCTCCTCGTCGATCGAGCCGTCGCACTGATCGGGTGACCCGAAGCCGATGTCCTGGCAGGCCCCGAGCGAAACCGCATCCTCCGGCCGATACGACAACTCGGCGCCCACCGCCCAGTTGCCCACCGAGGTGTTGGCGCTGATGCCGTAGAGCTCGCGGTCCTCCAGAAAGTACATGCGAGCCGCACCGTTCGCGTTCCAGTATTGAAGGTTGGGGGTCTTGTCGTGGAAGCGCTGGTAGTAGAGGCCGAGATCGACGTCCATGCCCTCGGGCCGGTACTTCAGCGAGACGCCGAACTGGCCGGAGTCGCCCGGCTCGTCGTCGGCGTCGACCGGGATCGCCGTGAGTTCACTGTTCAGCATTTCTTCCCGAGCCGCGGCGAGGGTCTTGCCGTAAAGCGGATCACCCGGCGTACGAATCCGGCTGGCGGCATCCGGCGTGAAATAGATCAGGCTGTCACGCCCCTTGTCGAAGAAATCGCTCTGCGAGAAATACGTCCCCGCCGGCGGGAAGCTGTAGGGCTTCCACTGGAACTGGTAGTAGGCCTCGACGTTCACTCCGCTGCCGAGGTTGGCGGCGACCGACAGCGCCGGCGAGGGCAGGAAGGCCTCCTTCAGCTGCACGCCGGGCGAGGACAGGCGCTGCAGGTCCATCGCCACGTTGGAGTTGATGCCGCCGATCATGAACAGGCTCTCGCCCCAGCTCACCACCTGGTTGCCGAAGCGCACGCGGCCGCGGCGCTCGCCGAGGTCGAATTCCTTGCTCACCCACAGGTCGTAGAGGCGCACGTACTGGCCGACCGCCTGCTTGGCGTCGCCGTCGAGCGGGGTGCGCGCGGTGTCGTCGGCGACGAAGTCGTACAGCCAGCCCACCCGGCCCATGAACTTCCACTCGTCGGGAAAGCTCAGCAGCAGCTCGTGCGAGCCCTTGAGGTGGGTGGTGAACAGGTCGCCCTTGTCGTAGTTGAGATTGCCGTCGTCGCCGTTGCCCCATACCGCGGTGTTGGCATCGGCGCCGCAGGGGGTGGATTGATCGCCGTGGTGGCTGCACTCGCGGCCCTCGACGCGCTTGCCGAAGCCCGCGGTCAGCGTGGAATCGAGCGAACCGCGCACCGAGCCGGCCTCGAACTGGAAGGCGTACGCCGCCGGCGCACAGATGCCGGCCATGGCCAGCCCCAGCACCAGTTTCTTCAGATGTGTCGTCATGATCGTTCTCCGCAGGACGCCCCGCCCGGGCCGCATGACGGCCCGGCGCACGCGCCCGGGTGATGGTCGGGAAGAAAGAGGAGGGAGCGGGCTCAGCGGTCGCTGATCGCGCGCAGGTTGTCCGGGGTGTAGAAGGCGTCCTTGTACTTCGGATCGTCGGCCTCGACCGCCCAGACCATGTCCTTGCCGGCACCCATGCCCGCCTGGTCGAAGAGCACACGGCCGGAGACGAGGTCGTACTGCACGAAGGCCGGGTTGTCGCAGGCGCCCGTTTCGGCGACCGGAATCAGGAAGCTCTCGCGGACCTTCCACAGCTTGCCCTGGGCGTCGTAGTCCTCCGCGCCCATCAGCGCCCAGGAGTCCTCGTCGAAGTAGAAGCGGCGCTTGGGCGCGACGTGGCGCACACCGTCCTTGGCGGTGGCCTCGACCACCCAGACGCGGTGCAGCTCGTAGCGCGTCGCCTTCGGATCCACGCCGTCGGGCGTCACCACCTTGCGGCGGTCGGCAGCGGGGTCGTACATGCCGAAGCTGCCGTAGCCGATGAACATTTCCTTCTTGCCCACCAGCTTCCAGTCGAAGCGGTCGGGCGTGCCGTTGAAGACGCGCGGCTCATCGAGCGTGTACTGGTTCTCGAAGCCGACCTGGGGGGCGTCGTAGGAGTAGCTCGGCATGCGGCGCACGCGGCGCTGGCCGGGGAAGTAGTAGAAGGTGTCGCTGGTCTTGTTCAGGTACGAGGTGATCACCAGCGCCTGGCCGGCCAGTGCGGTGGGCGAGGTGTAGTTGAAGTAGGTGTGGTACTCGACCGGCGGCAGCTCGCTGAGCTTGTTCGAGCCTTTCTTGCCCCAGGGGTAGTAATAGGTCTGCGTGGACCCGGCCTCGATCCAGTCGCTGCCGCCGCTGCGCGGCGACAGCATCACCCACAGCGCCTTCATGTCGAGGGCGACGCCGGCGTACTTCATCTTGGCGTTCCACAGCACCTCGATGCCGCTCTGCGGCAGCGGGAAGGGAATGCCGGGCACGGTGGCCTCGGCCAGGCTCCAGCCGTCGGCGCCGATCTTCGCCATGCCCACGTTGGCCTTGGTGTTGGCCTGCACGAAGTCGGGCGCGGAGCAGTAGCGGCGGCTCGGATAGACCTCGAGCTTGTAGTTCTTGAAGCCCTTGATCACCGCGACCTGGCCCTCGGTGAGCTTGCCGGCGTATTTGTCGACGTTGGCGGCATCGATCGTAAACAGCGGCTTGTCGCCCTTGTGCTTGAAGTAGTCGGCGCGCGGCTTGCCGTAGCTCCAGCCCGGCTCGAGCGCCGAGCCTTCCGTCCAGGCCGGGATGCTGCCGTCGGCGTTGCCCGCGCGTTCGCCGCCGAGCGGGGTCAGCGTGGTGCCCAGGCTCGCCGCGTCGGCGGCCAGGGCGGCGTGGCTGGCCAGCAGGGCGCCGGCGAGCGCAGTCAGCTTGCAGAACCTCATGAGTGTCTCCTCCACGTTTCTGATTTTGTCGGCAGCGGCAGGCGGTCACCGAGGACGCCACCGCTGCGCAGCGGCCGACCGGGCCCGCCTTCCCGCCAGCCTTGCAGGCCTATGGTGTGTCGAGCATAGCGACGCGGTGTAAACCGCATTTCCGCGAAATGTGCCGATTTGTGCGCAGTTGTAGCGGAGGCCACCACGGCCCTGCCCCACCGGCCCGCCTTCCTCAGCGCAGCGTCTTCAGGTACTCGATCACCGCCCGGCGCTGGGCCGGGTCCTTCAGGCCCGCATAGGCCATCTTGGTCCCGGGCGCGTAGGCCTGCGGATCGGCGAGCCAGCGGTCCAGCTCCGCCTCCGTCCACACCCCCTCGCGCTTCCGGAGTGCGCGGGAAAAGACGAAACCCGGGGTGCCCGCGATCGCCTGTCCGAAGCGACCGTGCAGGTTGGGCCCCACGCCGTGGGGCTGCCCTGCAGCGGCGGGATGGCAGGCGGCGCACTGGACGAAGCCGGACTCGCCGATGTCGGCGGCAAGCGCCGGTGCCGGCACGGCGAGCACGCCGAGGATCGCGACCACGGCGCGCAGCGGGACGGATCTGCTCATGATGCCGGCTCCCATCACGCGCGACCGCGCAGCTCGGCCGCGACCGCCTGTCCGACCTGCAGGCCGGACTCGATCGCACCGTCGATGAAGCCGCGCCAGCCGGTGGCGATGTCCGCCCCGGCGAAGAACACCCGGCCTTCGCGGGCACGCAGGTCCTCCAGGTGCTTGCCGAACTGCCCCGGACGCAGCGTGCACCAGGTGCCGCGCGAATACGGATCCAGCCCCCAGTCGTAGCCGAGCACCTGTTCGACCGCAAGGTGGGGCAGGAAGCGGCGCACGAAGGGCTCGACCGCCTTCGGGTCGTTGAGATCGACCCTGCCGTCGACTGGCGGACCGAAGGCGACCAGCACGCCGCCGTCCTCGCCCGGCTGGTCGGTGAACACCATCGTGAACAGCTCGGTCTCGGGCGCGAAGAAGATCAGCGTCTCCAGCCGGCCCTTCACCTTCAGATAGAGCTTGTGCCCCTTGCCCGCATGGTGCTCCTTCGCCATCGCGGTCTTGCCCGGCCGCAGCGGCGGCGAGAACTCGATCTGGCCGGCCGTGTTCACCGGCACCGCGACGACCGCGAAGCGGGCGGAGATGCGTTCGTCCGCCTCCGTCACCAGGCTCACGCCTGCGGCGTCCTGACTCAGCTCCACCACCGCGGTCGACAGGCGCACGTCGAAGCCGCCGTCCTCGGCCATGCGCTCGATCAGCGTCGAGGTCCCGTCCTTGAGCTTGTAGCGGGCGCAGCTGTAGAGCAGCCGCGCCGCATCGCCATCGACCAGCGACCACCAGCGCAGCATCTCGGTGTAGGCGCCGCTCGCGATCGGGCCGTGACAGTTGGTGGCCATCATCGCGTTCATGAGGTCGCGCTGCGCCGGACTCATGTCCATTGCCGCCATGCGGTCGGCGATGGAGAGGTGATCGAGCTTGCGCCCGGCGGCCGACAGGCCCGCCATGAACGGTCGTTCGAAGACCTCGCCCGCCTCGGCATGGAAGCGCTTCAGCGCGTCCTCGAGCAGCGCCCAGTTCTCCATCACCGGGATCTCCAGCACCTTGCCCTCGGACATCCACAGCACGCGGTCGGGATGGGCGACGCCCGGCGTCTCGGCGATCTCCATGCCGTAGCGCATCACCTCGGCCCACACGTGGGGCTGGGTGTAGTGGATCCAGGTGCCGCCCAGTTCCACCTTGCGCTCGCCGAAGTTCGCATGGAAGGTGCGCCCGCCGAGACGATTGCGCGCCTCGAGCAGCAGCACCCTCGCGCCACGGTGGGCGAGTTCGCGCGCGGCGGTGACGCCGGCGAAGCCGCCGCCCACCACCACCACGTCGTAGCCGGGCTGCGCGGGCGCCGCCGCGCCGACGCCCACCGGCAACACCGAAGCGGCCGCAGCCGTCGATGCCAGCTTCAGGAACCGTCGCCGCGCACTGTCGTCGGCGCCCGCGGCCGACGCCGCAGAGGTCTTGTATTCCATGATCTCCGATCTCCTCCGTCGCCGCTGTCCATGCTCTGGAATGAGCGTCCGCGGCGTGTTGCGCTCGCACCAGCTGGCCGAGTCGTGATGTGGAGATTAGGAGGACCGATGCATGGGACGGTATCCGCAATCGGCATGGAAATGCCGACGCAGTGCAGCAAACGCTCAACCGGGACCGTGCGGCGTGCTGCCACCCTCTCGCCGACGCGTCTCCGAGGGCAGCTCTCCGAACAGGGCCCGGTAGTACGCCGCGAACCGCGGCATGTGCCAGAAGCCCCAGCGCGCCGCGATCGCGGCGATCGGTTCATCGGGGCTGCCGGTCGCAACACGGAGCTCGCGCCGCACGGCGTTCAGGCGCACGTTGCGCAGGAACTCCACCGCCCCCATCCCGACGAGGTCCTCGAACGCGTACTGCAGCGAGCGCCGCGACACCGCGAGGCTGCGGCAGATGTCGGCGATCTGGAGGGGCTCGCTCGGGCGCTCGAGCGCCAGCTCGCGCACCTTGCGCACGATCCAGGCCTTCACGCTCGGACGCAGGTCCGCCGTCGGACGCTCCGAGGCCCGATCCAGCGTATCGAGCATCAGCGACAGGACGCAGTCGCGCATCGCCGCCCTGCTCGCCGGAATCTCCAGCAGGCCGGGCTGGCGGCGGGCCACGACGACGATCTCGATCAGCGCGCGGCGCAACATCCCGGCACGCCTCGGCTGCTGCTGGAGAAACGGGCGCTGCAGCGATGCCTCCGCGGTCCGCGGCGAGTCGCTGGCGGCAAATCCGCACAGCAGGGATTCGGACACCGTCGCCGAGACGATATCCATGCGCTCGCGGGAGAAGATCTCGAAATCTCCGCCGCCCGGAAGCCACGACACCGCCCCGTCCTGGATCGGAACGCCGCAATACATGCCGGCGCCGCCGCCTGCCACCGGAATGCCGAGCGACACCATGCCCGCCCGATTGCTGCCTGCGGTCCACACCGAGCGGTTGCCCGTCTCCCACAGGACCTCGAGGCCGTCGTCGATCCACAACTCCTCCGCGCCGCCCTCGAAGCAGCCCGGTGCGAGCTGCTCGTAGGTCGCATTCCAGGCAAGCAGCCCCCTGCCGAAATCGCTCACGTCGCCCACCTGGACAGGCCCGGGCAGGCCCGCCGATACCGGGGCCGCATCGGGTGCCGCGGGCGGCAAGGGCGAGCAAGCGGGTGTGGGCATCGGCGCTCACCAGGCGGTGGGGCGAACAGACGGTGGCGGGGCGGGATGAGGTGCGCCGGCGGGCCGCGTCCCCACGCCTGCCGCGCATCGGCAAGCGATCCGCGCGCCCTCGTCCTGGCGCGGGCCGCCAGGTTTGCCCGCGCCGCGCGCTCCGCCTGTTAGAATTTCACGCTTGTTCAACCCCGAGTCGAGCGACCGATGGGCCGTGGCAACGACGAAACGAGCGCGCAGACCCCGCCGGAGGGCATCCGCTTCGGGATGCTCCCCGAGCTGATCGGCTACCGCCTGCGCATCGCGCAAATCGGCATCTTCCGCGACTTCTGCACGAGCATGGACGAAGCCGAGATCACCCCCACCCTGTTCGGCGTGCTGGTGTTGATCGATGCCAATCCGGGCATGAAGCAAACCCAGCTCGCCGACGCGATCCAGCTCGACCGCTCCAGCGTGGTGTCGGTGCTCGACAAGCTCGAGGCACGCGGCCTGGTCGAGCGCGTGCGCGCACCGGACAACCGGCGCGCCAACGCCCTGCATCTCACCGCTACCGGCCGGCACTTGCTGCAGCGCCTGATTCCGCAGGTCCGGACCCACGAGGAACGCGTGCTCCAGGATCTCGATCCTGCCGAACGCGTGCAGTTGCGCAAGCTGCTCGGCCGCCTGCTGCTCGCGGCCGGCTGAAACGGCCGGCCGCGCATGCGGACTCAGTTCGCCGTGCGCACCGCCACGGTGTAATCCCCGACGCCGCTGGCGCGATTCCAGTGACGCACCTGCACGAAATACTCGCCTTCGACCAGATCCGTCGCGATGCGCGCGTTGCTGCCCAGGCCGGAGTCGTCGTCCTCCGCGATCAGCGCGGTCGGTGAATCGGGGCCGAAGAGTTTCATGTACACGTCGGTCGGACCGCGCGTGTCGACCACGTAGCGCCCGGGCTGCGTCACGCGGAAGCGGAACACGTCCTCCTCGCCGAACTTGCCGATGCTGGCGGCGGTGCGCCGGCGTGCGTTGACCTTCAGCTCGGTCACCTCGCCCGTTACGCCGGGCTTGGCGCGCGGATACATCTTCGCGCCGGCGATGAACTGCTTGTCGAGCTCCGACAGCACCTCGTTGCGCGAGGTCGCCACGCCGTTGAGGGTCCACTCCGCAGGGAAGAAGTACAGCATCACCGACTTGGGGTCGAAGTCGGTGCCGTTGACCTGGTTTGCGGCGTACTTGCGCAGGATGTTGTGCCGGGTCTGGGTCTCGCTCCAGTGATTGGGCGGCCCCGCCATGGCGCGGATCACCGCCTGCTCGTTCCACTGGATGCCGCCGGCGGGGTTCTGGTGCTCGTGCGCGAGCCCGATCGCATGGCCGAACTCGTGCGCCGCCGTACCGCCGTCGAGGAAGCCGAGGTTCATCGTCGGCTCGTTGACCGGTATGCTCTTCGCGTCGGTGCCGATGTAGCTCCAGGCTCCGTCGTTCTCGTCGAAGGTGATGCGGATCTCGGCCGCGGGGGCGTCGTCGAACACGAACTGCAGGTTGGCGTGCGCCGTCCACCACGCGGCCTGCTCCTGCACCTTCTTCTTGTGCTGCGCGCTTCCACCCATGAAACGCACATGCAGGGTGGAGCCGTTGATCCAGGTCTTGCCGATCGGCGATAGTCCGCGCACCTGGCCCGGCCGGTCGGGCATGGTGGTCTGGAAGCGCATCAGGTCCCGGGGCAGCACCCGGTCGAAGCACACCTTGGGCGTTCGGGTCATGGCGGATCCCTCCCTGACGTGGCCGCGACTCGCCGCAGCAAGCGGCGTTCGCCGAATCCGGTCGCGGCAGCGGCCGGCTCCTGCTGAACATATAGTACGGGCCCCCGTCAGGCGCCAGGGAAACACGCACCGCGACTACGGGCGCCGCCAGGCCACGCGCACGTCGGCGGTCGACATGTCGCCCGGGAGCTGGATCGTGCCGATCTTCTCCAGCGTGCCGCTGTCGTGGATGCTGATCGTGCTGCCCGCCCCGCCGACGTAAACACGCGAGGCGTCGCGCGACAGTTGCAGGCTGTAGTAGGTGTGGTCGAGCTCCACCACCTTCAGCGTCTCGCGCTTTTCGATGTCGTGCCTGGAGAGCGTATTGAAGGCGCCGTAGAGGATGTTGCGATCGCGCGGATCGGCGACAAGCGAGAAGATCACGAACTCGAAGGGGAAGATCTCGCGCGCCTCGGCCTTGCCGGTCGCGAGGTCCACCCGGCTCATGCCCCACCACCATTCGGCGCTCGCCATGTCCTGGCGGTCGTCGGCGAACTTCGCGGTCACGTAGGGCATCACGTACTCGTTCAGATGCTCGCCCTGCGAGTGCATCGCGAACGCGTCCGGCGTCAGCCAGCGCGGACCGCGGTCCCAGCTCGCCAGCGCCGACACGGTGCGCACCGCGCCGCTGCGCACGTCGATCGCCTCCACGTCGGCACCGCCGAGGATCACCTCGCCGCCGGCGGTGGCGGCGATCTTGGTGATGCGGCGCTTGACCGGGAAGCTGCGCACCGGCTTGGCGTCCAGCCCGTCGGCGATGCGATATACCGCGAGGCGCGGCGGCAGCACCTCGAAGCGGTCGGCACCGCGGCGCACCGGGTTCTGCACGGTGTACAGCTCGCTGCCGTCCGCGCTCACCGCGAGCGACTGCACCGTCTTGACGGTGACGTCGCCTTCCGACTGGCGGGCGGAGAACACCAGCTTGCAGGTCTCGAGCTCGAAGCCGTACACGTCCTCCCACAGGTTGCCGAGCACGAAGGCGTGACGGCCGTCGCGCGTCGGCACCAGCGCGCCCGAGCCGAACTTGCCGGGCAGCTCGCAGCTGCGCGCGATGCGGTCGGTCTTCATGTCGATGACGTGGAGCAGGCCGGGGCGGGTGACGGTGAGCAGGTACTCCGCGTCGCTCGTCGCGGATTTCTGCGCCGGGGTCGCGCACGCGGTCGCGAGCGCCGCGGCGGCGATCGCGCCGGCTGCCCGCAGCGCACGCAGGTCGGGGATGAGGCTCATGAGGATCGCTCCCATTCAGATCTTGTCCTCGAAGATGCCGTCCAGCTTGCGCCAGTCCCTGGTCGCATCGGCCTTGCCGTCGCCCCAGTCCGGGTAATGGCTCATGGTGTCGGGCACCTGCGCCGGCCACCAGCACGAGTCGGCGCAACCGTAGAGGTCGGCCTCCATCGGCTGGCACAGCGAGGCGGCGCCGCCGAAGGCGTCGATCTCCCAGCCCGGGTCGGTGGTCGCGGTGCAGCCGACCACCGTCTGCATGGCGACGACCTCCTCGATCGCCTCGGGCTTGCCCTCCGCGGCGTCCAGGCGCTGCGCCTTCTTGTTGAGCGACTTCAGGTGCTTCATGCGGTCCTCCGCGGGGAAACGTGTGCGGCGAAAAAGCCGGGGTTCTCGGTGACGATGCGCGCGTAGGTCTCGATGCCGAAGTCGATCCAGTCGCGCAGCAGTTCGCAGTAGTGATAGGAAGGCGCGGCGGCATCGCCGTACTTGGCGTAGCTCTCGTGGTAGCAGCCGCCGGAACAGAGGTTGCGGATGCGGCAGGTCGCGCAGCCGGTGCCGTTGCGGTCCAGGCGGCGGCCGATGAAGGCGCCCAGGCGGGCGCGGTCGATGCCGGCATCGACGTCGCCGAAGGTGGGCAGCGCGGAGCCGGTGAAGCGATGGCAAAGGTTGAGCCCGCCCTTGCCATCGACCGCGAGCAGCCCGACCCCGGCGCCGCAGGGCAGCCGCTTCTTGTTGCCCTCGTGGAGGTCGGTCATGAGCTGGTGCAGATTGCCGAAGCCGAGGCTGCGGTTGCGCAGCGCCGCGTCGAGATAGCGCCGACCGAGCGCCTTGAGGCCGTGGAACACCTCGGCGAGCTCCTCGGCGGTGAGGTTGAAGGCCTGGATGTCGCCCGAGGTCACCGGGCCGAAGCCGACCTCGGCGAAGCCGACCTCGTGGTGCAGGTGCTCGAAGATCGGCACCACCCCGGTGATGCCGCGGGTGAGCGTGACCCGGCAGCCGACCGGGCGCGCACGGTAGCGCGCGAGCAGCAGGTCGACCTTGCGCCGCACCACGTCGTAGGTACCCTCGCCGCCGAAGCTGCGCCTGTTGCGGTCATGCACCGCGGGCGGCCCGTCCATCGACACGGTGACCCCCACGCGGTGGGCGTCCAGCCAGTCGATGATCTCGGCGGTGAGCAGGGTGGCGTTGGTGGTGAGGGTGAAATCCACGCGCGCGCCGACCTCGGCGAAGCGGCGCTCGGCGAAGTCGACCACCGCGCGGATCAGGCCCATGTTCGACAGGGGCTCGCCGCCGAAGAAGACGAGGGTGTATTTCGGCTTGCCGGGCGACTCGACGAGCATCATCTCGATCGCCTTCGTCGCCGTCTCCAGGCTCATGCGCAGGCCCTTGGCCGGCGCGCTGAGGTCTTCCTTGTAGCAATAGGTGCAGCTCAGGTTGCAGCCCGTATTGACGTTGAGCACCAGGGTGTCGAGGGGAAAGCGCGTCGGCGGGTCCGGCGGCGGCTCGATCGGGCCGTCCTCGCCGTGCTCGGCGAGCACGTGGAGCTGGCGCAGCTCGTCCACCGTCTCGCGCAGGGCGAGCGCATCGTGGCGGCCACCGAGGCGATCGGCCAGGGTCGCGGTCTCGAGCGTGGCCTGCTCGTCGAACAGCGCCAGCACGTCGCGCGCGGCGCCATCGAGCTCGAACAGGCTGCTGCTCGGCACATGGAACAGCAGCTGCCGGCCCGCGCTGTCGACGCGGTGCAGGTTGGGCCGGATCAGGGTCAGGGTCGTCATCGGATCCGCCCCGCGCTCAATCGAGCGCACGCTGAACGAAGTCGGGCACCGCGACGTCGAGCTTGCCGCGCCCCTCGACCGTCGCGCCCGCGGCCTCGACCGTGGCGACCACATTCACCCGGCCGGTGTTGCCGAGCGACTTCGGCCGCGCCGGGTTCGGTCCCGCATCGCCCGGGACGAACACGCCGTCGGCACCGATATGGCCGACGAAGTCCGCATCGTGTGCCTTCTCGGCCTCCTCGTCGGCGGCCTCGATCGACCAGCGTGCAGGCAGGTAACCGAGGCGCAGGTCGTCGGCGGTACCCGCCTTGCCGTCGCGCCCCGCCGCCCAGCCGATGGCGCGGTAGGCGACGCCCACCTTCTGCATCTGCGCATCGCCCGGCCCGCCCACGCGCGCGATCGCGTTGGCCGGCTCGACCTCGACGCGCGCCACCCGCCCATAAACTGCGAGCAGCCCCTTGCCGCGCGCGCTGCCCACCGCCACGTCGTTCAGCCCGTCACGGCCCTCGGCACGCGCACGCACCACCACGCGGTCGGGGCTGCGCGAGACCACCTCGAGCACGCGCACGCCCTTGCCGAGCGACACCGCCCCCGCCAGCCCGCTGCCGACCACGGTCAGCTCGGCGGTCTCGCCGCGGCGCAGCTGCGCGGGCATCACCGCCATCACCATCGGCGCGGCACCCTCGCGCAGCGCGCTCAGCGCCCCGCCCATGCGGCGCGAATCGGCAAAGTGCTGGCGCCCATGCATGCGCTCGCCGCGCGCATCGGCCGCCATCACCTGGCGCAGCGCGACGCCGTCGATGTCGACGCTGCCCCGCCACTCGTAGCCGGTGTACACCGTGGCCACGCCACGCCCCGAGAGCAGGGCCCCGTCGGCGTAGCGGCCCTCGATCGCCAGTTCGTAGCGGTCCTCGCCGGCCGCGCTCGCGCGCATCCGTCCCTCGAACGCGCCCTTGCCGGGCAGGAAGCCGGCGATCCGCCAGCTGCCGTCCAGCGCCGTGCGCGGCGCGGCCTGCCACGCCTTCCATGCGCGCGCATCGAGCGCGAAGTCGCGCGCCAGCGCGGGGGCGACCTCGTTCACCGCGAGCGGGAACCACTGCCGGTCGCGTGCCAGCGAGTGGAACTCGAGCGTCGGGTTGAGGCCGATGTGCGTGTGCATCAGCAGCTTCCACTCGTCCTCGCTGCGCCGCTGCAGCGCGAAGCGGGCGCCGGAGTGGCAGCGCGCGCACATGTCGCGGTAGCGCCCGTCGATGGTCTCGACGCGGTTGTTGTCGTGCTCGAGCAGATAGCGCCAGCCCGCCGTCTCGGCCGGGGCCAGCCCGCGCGTGTCGGCCAGGTACTTGATCAGGCGGCGCTTGTCCTCGGCCGAGACCTTCGCGCCGTGCTGTTCCTGCATCCGGGTGATCGTCATCTGCCAGCCTTCGGGGGTCTTGCGCTGGCCCTCGACGCGGGAAATGCTGCCGCCCTGTGCGCTGTGGCAGGACAGGCAGTTCGCGGCCAGCAGCGCCGCGCCGTCCGCCGCCAGCGCCCGCTCCGGCGCGCCGACCACGGCCGCCAGGGCGAGCAGCCCCGCCGCGATCATCGACGTGATGTTCCTTTCCTTTTCCAAGGCCTTCGCTCCTCGCTCCGTTGCGCATGCGGCCCGGGCGGGTGCCGTGGCGGCCCGCCGGACTTCCGATGACGGACACGATAAGGCCGTCCGGTAAACGAACTTGGCGGCCGATGTGCCGAGTTGTGCGCGAATGTAAACGCCGCGCAACATCCCACGCACGCCCTCTCGCGACGGATTGCCGGTGACGGGGATTCGGGGGATCATCCGCGCACGACAAGCGAACGTTCGACCCCAAACGAAGGAGGATCGATGTCGAAGGAGACACCCGCGATGCCGCACATCATGGTGGTCGAGGACGACCCCGTCTCGCGCGCATTGCTCGTCGGCTATTTCGAGAAGGAAGGCTATCGCGTCTCCGCGAGCGACAATGCCGACGACCTGCTGCAGCGCGTCGAGCAGGAGCGCATCGCGCTCGTGCTGCTCGACATCCGCCTGCCCGGCAAGGACGGGCTCACGCTCACCCGCGAGCTGCGCGCCGCCTCGCGCGTCGGCATCATCCTGGTGACCGCGCGCGACGACGAGATCGACCGCATCGTCGGGCTCGAGCTCGGCGCCGACGACTACGTCACCAAGCCGTTCAACCCGCGCGAGCTGCTGGTGCGCGCGCGCAACCTGCTCTGGCGGGTGGCGCAATGCGCCGGCAGCGAGACGCGCGAGGCCGAGCAAGGCTGCTTCCGCTTCGAAGGCTGGACGCTGAACCCGCACAAGCGCCAGCTGGTCTCCCCGGACGGCCGCATCGAGCGCCTGCCCCAGGGCGAGTTCAAGCTGCTGATGGCCTTGCTGAGCCACGCCGGCCAGGTGCTGTCGCGCGACCAGCTGATGGATGCGATCCACGACCGCGAGTGGACGCCCAACGACCGCACGGTCGACGTGCTGGTCGGGCGCGTGCGCCGCAAGCTCGACGACAACCCCGCCGACCCGCGCCTGATCCTGACCGCGCACGGCGCGGGCTACCTCTTCGCCGGCGAGCTCGACTGAACCCGCGCCGGCCGCCGCGATGAACGCGCCCCCGCTGCAATACCGCCTGCTCAAGCGCCTCTACCAGGGGCGCTGCAGCACGGTGAGCCGCGTGCTGCTGCCGGGGCGCGACGCGCCGGTGATCGTCAAGCAGCTCGATCGCGGACGCTGCGCGCCCGGGGCGCCCGCACGCCTGCAGCACGAGTTCGAGCTGCTCGGCACGCTCGAGCTGGAAGGCATTCCGCAGGCGCTCGAGCAGCTCGAGTTCGAGCGCGGCCCGGCGCTGGTGTTCGCCGACCGCGAGGCGCATTCGCTGCGCCAGGCGATGCGGCCCGGCAGCCGCGAATGGCACGACTGGCTGGCGCTGATGATCCGGGTGTGCGAGCTGCTCGGCAGGCTGCACGAGGCCCGCGTCATCCACAAGCAGATCAATCCGGACCACATCCTGGTGACCCCGTCCGGCGCGCCCCTGCTGGTCGATTTCGGCATGGCGACGCGCTTCCTGCGCGAGCAGGCGGACTGGAACACGCCGCAGCTGGCGGGACATCGCCTGCCCTACCTCGCCCCCGAGCAGAGCGGGCGGATCAACCGCGAGATCGACTACCGCACCGACTACTACAGCTTCGGCGCCACCCTGTACGAGCTGCTCACCGGCCAGCCGCCCTTCGCGGGTCGCGAAGGGCTCGAACTGGTGCATTGCCACATCGCCCGCGAGCCGCGCCCGCCGCACCACATCAACCGCCTGCTCCCCGAGGCGGTCTCCGCCGTGGTCCTGAAGCTGCTCGCCAAGGACGCCTCCGAGCGCTACCAGTCGGCGCACGGCATCGTGCACGACCTGCGCGAGTGCCTGCAGCGGCGGGAACAGCCGGCGGCGCACGACTTCGTGCTCGCCAGCCGCGACGTCTCCGCGCGCTTCCAGGTGCCCAGGCGGCTCTACGGCCGCACGGCCCAGCTCGCCGAACTCGAGGGTCGGGTCGAGGCGTGCGCCGCCGGGGGGCGCGCGATCGTGCTGATCAGCGGCTACACCGGGGTCGGCAAGTCCAGCCTGGTGCACGAGTTGCGCCGTGCCGTCCTCGAGCGCCACGGCCACTTCGCCAGCGGCAAGTTCGACCAGTACCGCCGCAACCCACCCCACTCCGCGCTGCTGCAGGCGCTGCGCGAGCTCGTCCGTCAGCATCTCACCGAGCCGGGCGAACGCCTCGCGGCCCTCGGCAGCCGTCTGCGCGAGCAGCTCGGCGGCTACCTCGGCACGCTGGTGCGCCTGCTGCCCGAACTCGGCCTCGTCGTGCCCGACGCCGGCACGTCGCCGGCCGGCCAGCACCGCTTCGACGAGCAGGGCCGCCTGCATCTGTTCTCGCGCCTGATCGACGCGCTCACCGAGCCCGGACAGGCGCTCACGCTTTTCCTCGACGACCTGCAATGGGCCGACCCGGCCTCGCTCGGACTCATCGAGTCGCTCGCGACCCACGCCGGGCTGCCGCGCCTGCTGCTCGTCGGCAGCTACCGGCACAACGAGATCGGGCCGGGCCATGCGCTCGCCGGGTTCGTCGAGCACCTGCGCAGGAGCGCGCTGCCGCCGGTGGAACTGCGCCTGCAGCCGCTCGACCTCGCGCAGGTCCGCCAGCTGCTCGCCGACACCTTGCGCTGCAGCCCGATCGAATGCGCGCGCCTGGCCGAAGCCTGCCACGAGAAGACGCAGGGCAATCCGTTCTTCCTCAACCAGCTCCTCGACGCGGTGCACGAGGAAGGCCTGATCCGCTTCCACGGCCAACGCTGGGAATGGGACGAAGCGGCGATCCGCGCGCGCGCGCTCAGCACCGACGTGGTCGAGCTCATGGTCGAGCGCCTGCGCCGCCTGCCCGAACGCACGCGCGCGGTGCTGCCGCTGGCGGCCTGCATCGGCGGCACCTTCGACCTCAAGACCCTGTCCATCGTCGCCGAGGGGCGCGCGCGCCAGCTCGCGCACGACCTCGTGCCGGCGCTCGGCGAGGGCCTCGTGGTGCCGCTCGACGACGGCGACCGCCCCGAGCGCGACCGTCTCGGGCGCGCGCGCTATCGCTTCGCGCACGACCGCGTGCAACAGACGGCCTACTCGCTGCTCGCGGACGACGCGCGCGAGCAGCTCCATCTGCGCGTCGGCCGCCTGCTGCGCCAGAACCTCGACACGGGCGCGCTCGACCGCCGGGTCTTCGAGATCGCCGGCCACCTCAACCTCGCGCGCAGCGCCATCGACGACCCCGACGAACGCATCGCGCTCGCCACCCTCAACCTGTGCGCCGGGCTGCGCGCGCGCGAATCCGCCGCCTTCGAGTCGGCCCTCGACTATCTCGACAGCGGCCTCCACGCGCTGCCCGCGGACGCCTGGCGCACGCAGCACCGGCTGTGCCTCGACCTGCACCTCGCCGCCGCGGATGCGGCCAACAGCCGCGGCGACGGCGAGCGCATGCAGGCCCTGCTCGATGCCGCCCAGGAGCACGCGCACGCTCCGCTCGACCGCGTACGCTGCGAGCAGATCCGCATCCAGGCGCACGTCGCGCACAACCGCTTCGGCGCCGGGCTGGAGATCGCGCGCGACACCCTCGCGCGTCTGGGCGTACATCTTCCCGCGGCGCCCGGCCGCCTGCGCATCGCGGCAGAACTGCTGCGCACCCGCCTGCTGATCCGCCACACCGCGCCGGAGGAACTGCTGCACATGCCCGCAGCGACCGAGCCACGCGTGCTCGCCGCGCAGGCGCTGCTCGGAGGCATGTTCGGCATCGTCAAGTTCTCCAGCTCCGCCCTGCGCCCGCTGGTGATGGCGCGCCAGGTCGAGCTCGCGCTGCGCCACGGCCACACCGACGCCAGCGCCCAGGCCCTCGCCGGCTTCGGCGGCGTGCTCTGCGGCGTGCTCGGCGCGATCGACGAGGGCTACCGCGCCGGCACGCTGGCACTCGCACTGGAGGCGGCGCGCCCTTCGCGCCAGGGGCGCCAGCGCACCTTGTCGCTGTTCAACTGCTACGTGCGCCACTACCGCGAACCGCTGCAGTGCGCCCTCGACGGCCTGCGCGAGGCACACGCCGAGGCGCTCGCCTGCGGCGATCTCGAGTACGCCGCGTACAGCCTCGCCGCCGCGATCCAGTACGCGGTGCCGCTCGCCGACGATCTCGAGGCCCTCGCCCGGCGCATGCGGGGGCAGTTGGTGCAGCTCGAACAGACCGGGCAGCAGCAGTCCCTGCAATACAGCTACATGGCGCTTCAGGCGGTCACCCGGCTGTGCGAGCCGTCGGCCTCGCCCACCGCGCTCGACGGCGAGCATTACCGCGAGGCGGCGATGCTCGAGGCGCATCGGCGCGGGAACCACCTCACCGCGGTCTGCCTGCACCACTTCTACAAGGCCTTGCTCGCGCTGGTGCATGCGGACTATCCCGCCGCACTCGCCGAATGCACCCTGGGCGAAGCCCACCTGCCCTATGTCGGCGGCACCTATACCGCGACCTGGTTCCGCAGCCTGCATGCGCTCGCGCTGCTGCGCACCCTGCCGCCACCGGGCAAGGCGCGCCGGCGCGCGCTGCACACGCTGCGACGCCTGGTGCGCCACGTGCGCATGCAGGCGAGGCATGCGCCCGCCAACCACGCCCACCGCGTGGCGCTGATCGAGGCCGAACGCCTGCGCGTGCGCGTCCGCCCCGGTGCAGCGGCGGCCTACGATCGCGCCATCGCGCTCGCGGAGCAGGGCGGCTTCTGGCTCGACGCCGCGCTCGCCTGCGAGTTCGCCGCGCGCTTCCACCTCGATGCCGGCGAACGCGCGGTGGCGCGCAGCTGCTTCGACGACGCCTGCCGACGCTACCAGCGCCTCGGCGCCCACTCCCCCGTCGTCCATCTGCACGAGCAGCTCGAGGAATACGGCCTGTGGCCCCGACCGCCGGGGCTCGCGGGCGCGGGCGAAATGCAGGGCGGCCTCGACGAGACCAACCATTCCTTCGACCTCTCCTCGGTCATCGAGGCCTCGCAAGCGATTTCGGACGAGATCGTGCTCGAGCGCCTGATCGAGCGCCTGCTGCAGCTCGCGCTGACGAGCGCGGGCGCCCAGCGCGGCGCGCTCGCCTTGAGCCGCGACCGGCATCTGCGCGTCGAGGCGATCGCCGGGCTGGAAGAGGGCTCGACGCTGATGTGCAGCCTCGCCCTCGAAGCCGCGACGAGCCGCGTGCCGGTCAGCGTGCTCAACTACGTCGCCCGCACCGGCGAGGCGCTGGTGCTGGGCGACGCCCCGCGCCAGCAGATGTTCGCGCACGACCCCTACATCCGCAGCCAGGCGCCGCGCTCCTTGCTGTGCATGCCCATCCTCTACCACGGCGAGCTCACCGCCCTGCTCTACCTCGAGCACCGCCTCGGCCGCGACATCTTCGACCAGCAACGCCTGAAGACGCTGCGCATCCTCGCCGCGCAGGCGGCAATCTCGATCGAGAACGCCAAGCTCTACCTCGGCCTGCAGCAATCCGAGCAGGCCTACCGCTCGCTGTACGAGAACGCGATCGAGGGCATCTTCCGGGTCGATCCCGACGGGCGCTTCCTGTCCGCCAACCCCGCGCTGGTCCGCCTCCTCGGCCACGACAGCGCGGCAGAGTTCCTCACCGGCATCACCGACGTCAGCACGCAGTGCTTCGCCCGCGCCGAGGACCAGCGCCGCTTCCTCGGCCGCCTCAACATGGAGGAGAAGGTGGTCGGCTTCGAGACGCGCTGGCGCCGGCGCGACGGCAGCGAGGTCGAGGTCTCCATCTCGGCCCGCCGCGTGCTCGACGACGGCGGGCGGCTGCGCTGCTACGAGGGCTCGCTCACCGACATCGGCGAACGCAAGGCCAAGGAGCGCGCCGAACTCGCACGCGAGCGCGCCGAGGCCGCCAGCCGCGCCAAGAGCGACTTCCTCGCCGCGATGAGCCACGAGATCCGCACGCCGATGAACGGCATCCTCGGCATGGCGCAGCTGCTCGCGCGCTCCGGGCTGGCGCCGGGCCAGGCCGAATGGGTGGACGCGATCCGGGCCTCGGGCAGCACGCTGCTCGGGATCCTGGACGACGTGCTCGACTTCAGCAAGATCGAGGCCGGGCAGCTCACGCTCGAGTCCGCGCCCTTCTCGCCGGCCGAGGCGCTCGCCGCCCTGCGTCCGATGCTGGCGACGATGAGCGCACAGAAAGGGCTAGTGCTGCGCCTGGAGATCGATCCGGCGCTCCCCGGAGGGGTGCTCGGCGACCGTCGCGCACTGCACCAGATCGTGCTCAACCTGGCCGGCAACGCGGTGAAGTTCACCGCGCGCGGCTTCGTCGCGGTGCGCGCGCGGTGCCTGTCGGCGCGCGCGGGGCGCTGCCGCCTGGGCCTGGAGATCGAGGACAGCGGCATCGGCATCGCCGAGGAGGCGCAGCGCCGCATCTTCACCGAATTCACCCAGGCCGACGGTTCGATCACCCGCCGCTTCGGCGGCACCGGCCTGGGGCTGGCGATCTGTCGGCGCCTCGTCGACCTGCAGGGTGGAAGCCTGGGCGTGCGCAGCCGCCCGGGAGAGGGCAGCACCTTCGCCTGCGAACTGGAATACCCCCTCGCAACCCCGGCGCCACGGGCATCGCCGCGTCCACACGCTGCCATCGGCGAGGCGCGCCTGCACGTGCTGGTGGTCGAGGACGTGGAACTGAACCGCTGCATCGCCGGCACGCTGCTCGAGGACGAGGGCCACACCGTGCGCTTCGCGGCCGACGGCTACGGCGCGCTCGAGCTGCACGAGCGCGAGGATTTCGACACGATCCTGCTCGACATCCACCTTCCCGACCTCGACGGCATGGAGGTCGCACGCCGCATCCGCCGCCACCCCGACGCGCGCAAGGCGCGCGCGCGCATCGTCGCGCTCACCGCTTCGATCACCACCGACGAGGTGGCGCGTTACCGCGCGGCCGGCGTGGACGCGGTCGTCGGCAAGCCCTTCGACTTCGACGAGCTGATCCGCAGCCTGCGCGAGCCCCCCGTACCGCCCGCCGCGGCACCGGGGAGCGCCCTGATGGACACGCGCCTGCTCGCCACCCATTTCGCCCGCCTCGGCGACGAGCGCGTGCGGCCGATGATGGACATGCTCGCCACCCAGGGCCGCGCCGGGCTCGCCGAGTTCGCCGCGAGCGCCGACCCCGCGACCCAACGCGAGCGCCTGCACCGGCTCGTCGGCATGGCCGCGAACCTGGGCCTCGCCGCCTTCGCCACGCGTTGCCGGGAGCTCGAGGCGACGCCCCTCCCGGCCGACCTGCGCGCACAGGCCGGCGCGCTGCGGACGCTGTTCGAGGACAGCATCGCGGCGCTGCACGCGTTCGACCCCCGGGACGCGCAAGCTGCGCTCGAAGCCGCGGCGCGCTGAGGCCGCCCGCCTCGCGCCGCGCACGCTACAACTGCGCACAATTCCGCACAAATCGTGAAAAGCTGGTTTACAGCGCCGGGCTAGTCTTCCCATCGACGCAGGCAGGGCCGCGGCAGCCGACCCGCGAGCCCGTCACCACGCCTTCCAACTCCTGCCAGGATCCGATCCATGAACAAGACGCCCTCCCTCGTCATCGGCGGCCGCAAGGTCGCCGGCGACCGCGGCACCCTGCCGGTCATCGACCCCGCGCTCGGCGAGGCCTTCGCCGAGTGCCCGAACGCCTCCCCCGCGCAGCTTGACGAGGCGGTGGCGGCGGCCGCGCGCGCGTTCGAGCAGTGGCAGCACAGCTCCTGCGCGGAACGCCGCGCCCTGCTCGAAGCGATCGCCGCGCGCATCGAACAGAACGCGCCCGAGCTCGCCGAGATCATCGTCCGCGAGCAGGGCAAGCCGCTCGCGCTCGCGCACATGGAGGTCGGCGGCGCGGTCGCATGGACGCGCGCCACCGCCGCGCTCGAGCTGCCGGTCGAGGTGATCGAGGACCGCCCGGGCAAGCGCATCGAGCTGCACCGCAGGCCGCTCGGCGTGGTGGGATCGATCACGCCGTGGAACTGGCCGCTGATGATCGCGGTGTGGCACATCATGCCCGCGCTGCGCGCCGGCAACGCGGTGGTGATCAAGCCCTCGGAGCTGACCCCGCTCAACACCCTGCGCCTGGTCGAGCTGATCGACGAGGTGGCGCCGCCCGGGCTGGTGAATGCGGTGGCCGGCGGCGCAGCGCTCGGGCGCGGGATCTCGGGCCACCCCGGCATCCACAAGATCGTGTTCACCGGCTCGACGCGCACCGGCCAGGACATCATGCGCAACGCCGCCGACACGCTGAAGCGGCTCACACTGGAACTGGGCGGCAATGACGCCGGCATCGTGCTGCCGGGCACCGACATCGGCGCGATCGCCGAGGGGGTGTTCGGCAGCGCCTTCCTCAACATGGGACAGACCTGCGCCGCGCTCAAGCGCCTCTATGTGCACGAGTCCCAGTACGAGGACATGTGCCGGCACCTGGTCGCCATCGCCGCGCGGCAGAAGCTCGGCAGCGGCCTGGACGAGGGCACGAGCTTCGGGCCGATCCAGAACCGCGACCAGTTCGAGCGCGTATGCGAGCTCGTCGAGGATGCACGCGCCGCCGGCGCCCGCATCCTGTGCGGCGGCGAGCCGCTGCCCGGCAAGGGCTACTTCTACCCGCCGACCATCGTCGCCGACATCGCCGACGGCACCCGGCTGGTCGACGAGGAGCAGTTCGGCCCGGTGCTGCCGGTGATCCGCTACCGCGACGTGGACGAGGCGCTGCGGCTCGCCAACGCCAGCACCAACGGTCTCGGCGGCTCGGTGTGGTCGGGCGACCTGGAGGCCGCGCGCGCGCTGGCGAACCGCCTCGAGTGCGGCACGGTGTGGATCAACGGCCATGCCGAGGTATTGCCGCACTGCCCCTTTGGCGGCTGCAAGATGTCGGGCTTCGGCGTCGAGTTCGGCCTCGAGGGGCTGCTCGAATACACCCGCCCGCAGCTCTTCAACATCAACCTCCCCGCCGCCTGAATGTCCGCACCGCTCGGCTTCCTGCGCCGCCCGTCCGCGCCGGCAAGTGCGAGCGTTGCTGCGAGCACGGCGTCGCCTCCGTCCCTGGCTGCGCTGCCGGCGACCGGGGTGGCGATCGCGGTGGCGATGGTGCGACCGCGCGCACTGGAGCGCCTGGGTGCGGACACGCCCGCACGCGCGGCATTCTGGTCCGCCACCCTGCACGACGAGGCGCTCGCGGCCTGGCTGGCACCGCTGCGCCCGACGCGGCTGCACGTCGGCAGCGAATTCTGCGAGCGCCTGCTGCCCGAGCCCGCGCAGCTCGCGCGCACGCTCGCCGAGGCGTCCGTGGCCGGGCTGGAGGTCTGCCTGCGCACGCCGGTGGCCTCGCCCGAGGTCCTGCGCGCCCTCGATGCGCTCTTCGCCCTGCTGCCGCCGGGCGCGGAGGTGGTGGTCAACGACTGGGGGGTGGCGCTGCGCCTGCGCGAGCGCCATCCGCTGCTGCAGGCCGTCGCCGGCCGCATCCTGTGCCGCATGCTCAAGGACCCGCGCCTCGGCAACCCGCAGTACGCACCGCCCGCCGCGCACGGCTTCGCCTCGCCCTGGACCCGGCGCCTGCTCGCCCGCCTGGGGATCGCACGCGTCGAGATCGACCTGCCGCTCTTCGCGTCCGCCGACAGCTTCGCGGGCGTGCCGCTGCCGCTCGGGGTGCACCTGCCCTTCGCCTTCGTCGCCAAGGGACGCATGTGCCGCACCGCAGGTCTCGCGCGCGAGGGCCCGGAGCGGTTCGCGGCGCGGCCCTTCTGCCACCACGAATGCCTCGGACTCGCCGCCCGCACCGAGCGCACACGCGACGGTACACACGACGCCTGGGAGACCCTGCACGTGGGCAACACCGTGTTCTGCCGCCACTCCGCCGCCAACCTCGCCACGCTCGCCAGCGCTGTCGCGGCGGGCCGGGTGGCGCGCCTGATCGTGCCCGGCGAGACCTTGTGAGGAAACGCGCATGAAGATCGTCGCCCCCATCCGGCAACTCGACGAGATCGCCGCGCTGGCGCGCGCCGGGGCGGACGAACTCTATTGCGGGGTGACGCCGCGCGAGTGGGCCGAGCGCTTCGGTGGCGCCAGCGCCAACCGCCGTCCCGGCGGCAACCTCCCCTCGCTGGCCGCGCTCGCCGAGGCGGTGGCGCTCGCCCACCGCAATGGCGTACAGCTCTCCCTGGTGCTCAACGCACAGCAGTATTCGGTCGAACAGATCGAGTTCGCGCTCGCGATCGCGCACCGCTACGTCGACATGGGGGGCGATGCGGTGATCGCGAGCGACCCCGGCCTGCTCCTGGCGCTGGCCGAAGCCGAGCCGGAGCTGCGCATCCACGTCAGCTCGGTGGCCACCTGCCGCAATGCCGACGGCGCCCGCCTCTACCGCGAGCTCGGCGCGCGCCGGCTGATCCTGCCGCGCGACATCACCCTCGACGAGGCCGCGGAGATCGCCGCCGCAGTGCCCGACCTGGAGATCGAGGCCTTCGTGCTCAACGACGGCTGCGTCTACGAGGAAGGCAGCTGCAACACCCTGCACCTCCCGGGCGCGCTCGGCGGGCCGATCTGCCTGGACCGCTACGCCTACGCGCACCGCCACCGCGACGGCCGGCCGCTCTCGGCCGCGCTCGCGGCCCGCCTGCAGGAGAACGACGAGGCCTATCGGCGCTGGCTGTGGTACCGCTTCTCCTGCGGCTTCACCACCACCGCCGACGGCCTGCCCTTCGGCCCCTGCGGCCTGTGCGCGATCCCGGCGTTCGGGCGCGGCGGCATCCACGCGCTCAAGATCGCCGGCCGCGAGGGTCCGCCCGAGCGCAAGCTCGCCAGCGTGCGCATGGTCCGGCGGATCCTCGACGCCCACGACAACGGCGAAGCCCCCGCGGCGGTGATGGCCCGTGCGCGCAACCTGCGGCCTGCGCACGAACACTGCGCGACCGGCTTCATGTGCTACTACCCGGAGGTCGTCTCCCGCGCATCCGAAGCGGCGCAGCCGCTGTGCGACGGTCGCGCAGCAGGTGCTCAGTAGATCGGCTCCACGAGCAGGCGGTCGTCCACATAGTTCTGCAGCAGGTTGTTGATCGCGAACAGCGTCCCGGTCGAGGACGACGGACAACCTCCGCAGGCGCCCTTGTAGCGCACCGTCAGGGTGAATTCCTTGAGCTTGACCACGTCGAGGCCGCCGCCGTCCTGGTCGAGGAAGGGCCGGATGTGCTCGTCGAGGATCTGGTTGATGCGCATCAGCAGTTCGGCATCGTCGGCCTCGACCTCCACCGGCTCCTCGGCCACGGCCTCGCCTGCGCCGATCGCGGCGCCCGCCGCCCCACCCGGTCCTGCCGGGTTGGCGATGCCGATGACGCGGCGCGCCTTGTGCCCCTCGATCAGCTCGGTGACCGCGGGCTCGATCGCCGACCAGGGCGTGCCCGGGTCGCGGGTGATGGTGATGAAGCCGCCGGTGCAATAGATGTCGACGACGCCGGGCACCGCCAGCAGGCTCTCGCCCAGGGTGTCGCCGACGACCGCGACACCGGCGCTGAAATGACGCGGCGCGCCCGTATACAGCGGCGCATCGAGCATGAACTTGTTCGCCAGCGGGTTGGGCGTGGACATGACGGCGGTGACATTGGGCATGGCGGACTCCTCCGGCTTGGTAGGGCTGTGCTGCGACTGGGGGAAGCGATCCGTGAGCACCAGGACAAGGCGGAGTGCGGGACGGATTGCGACACTGCGGAACGAATTCTACTTGTCGTTAACGTCAACGTCAATTAAGATGAACTTGCATGCCACTCGAACCGCTTGCAGGAACCTGATCCCGACATGAAGGAATATCTGCTGCTACTGCTCGGCACGGCCCTGGTGAACAACGTGATCCTGGTCCGCTTCCTCGGCCTGTGCCCCTTCCTCGGGGTCTCGGGAAAGCTCGAGACCGCGCTCGGCATGGGGCTCGCCACCACCTTCGTGCTCACCCTCACCTCGGGCGCGGCGTGGGTGGTCGAGCACGCCCTGCTGCAGCCGCTCGACATGCTGCACCTGCGCATCCTGACCTACATCCTGGTGATCGCCGCGGTGGTGCAGTTCACCGAGATGGCGATCCAGAAGGCCAGTCCGGTGCTGCACCACACCCTGGGCATCTACCTGCCGCTGATCACCACCAACTGCGCGGTGCTCGGCACGGCGCTGCTCAACACCCAGCAGGGCAACGGCCTGGTCGCAAGCATGCTCTATGGCGCCGGCTCGGCGCTCGGCTTCACGCTGGTGATCCTCCTCTTCGCCGGCCTGCGCGAGCGCATCGCGCTCGCGAACGTGCCCGCCGCCTTCGCCGGCGCGCCGATCGCGCTGATCACCGCCGGCCTGCTGTCGCTGGCCTTCATGGGTTTCGCCGGCCTGCCGGTGCGCTGAAACCTCCCCACGAACGCGCAAGGAGCACGACGATGACGATGATTCTCTCGGTAGTGGCGGTCGCCGCCCTGGGCCTCGCCCTGGGCTGGCTGCTCGGTCTCGCCTCGCAGTGGCTGGGAGCGACCACCGACCCGGTGGTGGAGCGCATCGCCGAGGCCCTCCCCGGTTCGCAGTGCGGCCAGTGCGGCTTCGCCGGCTGCGCACAGGCGGCCGCCGCGGTGGCCGCGGGCGACGCGCCGGTCACGCTGTGCCCCCCGGGCGGGCGTGCGGTCGCCGAGAAGCTGGCGCAGATCCTCGGCGCCACCTTCGACCCGGGCAACCTGCCCGACCGCGGCCCGCTGCTGGCGCGCGTGCGCACCGACGCCTGCATCGGCTGCTCGCGCTGCATCAAGTCCTGCCCGACCGACGCCATCCTGGGTGCGACCAAGCAGCTCCACGTGGTCCTCGAAGAGGCCTGCATCGGCTGTGGCGCCTGCGCCGAGGTCTGCCCCACCGGCGGCATCGATCTCGAGGGCATCCCGGTCACCCTGCGCAACTGGCGCTGGCACAAGCCGGGCGTGGGACACGCCTGAACGCCCGCCGCAAGCACACCGGAACCCCACGCACCATGAAGATCTTCCGCTTCCGCGGCGGCATCCATCCCGAAGGGAACAAGGACCCCACCGCCTGCCATCCGATCGCCCGCCTGCCGCTGCCGCAGCGCCTGTACATCCCGCTGCAGCAGCACATCGGCGAACCGGCCGCACCCGAGGTCGAGGTCGGCGACCACGTCCTCAAGGGCCAGCGCCTCGCCCGCCACCAGGGTTCGGTTTCGGCGCCGGTGCATGCGCCCACGTCGGGCAGGGTGATCGCGATCGGCGACCACATGGCGCCGCACCCCTCCGGCCTGCCGGTGCAGACGATCACGCTCGAGCCCGATGGCGAGGAGCGCTGGATCGAGACCGAGCCGGCGGTCGACCCCTTCGCGCTCACCCGTGCCGAGGTCTCCGCGCGCGTGCGCGACGCGGGCATCGTGGGCTTGGGCGGCGCGGCCTTCCCGGCCGCGGTCAAGCTGGACGCCGGCAACCGCCACCCGATCGACACGCTGATCCTCAACGGCGGCGAGTGCGAGCCCTATCTGACCTGCGACGACCGCCTGATGCGCGAGGGCGCCGGCTACGTGGTCGAGGGTGTGCGCCTGATCGCCAACGGCCTGGGCGCGAAACGCACCGTGATCGCGATCGAGGACAACAAGCCCGAGGCGCTCGAGGCGATGCGCGCGGCCGCCGCGGCCCATCCCGGCATCCACGTGCTGCGCGTGCCCTCGCGCTACCCGATGGGCTCCGAGAAGCAGCTCGTCACCACCGTGACGGGGCGCGAGATCCCCGCCGGCAAGCTCTCCGCCGAGATCGGCGTCAGCGTGCACAACGTCGGCACCGCGCTCGCGGTGTGCCGCGCGGTGCGCTTCGGCAAGCCGCTGGTGTCGCGCGTGGTCACCGTGGGCGGCGGCGCGATCCGCAACCCGCGCAACGTGGTGGTGCCGATCGGCACGCCGGCCGGGGACCTCATCGACTTCTGCGGCGGCTTCACCGAGCCCCCCACCCGCGTGCTGATGGGCGGGCCGATGATGGGCCAGGTCCTGCCCGGTCTGGAGGCGCCGGTGGTCAAGGGCACCAGCGGCATCATCGCGCTCACCGCCGCCGAGGCGCATGCGGCGAGCGAACGTGCCTGCCTGCATTGCGGGCGCTGCGTGGATGTCTGCCCGGTCGGCCTGGTGCCGCTCGAGCTCGCCGCGCGCGTGCGTGCCGGGCGTATCGACGACGCCGCCGAGCTCGGCATGGGCGACTGCCTGTCCTGCGGCTGCTGTGCCTACGTGTGCCCGGCCCACCTGCCGCTGGCCCACCTGTTCAACTATGCCAAGGGCGAGATCGCCGCCCGCCGCGAAGCCCAGCGCAAGGCCGAGGAGACCCGCAAGCTGGCCGAGGCGCGCCGGCTGCGGCTGGCCGCCGAAGCCGCCGCCAAGGCCGCGCGCCGGCCCGCCCGTCCGGCCGAGACGGTGGAGACCGAATCATGACGAGCTGGACCCCGAACCGCTCCCCGGTGGCGGCGCCCCACGTGCATGGGCGCAGCAATATTCCGCAGGTCATGCGCACGGTCCTGCTCGCCCTGCTGCCGGCGACCGCGACCGGCGTGTTCCTGTTCGGCTGGCCGGCGCTCGCCACCGTGCTGCTGGCGATAGCCGGCTGCGTGGCGGCCGAGGCGGCGGCCCTGGCGATCGGCAAGCGCCCGCTGCGCCACACGCTCGCCGACGGTTCGGCCGTGGTGACCGGGCTGATCCTCGCGCTCTGCCTGCCGCCGTGGGCACCGTGGTGGCTGCCCCTGCTGGGCGGCGCGTTCGCGATCGTGGTCGGCAAGCAGGTGTTCGGCGGCCTCGGCCAGAACGTGCTCAACCCGGCGATGCTGGCGCGGGTCGCGCTGCTGGTGTCCTTCCCGCTCGAGATGACCGCCTGGGTGGCGCCGCAGCCGCTGTTCTCGCCCACGGCGCCCGGCCTGCTGGACGGCCTCGCGATCACCTTCGGCGGTGGCGCGGTGCCGGACGCCATGAGCGCGGCGACCGCGCTCGCCCCGCTCAAGCACGGCGGCGACTTCGCCGCCGGCGAGGCGCTGCTCGCGCTCGCGCTCGGCACGGTGCCGGG
>NZ_AMXD01000025.1 GCF_000310185.1 Thauera aminoaromatica S2 | reverse complement strand
TGCGCGCCGCCGCGGCCGGCATCTCGACCGCTGCCGGCCGGACCTCCCCACCCGCACGCGCCACCACCGCCGCCCGATTGGCCGCCTGCAGCGCGCCGACCGCCTCGCCCGGCAGCGCGAGGATCTCCACCCCGCCTTCGACGGCGCGGTTGGACAGCACGATCGCATCCGGACCGAGGGCTTCCTTGAGCGCGCGGAGCGCCTCGCGGGCGGTGGGGGCAAAGTAGCGTTTGACGTTCATGGCGAATCTCCCGGTGGCCGTCGTCGACCACTGCTTGATGAGGATTATCGCGATGCCGGGTCAAGCGCCTGGGGTGGAATAAAGCGGGTTTCCGGGGTCAATTCGGGAGACGGGGAGCGCGCACCGGCGGCAGCGATCTTGGCCCCGCAGCCGTGCCGGGAAGCGCGAGCATTGTCCGCAGGCGCGCCGCGAGTCGCGATCGCGGCGCACGGAATCCGCTCCGACACGGACGAACCGCCTGATCGCGACTCGCGTCGCGCCTGCGGAGGAGACGCCGAACGCAGTGGTTCTTCGTAGGAGCGACGCGAGTCGCGATCGCGGCGCACGGAATCCGCCTCGACACGGACGAACCGCCTGATCGCGACTTGCGTCGCGCCTGCGGAGGAGACTCCGCACGCAGTGGTTCTTCGTAGGAGCGACGCGAGTCGCGATCGCGGCGCACGGAATCCGCTCCAACACGGACGAACCGCCTGATCGCGACTTGCGTCGCTCCCACGGCGACTCCGCAGGCGCGTGGGTGCTCAGCCCTGCGCGCCCACCATCGCGGTGACACGGATGGTGCGGTTCTCCGGCACCTCGCTGTTGGAGACGACCTTCAGCGACGGCACGGCGCGGCGCAGGAAGCGCGACAGCAGCAGGCGCAGTTGCGCGGGCACCAGCAGCACCGGCGGCAAGCCGACATCCTCCTGGCGCTGGGCGATCTGCGCGGTCTGGCGCAGCAAGGTATCGGCCAGGCCCGGTTCGATCGCCCCGCCCTCGCCGCCCGCAGCCATGGCCTGCATCAGGATGCGCTCCAGCCCGGGCTCGAGCGCCATCACCTGGACCTCGGCATTGCCCGGGAACAGGCCCTGCAGGATGGCGCGGCCGAGCGCCTCGCGCACCCGGGTGGTGAGCTGGGCCGGATCCTGCACGCGCGGCGCGTTCTCGGCGAGCACCTCGATGATGCTGCGCATGTCGCGGATGTTGACGCCTTCCTCGAGCAGGTTCTGCAGCACGCGCTGCACGGTGCCGAGCGGCAGCAGCTTGGGCACGAGGTCCTCGACCAGCTTGGGCGATTCCTTGCCGAGGTGGTCGAGCAGGGCCTGGGTCTCCTGGCGGCCGAGCAGCTCGGCGGCGTGGTTGAGGATGACGTGGTTGAGGTGGGTCGCCACCACGGTGCTCGCGTCCACCACGGTGTAGCCGAGCGCGTGCGCCTGCTCGCGCATCGAGGCGTCGATCCACACCGCGGGCAGCCCGAAGGCGGGGTCGGTGGTCTCGCGTCCGGCAAGCGGGCCGGACACGCGCCCCGGGTTGATGGCGAGGAACTGGCCAGGATAGGCATCGCCACTGCCGACCTCGACGCCCTTGAGGGCGAGCCGGTAACCGTTGGGCTTGAGCTCGAGGTTGTCGCGGATGTGCACGGGCGCGGACAGGAAACCGACCTCCTGGGCAAACTTCTTGCGCAGGCCGCGGATGCGCTTGAGCAGCTCGCCGTCCTGGCCCTTGTCGACCATCGGGATCAGCCGGTAGCCGACCTCCAGCCCGAGCACGTCCACCTGCGAGACGTCGTTCCAGCTCGCCTCCAGATTGTCGGCGGCGGGCATCGGCACCTGCGCCGCGGCCTCGGGCGCGGCGGCGGCCGCGGCTTCCTCGGCGATGCGCTTGCGCCGCATCCAGGCCATGCCGCCGAGCGTGGCCGCGAGCAGCAGGAAGACCAGGTTGGGCATGCCCGGAATCAGGCCGAGCACGCCGATGATCGCCGCGGTCAGCACCATGACCTGCGGATTGGAGAACAGCTGGCCGATCACCAGCCCGCCGACATCGCCCTCGTCGCCCACCCGCGACACCACCAGACCGGCCGCGACCGAGACGATCAGCGAGGGGATCTGCGCCACCAGGCCATCGCCGATGGTGAGCAGGGTATAGGTGTGGGCGGCGTCGCCCACCGCCATGTCGTGCTGCATGATGCCGACGAAGAGGCCGCCGATGATGTTGATCGCCAGGATGATGATGCCGGCGACCGCGTCGCCGCGCACGAACTTGGACGCACCGTCCATGGCGCCGTAGAAGTCCGATTCCTGCGCGATCTCCTTGCGCCTGCGCTTGGCCTCCTTCTCGTCGACCAGGCCGGCGTTGAGGTCGGCGTCGATCGCCATCTGCTTGCCCGGCATCGCGTCCAGGGTGAAGCGCGCCGACACCTCGGCGATGCGGCCCGCGCCCTTGGTGATCACCACGAAGTTGATCACGGTGAGGATGATGAACACCACCAGCCCGACCGCGGTGTTGCCGCCAACGAGGAAGTTGCCGAAGGCCTCGATCACCTTGCCGGCGGCATCCGGACCGGCGTGACCCTCTAGCAGCACGATGCGGGTGGAGGCGACGTTGAGCGACAGGCGCAGCAGCGTGGTGACCAGCAGCACGGTGGGAAAAACGGAGAAGTCCAGCGGCCGCGTCGAGTACATCGCCACCAGCATCACCATCACCGAGATCGCGATGTTGAAGGTGAAGAAGACGTCGAGGAGGAAGACCGGCAGCGGCAGCACCATCATCGACAGGATGACGAGGATCAGCAGCGGCGCGGCGAGCGGGCGCAGGTTGGCAGGCGCGAGCAGCTGGCGCAGCTTGAGGGTGTCGTTCAGGGCCATGGTTCAGGCTTCATTCCGCGGGCACGCCGGGATCCATCCCGACGGGCACCGGCAAGGCAGTGGGGGCGGCAGGCGGCAGGCCGCCCTGCTTCATCCAGGCGTCGAGCTGATAGACATAGGCCATCACCTCGGCGACCGCGGTGTACAGCGCGGCCGGGATCGCCTGCTCGAGCTCGCAATGCTTGTATAGCGCGCGCGCAAGCGGCGGCGCCTCGAGCAGCGGGACTTCGCTCTCCTTCGCGATCTCGCGGATCTTGAGGGCGAGCTCTCCCCGCCCCTTGGCGACCACCACCGGCGCGCCCATCTTCGCGGCGTCGTACTTGAGGGCGACGGAGAAATGGGTCGGGTTGGTGACCACCACGTCGGCCTTGGGCACCTCGGCCATCATGCGACGGCGCGCCATCTCGCGCTGCATCGCGCGGATGCGGCCCTTGATCATCGGGTCGCCTTCCTGCTCCTTGCTCTCGCGCTTGACCTCTTCCTTCGTCATGCGCAGCTTCTTGTGGTACTGCCAGAGCTGGAAGGGCACGTCGATCGCGGCGAGCAGGCCGAGGCTGAGTACGATCAGCAGGGTGGCGAAGACGATGGTGGCGGAAAAATCCGCCATGCCGGTCTCGAGGGGCTCGACCATCAGGCTGAACAGGTGCTCGAACTCGTACCACAGCACCAGGGCGGCCACGCCGCCGACCAGTACGGACTTCAGGATGGCCTTGAACATCTCGACCAGCCCGTGCAGCGAGAACATGCGCCCCAGCCCCTGCAGCGGGTCGAGGCGGTCAAACTTGAGCCCGAGCACCTTGGGTGCGAAGACCAGACCGCCGAGCACCATCGGCGCAGCCACTGCGGCGACCATCAGCGCGACGAAGAGCGGCATCAGGGTGAGCAGCGCGCCGCCGAGCATGCGCTCGAGCATGTCGAGCATGACGTTCTCGTCGAAGGCGGCGCGGCGGTCGAAGGCGAAACCGTCGCGGAACAGCCCCATCACCCGCCCCGCCATCCAGCCCCCGAGCAACAGCAAGGTCGCCGCACCGGTCATGGTGACGAGGAAGGTCGACAGCTCCCGCGATTGCGGGACCTGGCCTTCCTCACGCGCCTGTTCCAGCCTGCGTGACGAGGGGTCTTCTGTCTTCTCGAGGTCGCTGTCTTCGGCCACGGCCGGCTCCGTCCGCCGTCGCGCCGCACCGCAGGAATACGGGCGCGCGGCGACGTGTGCGGATTATCGGCCGATGCCGGCAAGGGCCGGACGCAGAAAACGTGGTGGAAAGCGGCGCAATTCGGCGCTTTGTGCGAGCGCCGCCGAGACCGCGCCGATCATCCCGGCCGTGTCCCGGCGCGGGCTTTCGATCCGCCCGGGCGCCCTTCAGCGCGGCGCGGGCAGGCGGTCGATACCGCGCAGCAGCGCACCCGCAGCGATCCCGCGCTCTTCGAACCAGCCGGCGTTCATCTCGAGCGCGAAGCGCGCCGGCGCGGCCGCGCAGTGGTTGACCTCGGTGCGCGGCGCCATGCGCTCGATGTTGAGGATCTTCCCCCTGGCATCGATGAAGGCGACCGAGAGCGGCAGATGCGTGTTGCGCATCCACATGCAGTGCGCCCCCTCCTCCGGAAACACGAACACCATGCCGCGATGCAGCGGCATCGCCACGCGGTGCATCAGCCCGGTCTGGCGTGCCTCTGCGGTATGGGCGACCTCGGCCTCGATGCGGTACATGCCGGCCCCGAGTTCGGCCACCGGCAGGCTGGCGCCCCCCCCCTGCGCCGCGGCGGAGAAGGCGGCCGCGCACAGGACCGAGGCGATCGAGGAACGGAGAACGGAGGAGCGTTTCTTCATCGCGGAACAGGCCCGAAAAAGCATGGAGGCCGCGAGTTTAGCGCGCGCCGAGGAGTAAGGCGCGAGACGTGAGGCGCAAGGAGCGGAACCGCCACAGCCGGGAAGTCCGCGAGCGCCCCCGGACCCACCGCGCCTCGCACCTCACGCCTCACTCCTTACGTCGCCAGCATCTCCTGATGCTTGCCGCCCACGCCGAGGTAGGCATCGATCACGCGCCGGTCGCCGGCGAGCTCGGAGGCGGGGCCCTCCATGGCGATCCCGCCGGTCTCGAGCACGTAGGCGTAGTCGGCCACCTGCAGCGCAGCCCGGGCGTTCTGCTCGACCAGGAGGATGGACACCCCGCGGCTGCGCAGTTGCGTGACGATGCGGAAGATCTCGCGCGTGATCAGCGGCGCCAGCCCCAGGCTGGGCTCGTCGAGCATCAGCAGCTTGGGCTTGGCCATCAGCGCGCGACCGACCGCCAGCATCTGGCGTTCGCCGCCCGAGAGGGTGCCGGCCATCTGCGTGCGACGTTCGCGCAGGCGCGGGAAGAGCGCGAAGATCTCTTCCATGGTCTGCGCGTGGTCGCGCAAGCCCATGCGGTAGCGCTGGAAGGCACCCAGCACGAGATTGTCCTCGACGCTCATCTCGCCGAAAAGCTCGCGCTTCTCCGGGACCAGGTTCATCCCGCTCGCGACCATGGTCTCGACCTCCGGCGCCACCATCGCCACGCTGTCGAACTCGATGCGACCACGCGAGGGCAGCAGCCCCATGATCGCCGACAGCATGGTGGTCTTGCCGGCGCCGTTGGGGCCGATCACGGTGACGATCTGGCCCTCCCCGACCGTGATGCTGGCGTCGGTGAGCGCCTCGACCTTGCCGTAGGAAACGCACAGGCCTTCGACCCGCAGTACCGGGCGATCGCTAAGGTTCTTCGTCGCCATCAGTCTTCTCCTCCGAGATAGGCCGCGAGCACGGCCGGGTCGCGCTGCACGTCCTCCGGCAGGCCCTCGGCGATCTTCTCGCCGAACTCCATCACCACCACGCGATCGACCAGGCCCATCACGAAGTCCATGTCGTGCTCGACCAGCAGCACGCCCATGCCTTCGCCGCGCAGCTTGCGCAGCAGGTCGCCGAGCGCTTCCTTCTCCTTGTAGCGCAAACCGGCGGCAGGCTCGTCGAGCAGCAGCAGGCAGGGGTCGGAGGCGAGCGCACGCGCGATCTCGAGGATGCGCTGCTGGCCGAGCGCGAGGCTGCCGGCCTCGTCGAACATGTGCTCGCCCAGGCCCACGCGCTCGATCTGGCGCGCAGCCTCGGCGAGCAGGCGCGCCTCCTCGGCGCGGTCCATCCGCCACGCCGCCGACAGCACGCCGCTCGTGCCGCGCATGTGGGCGCCGATGGCGACGTTCTCGAGTACGCTCATGGTGGGCAGCAGGCGCACGTGCTGGAAGGTGCGGCTCATGCCCATGCGCGCGATCGCGCGTGAGCCCTTGCCGACCACCGACTCGCCGAGGAAACGGACCTCGCCCGAGGTCGGCGTATCCACGCCCGAAACCTGGTTGAACATCGTGCTCTTGCCCGCGCCGTTGGGACCGATCAGGGCGAGGATCTCGCCCGCCCGCACCTCCAGGCTCATGTTGTTGTTGGCGAGCAGGCCGCCGAAGCGCCGCGTGACCGCCTTGGCCTCGAGCAGCAGGCTGCCGGCGGCCGGCAGCTCGCGCCGCGGTAGCGCCAACGCATCGCGATCGACCGCCCGACGCTGTGCCGCGACCGGGATGAAGCGCTTGAACCCCGACACCAGGATCGGCCACAGCCCGCCGCGTGCCTTGTGCAGCACCAGCACCATCAGCACACCGAAGAAGATCACCTCGAAGTTGCCGCTGGTGCCGAAGAGCTTGGGCAGCAGGTCCTGCAGCCACTGCTTGAGCACGGTGATCACGCCCGCGCCGACGAGCGCGCCCCAGACGTGGGCCGCACCGCCGACGACCGCCATGAACAGATACTCGATGCCGATGTGCAGGCCGAATGGCGTCGGATTCACGAAGCGCTGCATGTGCGCGTACAGCCAGCCCGAGGCGCAAGCGAGCAAGGCGGCGAGGATGAAGATCACCATGCGCGAGCGCGCGGTGTCGACGCCCATCGCCTCGGCCATCACCATGCCGCCCTTGAGTGCGCGAATCGCCCTGCCCTCGCGCGAGTCGAGCAGGTTGCTGGTGGTCAGCACGCCGGCGAGCACGAAGAGCCAGACCAGGTAATACACCTCCTCGCCCTGGCGCAGCTCGTAGCCGAACAGCGAGATCGGCGGGATGCCGGTGAGGCCGGTGTGGCCGCCCAGAAAGCCCATGGTGCCGAACAGGAAGTACAGGCTCAGGCCCCAGGCGATGGTCGCCAGCGGCAGGTAATGCCCGGACAGGCGCAGGGTGAGCTTGCCGATCAGGAAGGCCACCACGACGGTGAGCACCAGCCCGACGAGCAGGGCGAGCCAGGGCGAGCCGCCCGCCCAGGCCAGCCAGCCGGGCAGTTCCGCCGAGGTGGTGAGCAGCGCGGTGGTGTAGGCGCCGAGGCCGACGAAGGCGGCCTGGCCGAAGCTGGTCAGGCCGCCCACACCGGTGAGCAGCACCAGCCCGAGCGCGACCATGGCATACAGGCCGATGTAGTTGAGCAGCGTGACGTAGAAGGCCGACAGCACCAGCGGCGCCACCGCCAGCAGAGCGACGAACGCGGCCATCACCAGGCGCGGAGAGAGCGCGGGTTTCATTCCTCTTCCTCCACGTGGTGGCTGGTCAGGGAGCGCCAGACCAAAACCGGGATGATCAGCGTGAACACCAGGACCTCCTTGTAGGCGCTCGCCCAGAACGAACTGAAGGATTCGAGCAGGCCGACCAGCACCGCGCCGAAGGCTGCGAGCGGATAGCTCGCCAGCCCGCCGATGATCGCGGCGACGAAACCCTTGAGGCCGATCAGGAAGCCGCTGTCGTAGTAGATCGTCGTGATCGGCGAGATCAGCACGCCCGACAGCACGCCGATCAGCGCGGCGAGCAGGAAGGTGAGCTTGCCGGCGAGCGCGGGCGGGATCCCCATCAGGCGGGCGCCGTTGCGGTTGATCGCGGTGGCGCGCAAGGCCTTGCCGTAGATCGTGCGGCCGAAGAACAGCGCGAGCGCGACGATCAGCACGACCGAAGCCGCAATCACCCAGATCGTCTGCCCGCTCACCGTCAGCGGGCCGACCTCGAAGCTCGCATCCGAGAGCGGCGGCGTGCGGTAACCCTCGGCGCCGAAGAACAGCAGGCCCAGGCCCACCATCGCGACGTGGGACGCGACCGAGACGATCAGCAGCACCAGGACCGTGGCCTCGGCGATCGGCTGAAAGACGATGCGGTACATCATCGGTCCGAGCGGCACCACCACCAGCATGGTGAGCAGGATCTGCACCGCGAGGCCGAGTTCGGTTAGCGGCAACAGGCGCAGCAGGGCAAGGACCGCAAGCGGGTAGCCGATATTGACCGCGAAGACGCTCGGCAGCTTGCGCGCCTGCCCGGCACGCAGCGCCCCGAGTCCGTCGAGGGCGGCGACGGCGACCCCGGCACCGAGCAGCAGCCAGGCCGTGGCGGGGAAGACACCGTTACCGATCATCGCAAGCGTGAGCGCGCCGTAGGCGACGAACTCTCCCTGCGGGATGAAGATCACCCGGGTGACAGCGAACACCAGTACCAGCGCGAGCGCTAGCAGCGCATAGATGGCGCCGTTGGTGATGCCGTCCTGACCGAGGATCAGTGCAATCTGAAAATCCATGGACGCGAGCCTCCGCGCGCCCCGGCCGGAAGCCGAAGCGCGATCGAGTGGACCGACTGATGGGAACGGCGCGGCCGCCGGGCCGCAAGCCCGGCGACCGCGCGGGAGCACCGCTTACTGGACGAGCTTCCAGGCGCCCTTCTGGATCTGCACCATCACGCGCGCGCGCTGGTCGAGGCCGAGGTGGTCGTTCGGACCCATCGTGAACACGCCGTGGGCCCCGGGGACCTCCTTCATGTTCTCGAGCGCGTCGCGCAGCGCCGCACGAAACTCGGCGGTGCCGGGCTGGGCCTTCTTGAGCGCCGCGGGAACGGCCGCCTGCAGCATCACGCCGGAATCCCAGGCGTGGGCGCCGAAGGTCGACACGCTGCCCTTGCCGTGCGCCGCCTCGTAGGCCTTGATGTAGGTCATCGCGCTCGCCTTGACCGGGTTGTTGTCGGGCAACTGCTCGGCGACCAGCACCGGACCGGCGGGCAGCAGCGTGCCCTCGCAGTCGGCGCCGCAGACGCGCAGGAAGTCGTTGTTCGCCACACCGTGGGTCTGGTAGACCTTGCCCGACCAGCCGCGCTCCTTGAGCGTCTTCTGCGGCAGCGCCGCCGGCGTGCCCGAGCCCGCGATGAACATGGCGTCGGGCTTGGCCGCCATCATCTTGAGCACCTGCCCGGTAACCGAGGTGTCGGTGCGGGTGAAGCGCTCGTTGGCGACGATCTTGATCCCGCGCGCCTCGGCGACCGACTTGAACTGCTCGTACCAGCCCTCGCCATAGGCGTCGGCGAAACCGATGAAGGCCACGTTCTTGACGTTGTTGCTCGTCATGTGGGAGACGATCGCGGTCGACATGTGGGAGTCGTTCTGCGGCGTCTTGAACACCCAGCGCCGCTTCTCGTCCACCGGCTCGACGATGCGGCTGGAGGCCGCCCACGCGATCATCGGGGTCTGCGATTCGGCGGCGACGTCGATCATGCCGAGCGAGTTGGGCGAGGTGGTCGAACCGAGCACCACGTCGACCTTGTCCTCGGAGACCAGCTTGCGGATGTTCTTGACCGCGCTGGTGGTGTCCGAGGCGTCGTCGAGGACGACGTAGGTGACTTTCTGCCCGGCGATCTCCTTGGGCATCAGCTCGACGGTGTTGCGCTCGGGGATGCCGAGCGAGGCGGCCGGCCCGGTGGCCGAGACGGTGATGCCCACCTTGAGCTGGGCATGGGCGGCGCCCGCCGCAAAGGCAAGACCGAGCGCGACGAACAGCGTCTTCTTCAGTTTCATGGTATCTCCTCCGGTCGTTATGGATTAGGCGACCAGCCTGACCATGACGGGCCGCCCTTCTTGCCACCCGATGAAACCCGATACCTGCAGTTCCACGAAAAGCGCCTCAATGGTAGACGATTCCGGGCCCTGCGGGCGTGATGCATGCTACGCGCAAAGCGGCTTCCCAGGCCGCTTTGCGATGTTTCAGACGTACTGCCCGGCGTCCACCCGGATGACCTCGCCGGTGATCATGCGCGCCATGTCCGAGAGCAGGAAGACGACGGCTGCGGCGATATCGTCCGGGGTGGCGAGCTCGCGCATCACCGACTCCTGCAGCGCGCGCTCGAGCACCTCGGCCGGCAGCGCGCGCGCCATCTCGGTCATCACCATGCCGGGCGCAACCGCGTTGACGGTGATGCCCTTGGGGCCGAGTTCGCGCGCCGCGGTCTTGGTGAGGCCGATCATGCCCGCCTTCGCCGCGGTGTAGTTGGCCTGGCCGAACTTGCCGCGCAGGCCGTTGATCGAGGTGATGTTGACGACCCGGCCGCGGCCGGCCGCGATCATGCCCGGCGCGCAGGCGCGCAGCATGTGGAATGCGCCGCTCAGGTTGACGTCGAGCACCGAGCGCCATTCCTCGTCGCTCATCTTGAGCAGGCTGCGGTCGCGCGTGATGCCGGCGTTGTTGACCAGCAACGTCGCCGGCTCGGGCAGCTGCGCCACCGCGTCGGCCACCGACTGCGCGTCGGCCACATTCACCCGATGCAGCACGCCCGCCGACTCGTTGCTGTCGGTCATGTCGAAGACATGCACGCGCGCGCCGGAGGCGACCAACGCGTCGGTGATCGTGCGTCCGATCCCGCGCGCGCCGCCGGTGACGATCGCCACCTTCCCAGCCAGTTCTCCGCTAAAACCCATGAGCCGCTTCCCCTCTGGATGTGCATATGCCCGGAGCCCGCTTGCGCGGACCCCGGGCCGGTTGATGCCGAGCGCTCAGACGAGCGGGCGCGACAGCGAGAGCTGCTGGCCGGGACGGAAGCCGCAGCGGTCGAGGAAGCGCAGCAGGTCGAAGCGGTTCCACTCGACCTCGGTGCGCACCGACTCGACGTGCAGCGAGGTCAGGTTGGCGAGCAGCTGCGACACCAGCGCACGGCCGACGTGCTTGCCGCTGGCCGCCGCATCGACGCCGATGGTGTCGATCACGGCAGCAGTGGCCGCGCGGCCGAACTCGCCGAAGTCGACCCGCGCCATCAGGAAGCCGGCGACCATGCCGTCCTGCTCGGCGACGACCGAGACGCGGACGCCGGACTCGCCGAGGGCCTCGTCGAACTTGCGCCGGTAGTAGGCGCTGCGGTCGTGGCCTGTGGTGCGGCGGTCGATGCGCACGACGGCGTCGAAGTCGGCCGCGGTCAGCGAGCGCACCGGGATGCGGTCGCGCGACAAGGCTTCGGCGTCATCCTGGCTGGCGTCGCTGTAGTCGGGCTCGGTGTTGAACTGGTCCAGCAGTTGCTTGGTGGTGGGATGCGGACGCGTGGTCATCGCTGATCTCCAGGTTGTCGTTTCCGGACGTGAACTCAGAAGTTCACGTATTCGGTCGGGCGCTCGAGCACCAGCCGCGGCGACAGGCGGAAGCCGGCCGCGGAGAAGAACTCGACCAGACCGGGACGATCCCATTGCGCCTGGGTGCGCATCTCGCTGGCGCCGCGTTCGCGCGCGCTGCGGTCGAACTCGCCGACCAGCTTGCGGGCGAGGCCCTGGCGCTGGGCCGCGGGGTCGATCGCCACGGCGTCGAGCACCGCGACGCGTTCCAGGCCGCCGAATTCGCCGTCGAGCAGGTGGCCCAGCAGGAAACCGGCGACCTCGCCGCCACGCTCGGCCACGCAGGAGAAGAATCCCGTGGGGCTCTGCTGCTCGGCCTGGAGGCGGCGCTCGAAGAAGCCGGCGCGGCTCTCGCCGCCATTGGTCGCGTCGAGGCGGGTGACCGCCGCCAGGTCGCCGGCGGCCAGCGGCCGCAGCTTGATTTCGGTATTCGCAGTCATTGCGTCTCCCTGAGATGACTGGGGCGGAGGGCCGCCATCGGCCCCCTCCGCCGGTGGATCAGTGCAGGCTGTCGTACTTGGCCTGCAGTTCGTCCTGCGATTCGCGGTAGTCCGGGTGATCCTTGATGCAGTCGGCCGGGCAGACGAGCTTGCACTGCGGCTCGTCGAAGGCACCGACGCACTCGGAGCACTTGCCCGGATCGATCACGTAGATCGGGTTGCCGGCGGTGATCGCCTCGTTCGGGCACTCCTCGACACAGGCATCGCACGCGGTGCAGTCGTCATTGATGAGCAGGGCCATGATGGCTTCCTCCTGTAGGCTGGTTTCAGGCCGCGGCGGCGAGCTGCTGCCCGCCCAGGCGCGCGAGTTTCTCGTGGCGGAAGGCACCCCACAGGGCCGCGCCGATCGCACCGGCGAAGGGCGAGTCCGGGTGGTTGAACGCAGTCACGTTCATCTTCTGCTCCTTGACCGACTCGTTGAGGGTGTTGAGCAGGCCCTCGTCGAGCGCCAGGCCGCCGGTGCAGAGCACCACGCCCTCGCGCGCGCCGATCGACTTGAGCAGCTTGGCCAGGCGACCGGCCATCGAGATGTGGATGCCCTTCAGGATGTTGGGCGCCGTGATGCCGCGCGACACCATGTTGATGACGTCGGTCTCGGCCAGCACCGCGCAGATGCTCGACACCACCTCGGGGTTGTCGGCCTGGTTCGACAGCGAGCCGATCTCGTCCTGGGCGATGCCGAGGTAGCGCGCGATGTTCTCGAGGAACTGCCCCGAGCCCGAGGCGCACTGGCTGGTCATCTTGTAGGTCTCGACCTTGCCGCGCTCGTCGTTGCGGATCGCCCGCCCGTGCAACGCGCCGATGTCGAGCACCGCGCGCGCTTCCGGGTTGAGGTAGACCGCGCCACGCGCATGGGTCGTCATGGAGTAGAAGTGGCCGGTGTGGAAGTGGAGGCTCTCGCCCTCGCCGGTGGTGGCGACGTAATCCACGTCGGACGCCTTGAGGCCGGCCTCCTCGAGGAGCGCGTGGTAGGCCTCCTCGGCGAGCTTGAAGGGATCGCGCTGACGGATGCGGTCGTTGCGCTTGCCCAGCCACTCGGTCTTGTCGCCCTCGACGCGGAAGAGGACGGTCTTGACGGCGCCGGTGCCGATGTCGATGCCTGCGGTGATGGTCATTTTCAAGCCTCCACGACGGCGCGACGGGCGAATTCGGAAGCCCCAAGCGCACCGGTATAGATCGAATCGGGGTCGATGTTGATCTTCACCTCCCCGTAGTTTTCCTTGACGAGCTGGCGCAACTCCTTGACTGCGGCCTCGTTCTTGGCCACGCCGCCGGTGAAGGTGAACTCGTCGGTGATGCCGCCCGAGCGCGAGATGATCGACATCGCGCGCAGCATGATGGCGCGGTGCAGGCCGGCGAGGATGTCCTCGCGCTTGTCGCCCAGCGCCAGGCGGTCGCGCAGCTCGGCGCCGGCGAACACGGTGCAGGTCGAGTTGATGCGGATCGACTTGGTCGCCTTCATCGCGAGCGGGCCGAGTTCGTGCAGGCCCATGTTCATCTCGTCGGCGACGTAGCCCAGATAGCGGCCGGTGCCGGCGGCACAGCGGTCGTTCATCTGGAAGTTCACCACGATGCCCTTCTCGTCGATCTGGATGCCCTTGGTGTCCTGGCCGCCGATGTCGAGCACCGTGCGGGTCTTCGGATACATCAGGTGGGCGCCCAGGCCGTGGCAGAGGATCTCGGAGCGGATGTGCTCCTTCGGGAAGGGCAGGCGGACGCGGCCGTAGCCGGTGCCGACCACATAGCGCTCGACCATGTCCACATCGAGCGCCGCATCGATCGGCGCGCCGAGCGCGGCGGTGTCGAGGGCGCTGGACATCTCCCCACGAACCCGCTCCATCGCGGTGCGGAACTTGCGGTTCATGTCACCCGAAGGCGGACGGTTCTCGACCTCGATGATCGACTTGTCGTACATGTGCAGCAGGGTGTCGAAGGGGATCCCGGCATCGCGCGCCACTTCCTCACCGATCTGCATGAAGCGCGAACCGGCCAGATCGCGGAAGAAGTCCGATTTGCGCTGCGCCGTGGGTGCGAACAGCTTGTCGGCTTCTTCCTCGCGCAGGCGGCGGAAGACTTCGGTCAGCGCACCGACGATCACTTTTTCCTTGCCGGCGAAGCGCGGGCCTTCGACGTTGGCGATGCAGGTCTGCTCGAGGTCGCCGAGCTGCTCGACGAACTGCTCGCGGCGGAAGTTGCGCGTCAGGCCGGCGAGGATCTCGTCTACCCGACCGGCGACGGCCGGCACCTTCTCGAGCTCGCGACGGATCAGGCTCAGGCGCGCATCGATGAACGCCTCGAGCTTGGAGACGCGTGCGGCGGTGTCATAGTTCGAGCGCGAGTTGGTGATGCCGCGACCGAGCACCTGCCCCTTGTCGTCCATGACGACCGCCTTGGTCGTGGTGGACCCCAGATCAATTCCGACGAAACATTCCATGGTTCGCTCCTTACGCGGCTGCCAGCGACGCGCCGCTGCGTTTCTGATCGACCATCTGGAAGTAGCTTTCCAGACGGTTCTTGACGTTTGCGTGGGAGAAGTAGCGCGGATCGACGAGGTCGGTCTCGATGAACGCCGCCGGCTTGCCGGTCCGCTTCTCGATCTCGCGCATCATCAGCAGCTGACCCGCCGAGAAGCTGTTGCAGCTCTTGATCGAGTTGATCAGCAGGCCATCGGCCTGGTAGTCGTTCATGTACTTCTCGAGCAGTTCGACGCGCTGCGGCAGGTTGTTGTTGGTGTAGCAACCCAGGCAGTAGTCGGCCAGCGTGCCCAGCGGATCGTTCGGGTCGTGACGGAAGCCCTGGTCGTAGAGGCCGCCCACCTTGGTGTAGGAGCTCGCCACCACCACCGCGCCCTCGTCGTAGAAGAGCTTCCAGAACTCGCGGAAGCTGGTCCAGTTCGGCGGACCCTCGACGACCAGGCGGTACTTCTCTTCCTTCATGTCGCCTTCGGGCGTGATCGGGCCCTTGCCCTCGCGGATGCGCTGCTCGATCTCCTTGCGCACCAGGTCGTAGTACTCGACCGCGTCGGTGGTGCCGCGGAAGGCGGTGAACATCGGGCCGATGTAGTACACGCCGCCGAAGTAGGCATCGATCGGCGAGGGACGGTTCTTCGCGCTCTCCAGCACCCAGACCAGGTTGTCCTCGGCCTTGGCCGAGTTCTTCAGGTATTCGCGCAGGCGGTCGATGTCGAACTTGACGCCCGAGACCTTCTCGAACATCGGGATGACTTCTTCCTTGAGCTGCTTGACCACGAAGTCACGCATGTTCTTGGTGATCTTGCCGTCGCCCTGATACGGGATCTGCAGCATCACCGTCGGACACTTGTACTCGTGGCGCAGCAGCTCGAACCACTTCATGAAGGTGAAGCAGCCGGTGTAGGACAGCAGCAGCATGTCCGGCGCGGGCATCGGCTTGCCGTTGGGCGCGATGTTGCCGCGGCCCATCATGCCGATGTCGGCCTTGACGTAGGTGCACACGTCCTCGGAGTGGCCCGCCTTCTCGGCGTCCATGATCATGCCGCCGGAAACCTTGCGCATGCCGTTCTGGATGGCGTTGGTCTCGGGCAGGTTGTTGACCATGTCGAAGCACATGATCAGCTCGTTCAGGTTGCCCGGGACGAAGGTCGACACGACCTTCTCGCCCGACTCCTTGGTGCCGGTGAGACGATCGTAGTTGCCGGCGATCATCTCCTTCTGCTTCACCATCGAGGGTTCTTTGATGACTTCGGGGGAGGTGGCTGCGCTCATGATTAGCTCCAGAGTTTGATGGAGTCGGCGAAGGTGCCGGCCTGCTCGCGGATCGGCTGCATCTGGCCCGAGTTTTCCGCGTACTTGAACGAGATGTAGGGGACGTTGTGCTCGGAGCAGCGGTCGGCCAGCATCGGCCGCTCGAGCAGGGCCGGGTCGCAGAAGCTGGGCGCGGCGAAGATGACACCCTCCGCGGCGTTGCTGCGAACCTGCTCGAGCAGGTACTTGCCCTTGTCCTCTTCCTTGTCGTCGTACTTCGCGGCGGTGGCGATCGACTCGTGCAGGAAGGCGAGCGACAGGTTCTGCATCGGATCACCGCCGGTCGAGACCGGATTGCGCAGCCAGCGATGCACGATCATGTAGTCGTCATCGACGATGTAGCAGCCGGCGAGCTCGATCGACTTGATCAGGTTGAGCGGCGGCTGCTCGCAGAACGAGCCGTTGATGACCACGCGGCAGTTGTCGCGCTTGGATGCCTTCACATTCTCGGCTGCGGCGAGGTATTCGCTCAGCATCTGGTTGTGCTCTTCCACCGGCAGCACGAGGCCGGCGCGCATCAGCAGATAGACTTCGGACGAGGGCACCTTCCACGGCTCGCGGGAACGCATGCCGTACACCGCCTGCACCAGCCTGCGGTTCTCGTTGTAGACCGCGATCGAGGCACGCAGCGCGTCGTCGGTGATCTTGCGCCCGGAGAGGTGCTCGAGGCCTTCACGCAGTTCGTTCAGCTCGTTGGTGTAGTAGCTGCCACCGACGTCGTCGCGATAGTTCTGCGGCACGTCGAAGTAGCGCACGTACTTGCCCGGGAACAGCAGCTTCCACATGCCGGACAGGTTGCGGATCACGTCGCAGATGCTGGGAAACAGCATGCCGTCGACGAAATCCATGCGCTTGGACAGCCCCAGCTCGATGGTCGAGCGTGGGATGCGACAGATGTAGCTCTGGTAGTAGGCGTCGCCGTGGATCACCTCCAGGCCGTCGCCTCCGCCCATGATGCCGAGCGGGAGCATGCCCGCGGCGTGGATGATCTCGCGCGGCACATACACCGGCATGTAGGCGATTACCTTGCGCGAGGGGTCGGCCTCCTTCCACTTCCTTGCGGCGGTGAAATCGAGGTCTTCGTAGAGCGCTTCACAGCGCGCGATGATGTCTGCCGTACTCATGGTCAACGGTTCTCCCAGTTTGCAGAACGCTTCTCAAGAAAGGCCCGTAGACCTTCCACCGCATCGTGGCTGGCCATCAGCTCCTCGAGATACATGGCCTCCACGGTTTCCAGTTTTTGCTTGATCGCCGGCACCCGGTCGCAGCGTGCGGCCCGAACCGCGAAACGCAGCGAGCTGGCGCTCAGCGCAGCAAGATGTTCGTCGTACCACTTCAGCGCGGCCGCCTCGGGGTCGTCGGCGAGCACGTCGGCCAGCCCGATCCGGTGCGCCTCGGCGCCGTCGATGCTGCGCCCCGAGAACAGCAGCTCCTCGGCACGCGATTGCCCGACGCGCGGCGGCAGCAGGCAGGAGGCCGCAGGCGCGAACACGCCGAGGCGGATCTCCGGCTGCCCCAGGCGCGCATCCGGCGCCACGAAGAGCAGGTTGCCCGCCGCCGCCACCTCGAGCCCGCCGCCGAGGCACTGGCCGCGGATCGCGACCAGGATCGGCACCGGGCTGTCGAGCATCTGCCGCACCAGCGCATGCAGGGTCTTCAGCATCTGCGCGCACTGCTCGGGCATGTGCTCGTCCACACTGGCGCCGAAGCTGAAGTGCGGGCCCTCGGCATCGAGCAGCACCGCGCGCAGCGCGGGCGAACCGAGGTGGGCGCCGAGCGCCTGCTGCAGCGCGCCGATCATCGCGGCATCGACGATGTTCGCCTTGGGCCGCGCCAGGCGCAGGCGGAGCAGGCCGCCGTCGCGCTCCAGCCAGGCCTTGAGCGGGTTGATCGCCTCGCCCATCACTTCGCCCCCGGCATCAGGCTTTCGATCAGCTCGGGCGTCCAGGGCGTGCCGACGGCGAGCGCCTGGCGGAGGTCGGTGAACTCGATCTCGCGGCCGGTCTCCTTGGTACCCTCGTTGAAGGCGCGGAAGCCGGTGCGGGCCTCGTTCATCATGTTGAGCGCGAGCCAGGCGCGGCTGTTCTCCTTGTTGCGGTTCCAGGCATCGAGCTTGGGCTTGCGCAGCTCCTCGAAGCTCTTGGTCAGGCACTCGGGGAAGGTGGAGATCAGCTTGGCACACAGCTTCTCGACCGCCTCGTCGAGCAGGGAAAGGTCGATCTCGCCGCGCTTGAGCAGCTCCTTGCCGGCGGCCAGTTCGTCGCCGGTCTTGAACTCGCCGTGGATGATGCGGCCGAACTCGTCGAGGTAGCGGTCGGTGATGACCAGCGGGTTGGCGACGAACTTGCCATCGATCTTGAGCGCGGGGACGATCTGCGAGGAAATGCCGAGGCGGTAGGCCTTGTGCGCCGAGAACGGCTCGCACAGGGTGCCGGACACCATCGCCTGCTCGCAGCCGATCATCACCGGCAGGAAGTCGGTCGCACCGCCGATCGCGGCCGAGCCGTGCTTGGGGCCGGCCTGGCCGAAGTTGGCCAGGTCCTGGGCGACGGTGAAGTCCGCCGCCATGCCGATCTCCTGGCCGCCACCGATGCGCATGCCATTGACGCGGCACACCACCGGCTTGTCGCAGCCCAGGATCGCCGACACCATGTCGTTGAAAAGACGCATGTACTGGCGGTATTCCTGCGGGTTGCCGGCGTAGTACTCGGCGTATTCCTTGGTGTTGCCGCCGGTGCAGAAGGCCTTGTCGCCGACCGCGGTGAACACCACCGTGGCGACGTCGCGGGCGCAGGACGCGGCACGGAAGGCAAGGATCAGGCCCTTCACCATGTCGGTGGTGTAGGAGTTGTACTGCTTGGGGTTGTCCAGCCAGATCCAGGCGTTGTACAGGCCCGGCACCACCTCGCCCTGGAGATTGCGCGCGGGGCGCTTCTCGTAGATCACGCCCGGCACCACCGTCTCGGGCACCAGGTTATGGTCGACCAAGTGCTTGGGCGCAGTCTGATCGATCACGCGTTGCGTCGTTTCTTTCATCTCGTATGGCTCCTCTGTCTGCTCTCTTGTCGGATTGGTAGGGGGTGCGGGATCAGGGGGTCAGGATCGCGCGGCGGCTGAGCTTGTGCGCGTGAGCCGCCTCGAAGACCTCGTTGATCTGCGCGAGCGGGTGGCGCTCGACGAAATTGGCGAGGTTGATGCGGCCGTCGAGCACCAGGTCGAGCGCGGCCGGGTAGTACTCGGGCAGGCAGCCCCAGTTGCCGAGCGCGCGGGCATGGAAGGCCATCAGGTTGGAGAGGCGAACCTCGACCTTGTCCATCGTGAAGCCGACCACCGCGAGCGTCGCGCCGTGATTGATCAGGCTATAGGCGTTGGTCTGGCCGGCACCGCTGCCCGAGCATTCGAAGATCTTCCAGCGCGTGGTGCGCAGGCCGTTGGCCTTGGCGTGCGCCTCGATCGCCTTCTTGAGGTCGCGTCCGGTCACCTCGCGCGCATTGAGCGTCAGCGCCGCACCGTACTTCGACATCAATTCGAGCTTGGCCGGATCGACGTCGATCGCCACCACGCTCGCACCGAAGGCGTTGGCGATCTGCACCGCGTAGCCGCCGACGCCGCCCACCCCGATCACGATCGCGACGTCGCCAGGCTCGACTCCGGCCTGCGTGACCGCCTGGTAGGGCGTGGTGACCGCGTCGGCCACCACCGACACGTCGGCGAGTTGCAGTCCGGCGGCGGCGAGGCGCTTCTCATCGACCGCGCACAGGCCGCGCGCCGGCACCACGATATGGGAGGCGAAGCCGCCCTGGATGTCGTTCCCGGGCATCACCTGGGCGCGGCAGATGGTGCCGTGTCCCGACGTGCAGAGCTCGCAGGTCCCGCACGGCATCACCGCCGGCACGACCACCGCGCGGCCGACCCACTGCCCCGCCGCGCTGCCCGCGCCCACCACCCGGCCGCTGATCTCGTGGCCGAGCGCGAGCGGCAGCGGCTGGTTGGTGCGCACGCCGTCGTAGTAGTAGCCGAGATCGGTGTGGCAGACGCCGCAGCCGGCGACCTCGACCACCACCTGGTCGGCGGCCAGCTCGCCGATCTCGAACTCGGTGCGGACCATCGGCCGACCCGGCTCCACCATCATCCAGCGATACGGTTTGGTGCTCATCTACCCACTCCTTCCGTTTACGTTCGCGTCAACTTTGATCGATCTGATTGGCGACTGGATCGACTGCTTCCTGCCGCCGCGTTGGATGCAAAGTTAAATCAGGCCGGCAGGAGGGCAGTTGACCAAAGTCAACAGATTGACGTTTGCGTCAACGTAAACTTCGACACATCGGAGGTGAGCGCTGCGAAGGCGGCGCTGCAACCCAACCAGCCTCCGGTCGGCGCCGTGCCCGCTTCACCCGAGGGGGACGCGCGCATGGGCCCTGAACAGGACCGCGCCGGCACCCGCCGGTCGAAGGTCGAACATTGGAGAACGAGGATGACAGCCCGATCGGTATCGATAACATTCGCCGGCAGCGGCGGCGCGGGGGTGATGACCGCAGGCAACATGCTGCTCGACGCCGCCGGCCGTGCCGGCTGGTATGCCTACATGACCCGCTCGTCGGGCGCGCAGATCCGCGGCGGCGAGGCCGCCGCGATGATGCGTCTGTCTACGTCGCCGGTGCAGTCGCACGACGATCAATATGATCTGCTGGTCGCCATCGACTGGGAGAACGTCGGGCGCTTCTCCGCCGAGATCCCGATGACCGCCGATAGCCTGGTCGTCGGCGATCCCGACGGCGGCGAATTCCCCGAGGCCATCCGCGCCAAGGGCACGCGGTCGGCAGACATCCCGTTCAAGAAGATGGCCAAGACGATCGAGGGCGGGCGCCCCAACATGATCGCCCTGGGCGCGGTCGCCGGCCTCGTCGGCCTTCCCGAGGACGCCGTGCTCGGTGTGGTCCGCGACTCGCTCGCCAAGAAGGGAGAGGCCGCGCGCACCGCCAGCGAGGCATCGGTGCGTGCAGGCATGGCCTTCGCGGCCGACCTGCCGCCCTGCCCCCGCCTGGCCACCGCCCAGGGCCAGAGCGAGCGCCTGTGGAGCATCACCGGCAACGAGGCCGCCGGTCTCGGCGCGGTGCGCGGCGGCATCCGCTTCGTCGCCGCCTATCCGATCACCCCGGGCACCGAGGTGCTGGAGTGGCTCGCACCCAACCTCGCCAAGCTCGGCGGCGTGCTGGTGCAGGCCGAGGACGAGCTCGCCTCGATCAACCAGATCATCGGCGCTTCCTACGCCGGCGTGCCCTCGCTGACCGCCACCTCCGGCCCCGGCCTGGCGCTGATGACCGAATCGCTCGGCCTCGCGGTCGCCTCGGAGACCCCGATCACCGTGGTCAACGTGATGCGCGGCGGCCCCTCCACCGGCATCCCGGTGAAATCCGAGCAGAGCGACCTCAACATCGCGCTCTACGGCCTGCACGGCGACGCCCCGCACCTGGTGGTGGCGCCCAACTCGCTCGCCGACTGCGCCTTCGCCACGCAGTGGGCGGTCCATCTCGCCGATACCCTGCAGACCGCCGCGATCGTGCTCTCCGACCAGTCCCTCGGCCAGAGCCGGGCGACGATCTCGCCGCCCGCCGATCCCGGCTTGCGCGCGGTCCGCCTGATGCCCGAGGGCGAGGCGGCCGAACGCTACCGCCGCTACACCAACACCGCGTCGGGCGTCTCGCCGATGGCCGTACCCGGCATGAAGGGCTACCAGTACACCGCCGACGGCCTCGAGCACAACGAGTTCGGCACGCCGTCCAGCGGCGCGGCCGACCACAGCGCCCAGCTCGACAAGCGTCTGCGCAAGCTCGCCCTGCACGACTACGGCACGCACTGGGCCGACATCGAGGGCGACGGCGACATCGCCGTGCTGACCTGGGGGTCCACCACCGGGCCGGTGCGCGAGGCGCTCGAGCGCTTCCGCGCCAGCGGCGGGCGTGCCCGCCTGGTGTCGATCCGCCTGATCTCGCCGGTGCGTCCGGAGCAGCTCGCCGCCGCGCTCGCGGGCGTGGCGCGCGTGCTCGTGGTCGAGCAGAGCCATGGCGCCCAGTTCCACCGCTACCTGCGCGCCCACTACGACCTCCCGGGGAGCGTGCGCGCCTTCCACCGGCCCGGCCCGCTGCCGATCCGTCCGAACGAAATCTTCCGCCAACTGGCCGACTGGAGCTGAACATGGAAGCCACATCCACCTGCCCGAGCTACTCCGCGCGCGACTACAAGTCCGAGGTCAAGCCCGTCTGGTGTCCGGGCTGCGGCGATTACTCGGTGCTCGGCTCGATCACCAAGGCGCTCGCCGAGCTGTCGATCCCGCCCGAGCGCGTCGCCCTCGTTTCCGGCATCGGCTGCTCCTCGCGCCTGCCCGCCTACACCAACGTGTTCGGCTTCCACGGCGTGCATGGCCGCGCCCTGCCGATCGCCACCGGCATCAAGGTATCCCGCCCCGAGCTCACCGTGATCGCCTCCGGCGGCGACGGCGACGGCTTCTCGATCGGCGGCAACCACTTCATGCACGCCTGCCGGCGCAACGTCGACATGACCTACATCGTCATGGACAACGAGGTCTACGGCATGACCAAGGGCCAGGCCTCGCCGACCACCGCGCCCGACTGGGAGAAGAGCAAGCTCACCCCGCAGGGCACCGGCATCAACCCCTTCCACCCGCTGGTGATCGCACTCGCCGCGGGCGCGAACTTCATCGCCCGCGGCTTCTCCGGCGACCAGAACGGCACCGCGAAGCTCATCACCGAGGCGATCCGCCATCCCGGCTTCTCCTTCGTGCAGCTGCTCAGCCCCTGCGTCACCTTCCGTCCCGAGCAGCGCGACTGGAAGGACATGGTGCATCCCGCCGCGGTCGACCCGACCGACGACCCCGCGCGCGCCGCGCGCCGCCTGATGTCCGACGATGGCTTCAACGTCGGCGTGCTCTTCCGCGGCAGCCGCAAGCCCTTCCAGCCCGGGCAGCCGGCGAGCGTCGATTCAGTTGCAGATCTCGAGAAGGAGTTCGTGTTATGAGCAAACCCGATCCGCAGGAAACCGGCATCCACTCGGTGGAGCACCTGCTGGCCCATGCGCTGGCGATGGAAGTCGAGGCGGTCGAGCGCTACGAGGCACTCGCCGACCAGATGGAGACCCACAACAACCGCGACGTCGCCGTGCTCTTCCGCAAGCTGGCCGAGATCGAGAAGCTGCACGTCGACAACGTCAACGACATCAGCGAGGGACACACCCTGCCCCACATCGCACCGTGGGAATACTCCTGGGAAGCCCCCGAGAGCCCGGAGGCGCCGTCGGTGTCGGCGGAAGGCCTGCACTACATGATGCATCCCTACCAGGCGATCGCGATGGCGCTCGAGGCCGAGCGCCGCGGGGTGGACTTCTACGACCGCCTGGTCGCCCAGTCCGAGCGCGAGGACATCCGCAAGCTCGCCGCCGAACTGTGCGAGACCGAGCGCGAGCACGTCACCCTGCTCGAAGGCTGGCTCGCCCGCTTCCAGCCCCCGCCCAAGGGCTGGAACGAGGACCCCGATCCGCCCTTGCTGCAGGGTTGAGGAGCAAGGGGTAAGGCGCCAGACATGAGGCGCCAGGAGCGATGCGCGCGCTGGGAGACCAGCGCGCGCATCGGCTTTTGGAGGTCGGGCGAAAGATGCCTGCGGAGAGGATGAAGGGAAATCCCGAGCGAAGGATCTCGAGCCGCGCCCGTCCGCCGTCGACCGACGACACTGCGACCGGATGTGACGAGGCGCCAGGCCGAGAGGTCTTCACCCCCCCAGGCCTGACGCCTCACATCTCACGCCGTCTGATCGACGCTCAGCTCGTAGCCCGCCTCGCGCAGGCCCTGCACGACCGCGCCGGCATCCTTGGCCTCGAAGCGGATGGTCGCGGTGCGCAAGCCCTCGGACTGCGGCGTGCGCGGCGACACCACCGAGACGATGTAGCCGCCCTGCGCATTGACCGAGGCGAGCAGCGCGGCGAGCTGGCCGGCGCGATCCTGCAACTTCACGGTGATCCGCGTCGCACCCTCGACCCAGCAGCCGGTGATGTCGAGGAAGAAATCGAGCAGGTCCACGCTGGTGACGATGCCCACCAGGCGCCCGGCGTCGTCCACCACGACGAGGCAGCCCAGCTTCTTGGGCCGCATCATGCGCGCGGCCTCCTCGATCTGCGTGCGTGGCGAGCAGCTCACCACCGACTTGTGCATGATGTCCGCCGCGGTGATCTTGGACAGCAGGTACTTCACCTCGCCGACGTCGAGCGTCGTGATCATGGACGGCTGGGCGCGCTGCACGTCGCGATGCGAGATGATGCCCAGCACCTTGCGATCCTGGTCGATCACCGGCACGTGGCGCACCTTCTTGAGCCGCATGATCTCGGAGACCTGCGAGAAAGAGGCCTCCGGACCGACGTGCAGCACCTCCCGGGTCATGATGTTTTCGACGAACATGGGTCACTCCAGTTGGAAGAAGAAACAGCGGTAAACAGCGGGTTCGAGACAGCACAAGAGGAATAGCGGGCACGCGACGCGGCCCCGGCCGGACACGGACCAGCGCGCATGCGGTCGCCGGATCTGCGGCTGGAACGCAGTTTATCGGAAACCCACATCCCCAAGCAGCGCCTATAGTTAACGCTAACGTTAACTCTACACAAAAAAATTACGTTCACGTCAACGTTACTGTTTGACAAATATCAACCGACCGGTCAGTCATAAGTTCTAGGATTCATCCCATAAGCCAAGAAGGGGGAGCGGGCGGCCTCAGCCTCGCCCGCACACCACCGGAGGAGACACCTGATGACCGTCAGCAGCCCACAGGGCACAACCAAGGTCGCCACCTACTGTTACCAGTGCGTGGCGGGGCCGGACCTGCTCAAGGTGAAGGTCGAGGACGGCGTGGCGACCGCCGTCGAGCCGAACTTCGACGCCGAGGACGTGCATCCGGCCGCGGGCCGGGTCTGCGTGAAGGCCTTCGGCCTCGTGCAGAAGACCTACAACCCGAACCGCGTCCTGCAGCCGATGAAGCGCACCAACCCGAAGAAGGGGCGCCACGAGGACCCGCGTTTCGTGCCCATCTCCTGGGATGAGGCGCTCGACACCATCGCCGCCAAGCTGCGCGGCATCCGCGAGACCGGCCTGCTCGACGCCTCGGGCTACCCGCGCGTGGCGGCGAGCTTCGGCGGCGGCGGCACGCCCACCGCCTACATGGGCACCTTCCCCGCCCTGCTGGCGGCCTGGGGCCCGGTGGACATGAGCTTCGGCAGCGGCCAGGGCGTCAAGTGCTACCACTCCGAGCACCTCTACGGCGAGCTCTGGCATCGCGCCTTCATCGTCTGTCCGGACACGCCGCGCAGCAAGTACATCCTGTCCTTCGGCAGCAACATCGAGGCCTCGGGCGGCGTATGCGGCGTTTGGCGCCACGCCGCCGCACGCGTCGAGCAGGGCGTCAAGCGCGTGCAGGTCGAGCCGCACCTGTCGGTCACCGGCGGTTGCTCCGCCGAGTGGCTGCCGATCAAGCCCAAGACCGACGCCGCCTGCATGCACGCGATGATCCACGTGATGCTGTTCGAGAACGCACGCTCGCGGCTGGACATCGATTTCCTCAAGCACATGACGGCGTCGCCCTACCTGGTGGCGCCCAATGGCTTCTACCTGCGCGATCCCGACACCCGCAAGCCGCTGGTGTGGGACCTCAAGTCCGGCAAGGCCGTCGTCTTCGACACCCCCGGCATCGATCCCGCGCTCGACGGCGACTTCCTCGCCTCCGGCCTCGAGGTGCTGCCCGACCAGGAACTCGTCACCCATGAGGCCGCGCCGGTGCGCAGTGCCTTCGGCAAGCTGCTCGACCACGAGCGCACCTTCACCCCGGAGTGGGCGCAGGGCATCTGCGACGTACCGGCGGCGACCATCCGCCGCATCGCCAACGAATACCTCGACCATGCCGAGATCGGCGCGACGATCGAGATCGAGGGCCGCACCCTGCCCTATCGCCCGGTGGCGGTCACGCTCGGCAAGACGGTGAATAACGGCTGGGGCGGCTACGACTGCTGCTGGGCGCGCACGCTGATGGCCTGCCTGGTCGGCGCGCTCGACGTGCCCGGCGGCACCATCGGCACCGCGGTGCGCCTGAACCGCCCAGCCAACGACCGCCAGAGCAGCGCCAAGCCGGGCGTCGACGGGTTCATGGACTATCCGTTCAACCCGACCGACAAGGAAAACTGGATCTCGCGCCCGCAGATCCGCAACGCCAACCGCACCCTGGTGCCGCTGGTGGCCAACTCGGCGTGGAGCGCCGCGCTCGGCCCCACCCACCTGGCCTGGATGCAGCAGCGTCACGGCTTCGAGAGCTTCCCCGAGCCCACCCAGCCCGACGTCTGGTTCTTCTACCGCACCAACCCGGTGATCTCGTTCTGGGACACGCCCCAGGTCGCCGAGGCGGTGGCGAAGTTCCCCTTCGTGGTCGCCTTCACCTACACCCGCGACGAGACCAACCACTTCGCCGACATCCTGCTGCCCGACTGCACCGACCTCGAAGGCCTGCAGATGCTGCGCATCGGTGGCACCAAGTACGTCGAGCAGTTCTGGGACCACCAGGGCTTCGCGCTGCGCCAACCGGTCGTGCCGACGCAGGGCGACACCCGCGACTTCACCTGGATCAGCACCGAACTGGCCCGCCGCGCGGGCATCCTCGAGCCGTACAACAAGGCGATCAACCGCGGCGCCGCAGGCGTGCCGCTGAAGGGGCCGAACTACGATTTCTCGCTGCAGCCCGACCACGCCTACGGGGTCGAGGAGATCTGGGACGCGAGCTGCCGCGCGGCCAGCGCCGAGCTCACCGAAGGCGCCGAGGACCACGGGCTGGAGTGGTGGAAGGAGCACGGCTTCCGCACCATCAAGTATCCGCGCCTGCAGTGGTATCTCTATCCCCACCTGGTCGACCAGGGGCTGCGCTTCGAGATGCCCTACCAGGAGCGCATCTACCGCATCGGCGAGGAACTCGGCCGCCGCCTGCACGAATCCGGCATCGACTGGTGGGACCGCCAGCTCACCGAATACCGCCCGCTGCCCGAGTTCCACGACTTCTCCCACCTCATCAAGCACGCGGTGATCTCCAACCTGGGCGGGCGCGACGAGGACTTCCCGTTCTGGCTGCTCACCGCGCGCAGCATGCAGTACTCCTGGGGCGGCAACGTCAGCCTGCAGATGGTGCGCGAGGTGGCCGCCAACGTGAAGGGCCACCGCGGCGTGATCATGAACCCGACGGCCGCACGCAAGCTCGGCATCGAGGACGGCGACCTCGTCGAGGTGCGCTCGCCGCTGCGCGAGACCCGCGGTCGCGTCGTGCTGCGCCAGGGCATCCGCCCCGACACCCTGCTGATGGTGGGTCAGTTCGACCACTGGATCACGCCCTACGCGAAGGACTTCGACGTCCCCAGCATGAACGCCCTGGTGCCGATGCTGATGGACCTGACCGACGCCACCGGTTCGGCCGCCGACATCGTGCCGGTGTCGATCAAGCGCATCGGAGGTGCCCAATGACCCGCTACGCCATGGTGGTCGACCTGCGCCGCTGCGTCGGCTGCCAGACCTGCACCGCCGCCTGCAAGCACACCAACGCCACCCCGCCGGGCGTGCAATGGCGCTGGGTGCTCGACGTCGAGGCGGGCGAATTCCCCGACGTCACCCGCAGCTTCGTCCCGGTGGGATGCCAGCACTGCGACGAGCCGCCGTGCGAGACGGTGTGCCCCACCACCGCCACCAAGAAGCGCGCCGACGGTCTGGTCACCATCGACTACGACCTGTGCATCGGCTGTGCCTACTGTTCGGTCGCCTGTCCGTACAACGCACGCTACAAGGTCACCCGCGACACCCCCGCCTATGGCGAGGGCAAGATGGCCAACGAGGTGAAGCGTACCGACCCGGCGCGCATCGGCGTGGCCACCAAGTGCACCTTCTGCTCCGACCGCATCGACTACGGCCACGCCCACGGCCTCGTGCCCGGCGTCGATCCCGACGCCACCCCGGCCTGCGCCAACGCCTGCATCGCCAGCGCGCTCACCTTCGGCGACATCGACGACCCCGACAGCAAGGCCTCGCGCCTGCTGCGCGAGAACGAGCATTTCCGCATGCACGAGGAGCTCGGCACCGGCCCCGGCTTCTTCTATCTCTGGGAGAAAAAGCAATGAGAGGCGTCGAACCCGAACTGCAGCCCTTCTGGGACGAACGTGCCGCGGGCAACTTCATCGGCGGCGGCACCGGCGCCGGACTGCTGCTGTGGAGCGCGATCGCGGCCAGCGGCCACGGCACCGCGATCGGCCTGCCGCTCTTCCTCGCGCTCGCCTTCATCGGCGCCGGCCTGTTCTGCGTGTGGATGGAGATCGGTCGTCCGCTGCGCGCGCTCAACGTCTTCTTCCACGCGCGCACCTCGTGGATGACCCGCGAGGCGATCGTCGCCGGCCCGCTCTTCCTGTGCGGCCTCATCGCGCTGCTCAGCGGCTGGTTGTTCTTCGCCTGGCTCGCCGCCCTGACCGGCCTGGTCTTCCTGTACTGCCAGGCGCGCATCCTGCAGGCCGCGCGCGGCATCCCGGCCTGGCGCGAGCCGGCGCTGCTGCCGCTGATCGTGGTCACCGGGCTCGCCGAAGGCGCGGGCATGCTCGCGCTGCTCTCGCCGCTGCTCATCCGCTCGCCCGGCGCCGAGTTCGCCTTCCCGCTGCTGGTGCTGGTCGTGCTGCGCTTCTGGCTGTCGCGGCGCTACGCCGCCCATCTCGCCCGCCCGAACAACGCCCCCCTGAAGACGCTGCGCGCGCTGCGCGAGAACGATCGCCACTTCCTCCTCCTCGGCCACACCCTGCCGGCGGCGGTGCTGCTGATCGCGCTCTTCGCCGGCGGCAGCTTCGGCACCGCACTGCTCGCGCTCGCGGGCATCGCGGTCGCCGCCAGCGGCTGGCTGTTCAAGCTCGCGCTCATCACCCGCATCGCCTACACCCAGGGTTTCGCGCTGCAGCACGTTCCCGCGCGCACCCCCGGCTATTCGCACCCCGGCGTCAAGCCGGGCTGGAACTGAACCCCTCCCTCCACCCCGGGGCGGCGGACCATGCCGGACCGCCGCCGAAATCAGGAGCAAAGCGCATGTACGAGGTCAGGATCCATGGTCGTGGCGGGCAGGGCGCGGTGCTTGCGGCCCAGCTGCTCGCGACCGCACTCGTGTTCGACGGCAAGTACGCCGTCTCCATTCCCGCCTTCGGCTTCGAGCGCCGCGGCGCGCCGGTGGTGTCCTTCATCCGCGCGAGCGAACAGCCGATCCGCCAGCTCACCAACATCTACGCACCCGACTGCATCGTCTGCGTCGATCCCGCGCTCGCCCGCACCGTGAACATCTTCGCCGGCCTCAAGCCCGGCGGCACCCTGGTGCAGGCGACCTCGCGCCCGCTCGCCGAGATCGACGTGCCCGACAGCGTCGGCACCGTCGGCCTGTGCGACGCGGTGCGCATCGCCACCGAGATCTTCGGCCGCCCGATCACCAACACCCTGATGCTCGGCGCCTTCGCGCGCAGCACCGGCCAGGTCTCGCTCGAGGCGCTGAAGAAGGTGATCGAGCAATCCGATTTCCGCGACGCCGGCCTGCGGCAGAACCTCGACGCCCTCGAGCGCGGCTATGCGGAAACGACCGTGCACACCCTCGAACGGAGGATCACAGCATGAGCGAACGCCACCAACACTACCCGGCCTGGCACCTCAAGGAGGCCGGGGTTCCCGACGACCTCTGTCCGGTCGCCACCGAGCAGAGTCCGATGTTGCCGGGCGACTGGCGCAGCTTCCGCCCGGTCGTCGATCGCGACAAGTGCGTCAAGTGCGCGGTGTGCTGGCTCTACTGTCCGGTGCAGTGCGTCGAGGAGCACGCCGCCTGGTTCGACTTCGACATGAAGACCTGCAAGGGCTGCGGCATTTGCGCGCACGAATGCCCGCAGCGGGCGATCACCATGATTCCGGAGGCGCAATGAACACCACCACGCTCGACACCGCTCCCACCACCGAAAAGCGCCCGGCACCGCAGCTGATGCTGTGCGAGGGCAATGAGGCCGCCGCGCTCGGCGTCGCGCTCGCCCGCCCCGACATGGTCGCGGTGTACCCGATCACGCCGCAAACCTCGCTGGTCGAGAAGCTCGCCAAGCTCATCGCCGACGGCAGGATGGACGCCGACATCGTCGATGCCGAGGGCGAGCATTCGGTGCTGTCGGTGCTGCAGGGCGGCGCGCTCGCCGGCGCACGCACCTACACCGCGACCTGCGGCCCCGGCCTCGCCTTCATGTTCGAGCCCTACTTCCGCACCTCGGGCATGCGCCTGCCGCTGGTGATGACCATCGTCACCCGCGACGGCATCACCCCGCAGTCGGTGTGGGGTGGCCACCAGGACGCGATGACGGTGCGCGAGGCGGGCTGGATCCAGATGTACTGCGAGACCGTCCAGGAAGTCCTCGACACCACGGTGATGGCCTTCCGCCTCGCCGAGCATCACGACGTGATGCTGCCGGTGAACGTCTGCCTCGACGGCAACTACCTCTCCTATGGCACCTCGCGCATCGAGATGCCCGATCAGGCCGAGGTGGACGACTTCATGGGACACAAGGACGTCAACTGGCACGTCGCCCTCGACCCGCTGCGTCCGATGGCGGTCGACCCGCTCACCGGCGGCTCGGGCGGCAACGGTCCGGAGACCTTCGTGCGCTACCGCCGCGGCCAGTGCGCCGGCATGAAGAACGCACTGCACGTGATCACCGAGATGCACGAGGACTGGGCGCGCCGCTTCGGCGAAGCCCACCGCTTCGCACCGCTGGTCGAGGAATACCGGCTCGACGACGCCGAGTACGCAATCATGACCCTGGGCAGCATGACCGGCGCCGCCAAGGACGCGGTCGACGAGGCCCGCGCGGCCGGCGAGAAGGTGGGCCTCATCAAGATCAAGACCTTCAGCCCCTTCCCGGTCGAGGCGCTGCAGCACGCGTTGCGCGGCGTGCGTGCGCTCGGCGTGGTCGACCGCTCGGTCAATTTCCGCTGGAACTGCGGCCCGATGTTCCAGGAAACCCTCGGCGTGCTCTACCGCCTCGGCCGCCAGGTGCCGGCGCAAAGCTTCATCGGCGGCCTGGCCGGCGCCGACCTCACCGTCACCACCTTCCACCGCGTCATCGACGAGACCCGCGCCCTGCTCGAGCGAGCGCCCTCCGACGAGCCGGTGTGGCTCAACGCCAAAGACTGAGCGCCAAGGACCGAGGAAACCGCCATGCACACCACCGACTACCTGATCGCCGGCAGCAGCCACGCCGCGCTCGAGGCCATCAACGCGATCCGCATGCACGACGGCGACGGCAGCATCACCGTCGTCACCCGTGATCCGCACCGCCCCTACTCGCCCACCGTGCTGCCCTACGTGGTCTCGGGGCGCTCGACGCCCGAACGCGTGTTCCTGCGCGACGACGACTTCTTCACCGCGAACAAGGTCGATTACCGCAGCGGCTGCGCGCTCGCCGGCCTCGACCCCGCGGCGCATCAGGCGCGCCTGGCCGACGGCAGCACCATCGGCTACCGCAAGCTGCTCCTCGCCACCGGCGCCAGCCCGATCGTGCCGCCCATCCCCGGCATCGAGCGCGTCGACTACCACGTGCTGCGCACGCTCGACGACGCCACCCGGCTGCGTGCGGCGATGGCCGCGTCGAAGAACGCGGTCGTGCTCGGTGCCGGCCTGGTCGGCATGCACGCCGCCGAAAACCTGGTCAAGGCCGGGGCCAGCGTCACCATCGTCGAGATGAGCAAGCAGCTCACCTCCGGCTACTTCGACGAGGTCGCCGCCGGCATGATCGAGCAGGCCTTCCTCGGCAACGGCGCGAAGATCCGCACCGGCCACCGCGTCGTCGGCCTCGAGCCGAGCGCCGACGGCGCCACCCTGAAGCTCGACAACGGCGACACCATCCCCACCGACCTGCTGCTGGTCGCGGTCGGCGTGCGCCCCGAGCTCGGTTATCTCGACGGCAGCGGCATCGCCACCGAGCGCGGCATCCTGGTCGACGACACCATGCGCACGAGCGCAGAGGACGTCTGGTCCGCCGGCGACTGTGCGCAGGCGCGCGGCTTCTTCACCGGCACGCCGGTGATGAACGCGATCCTGCCCGACGCCACGCTCCAGGGCCGCATCGCCGGCATGGCGATGGCGGAAGATCCCGGGCTCAAGCCCTACGCGGGCGGTCTGCCGCTCAACACCTACCACTTCTTCGGCCGCCACGCGATCTCGGTGGGCAGCGCCGCGGTCCCCGAGGGCGGGCGCGCGCAGGTGCGCTTCGACGCCGCGAGCGGGCGCTACCTGCGCGCGGTGTTCGACCGCGACGAGCGCCTGACCGGCATCTTCGGGGTGAATGAATTCTTCGATGCCGGCGTGATGGCCCAGCTCATCCTGCGCCGCACCGATCTCGGACCGCTGCGCGAACGCTTCTTCGCGCAGCCGCTCGCCACCGGCCGCGAGCTCATGTCGCAGCTCTGGCGCTAAGGGGAAGATCATGGGACAAGCCTACTCCACCATCGCCTTCGACCCCGCCAAGTGCGACGGCTGCGGCAAATGCATGACGGCGTGCGCGAGCGTCAAGTTCGACTCCACCGACACCACGCGCTCGCTGATCCAGATCGTGCGCAGCGGCGGCGCCCGCATCGAGCCGCCCCGCCCGGGCGAGTTCGAGCTCGCGCTGTGCCGCCAGTGCGCCGATCCCAAGTGCGTCACCGTGTGCCCGGCGGGCGCGCTCGGCAAGAACGGCACCACCGGCGTGATCGACTGGGACGCCTCGAAGTGCGTCGACTGCCTGCTGTGCACCATCGGCTGCACCTACGCCGGCATCGCCCTCGACGAGCACAGCGGCCGTGTCAGCAAGTGCGACACCTGCGAGGGCAAGCCGGCCTGCGTGCCCGCCTGCCCCACCGGCGCGCTGCGCCACATCACCACCGCGCGCATCTACAACGAGGTCGGCAGCTGGGAAGACCTGTTCGCACCCGGCCTGGCAGGCTGCCAGGGCTGCAACACCGAGCTGCTGATGCGCCACGCGCTGCGCCGCGTCGGCCCCGACACCGTGCTCGCCACCCCGCCGGGCTGCGTGCCCGGCATGGGCTCGGTGGGCTTCAACGGCACCACCGGCACCAAGGTCCCGGTCTTCCACCCGCTGCTCACCAACACCGCGTCGATGCTCGCCGGGGTCAAGCGCCAGTACGAGCGCGTCGGCCGCAAGGTCACCGCGATGGCGATCGCCGGCGACGGCGGCGCCTCGGACGTCGGCTTCCAGTCGCTCTCGGGCGCGGCCGAGCGCGGCGAGCGCATCCTCTTCATGGTGGTCGACAACGAGGGCTACATGAACACCGGCATGCAGCGCTCGAGCTGCACGCCCTACGGCGCATGGACCTCGACCACCCCGATCGGCGCACATGGCCGCGGCAAGACGCAAGACGCCAAGAACCTGCCGATGATCATGGTGAACCACCGCTGCGAATACGTCGCCACCGCGTCGACCGCGTACATGGAGGACCTCTACGAGAAGCTCGACAAGGCCCTCGCCGCCTCCGAGCGGGGCTTCGCCTACCTGCACGTGTATTCGCCCTGCACCACCGGCTGGCGCTTCCAGAGCGCGCTCAACATCGAGGTCGCGCGCAAGGCGGTGGAGTCGAACTTCGTCACCCTGTGGGAATACACCCCCGAGGCCGGGCTGCACTTCACCCGCCCGGTGGACAAGCCGCTGCCGGTGGCCGACTACCTCAAGGCCATGGGGCGCTTCCGCCACCTCAGCCCGGAGCAGGTCGAGCACATCCAGAACAAGGTGGCCGAGAACCTGCGCTTCGTGCGCAAGATCGCGGAGCAGGCCGATGAGCAATGAGAAGCCGTCCCCCCCGGAGCAGATGAGCCGCGCCGAGCTGCAGGCGCTGCAGCTCGAGCGCATGCGCTGGTCGCTGCAGCACGCCTGGGACAACGTGCCGCACTACCGGCACGCCTTCGAGGCCGCCGGCGTGCGGCCATCCGACCTGCGCGGCCTAGCCGACCTGGCGAGGTTCCCCTTCACCGCCAAGCAGGACCTGCGCGACAACTATCCCTACGGCCTCTTCGCGGTGCCGATGGCCAAGATCGTGCGCGTGCATGCCTCGTCCGGCACCACCGGCCGCCCCACCGTGGTCGGCTACACCAAGGGCGACATCGAGCGCTGGGCCGCGGTCATGGCGCGCTCGCTGCGCGTCGCCGGCGCGAGCTGCGAGGACATCATCCTCAACTCCTACGGCTACGGCCTCTTCACCGGCGGCCTCGGCGCCCACTACGGTGGCGAGGCGCTCGGCGCCACGGTGATCCCGATGGGCGGCGGCAACACCGAGAAGCAGATCCAGCTCATCCAGGAGTTCCGCCCCACGGTGATCATGGCCACGCCGTCCTACATGCTGACACTGGCCGACACGATGCAGCGCATGGGGCTCGACCCCTCGGCGACCACGCTGCGGCTGGGCATGTTCGGCGCCGAGCCGTGGACCAACCAGATGCGCGCCGAGATCGAGCGCGTGCTGGGCATCGACGCGATCGACGTGTATGGCCTGTCCGAAGTGATGGGCCCGGGGGTGGCCTGCGAGTTCGTCGGTCACAAGGACGGCCCGCACATCTGGGAAGACCACTTCTATCCCGAAATCATCGACCCGGTCACCGGCGAGGTGCTGCCCGACGGCGAGCGTGGCGAGCTGGTGTTCACCTCGCTCACCAAGGAAGCGATGCCGGTGATCCGCTACCGCACCCGCGATCTCACCCGCCTGCTGCCCGGCAGCGGCTGCGCGATGCGCCGCATCGACAAGATCACCGGGCGCAGCGACGACATGCTGATCATCCGCGGCGTCAACGTCTTCCCGACCCAGATCGAGGAGGTGCTGCTGCGCCACGACAAGCTGTGCGGCCACTACCAGCTCGTGCTCACCCGCGAGGGTCACCTCGACCAGCTCACCGTCCGCGCCGAGTTGCGCCCCGAGCTCGCCGACGGCATCGGCCAGGGCCTGCGCCGCCAGATCGGCGAGGAGGTCCGGCACGCGATCAAGAGCTTCGTCGGCATCAGCGCCGAGATCGAGATCCTCGACCCCGACAGCATCGAGCGCACCCAGGTCGGCAAGGCAAAGCGCGTGATCGACCGCCGCAACGCCGCAACCAGCACCGCCTGAGGGCGCGTCGGGAACGCATCACCCCACAAGAACAGACACGGAGACACCCGATGACCGAAGTCCGAAGCCATGCCGCCAGCCGCGCAGCAGGGGAGGCCGCGCAGCACTACCGCACGGCCCTCGCAACCGGGCGCGCGACGCTGGACGCCGACGAGCTCGCCCGCCTGCTCGCCGCCGCAGACCTGCACACCACGACCGCGCCAGCGGACGCGATCGAACTGTCGATCCGCGTCCATGCCACGCGCGAGTTCGGCCTGGTGCTCAGCGCCGGCGCCGGCGGCCTCGACGGCGCGCTCGACCCCGCCAACTTCGCGCGCGACCGCGCGGCAGTGCATGCCGCGGTCGAGCTCACCGACGGCGAGGACTTCCTCGAGCGTTTCCGTCGCACGATCGCCTGGCAGCGCATCACCGCCCTCGCCGCCCGTCGCGGCGTGCAGCCCCCGGACGCGGCGCTCGCCCGCCTCTT
>NZ_AMXD01000024.1 GCF_000310185.1 Thauera aminoaromatica S2 | reverse complement strand
CGGCGCGGGCCGCGGCGCCGTCGGCGCCCTCCACCACCACCCCGCCGCGCAGCTGCAGGCGGGCGGTCTCTTCCGCGGTGAGCGCACGCGCGCTCAGTCCGAACTGCTCGCCGATACGCTCCACCTGGCTGGGCGCCGGTGCGCTGCCGGCCACGGTCTCGGCCTTGAGCTCGTCCAGCGTGGCGGCGACCTCGCGGCTGCGGCCGTCGCGCCACAGCTCCAGCTTCACGCGCGTGCCCGGGCGTTTCTCGCCGATCACCCGCGGCAGCTCGGCAGAGTCGTCGATGCGGCGGCCATCGACCGCGAGCACCACGTCGCCCGCCTGCAGCCCGGCCTTGTCGGCGGCGCTGCCCGGCTCGACGCTGGCGACCAGCGCGCCGCGCGGATCGGTGAGGCCGAAGGATTGGGCGAGGTCCTTGTCGACGTTCTGGATGGCGATGCCGAGGCGGCCGCGCTGCACGCGGCCGTGGCTGACGAGCTGGTCCTTGATGTTCATCGCGACGTCGATCGGGATCGCGAACGAGATCCCCATGAAGCCGCCCGAGCGCGAGTAGATCTGCGAGTTGATGCCGATCACCTCGCCGGCGAGGTTGAACAGCGGACCGCCGGAGTTGCCCGGGTTGATCGCCACGTCGGTCTGGATGAAAGGCACGTAGGTCTCGTCGGGCAGGCGGCGCGCCTTGGCCGAGATGATGCCGGCGGTGACCGTGTTGTCGAAGCCGAAGGGCGAGCCCATCGCCACCACCCATTCGCCCACGCGGGCCTGGTCGGGGTTGCCGATCTTCACCGCGGGCAGGCCGCTGGCGTCGAGCTTGAGCAGGGCGACGTCGGTACGACGGTCGATGCCGACCACCTTGGCCTTGAACTCGCGCTTGTCGATCAGGGTGACGGTGACCTCGGAGAGCGCGGCGTCGCCATCCTCGCCGGCGACCACGTGGGCGTTGGTGAGCACGTAGCCGTCCTTGCTGACGATGAAGCCCGAGCCGATGCCCTGGCGCGCGCGCGGCCCCATGCCGGGCTGGCCGGGGAAGCCCGGCATGGGCACGCCGAAGCGGCGCAGGAAGTCGTAGAAGGGGTCGTTGGCGAGCGGGTTCTCGCCCGCCGTGCCCTGGGCCGCGCGCTGCACCACGCGGATATTGACCACCGCCGGGCCCACCTGCTCGACCAGGTCGCCGAAGTCGGGCAGGCCGAAGCGGTTGGGCGAGACCATCGACGGGGCGGCCGCCTGGGCGTGCGCGGCGCTCAGCGCCGAGGCTTGGGGAAAGAGGGTGCCGAGCGCGAGCGCGACGGCGGTGACGGTCAGGAGTTTGCGCATGTTGTCGGGCATCCTTGTTCGGCAACGGAAAGATTCGGCGCCGGAGTCCCGGCGGCCACCTGTCGTGGACGCGGCCTGGCGTGCGCCGTTCCCGACGAAACCTGCGTTTTCAAATCGGGTCGGGCGCGGGCGCTTCAAGAGGCTGCGTTCAGAAAGTGGTTTCGAGCGCGAGCCAGGCCTGGCGGCTCACCTCGTTGGCGGGTCGGCCGGCGAACTCGGGCTGGGCCTGCAGGGGGCGATTGGCGAGTTCCTGGTGGCGGCCGAGCAGGTTGATGCCGGTCAGGCGGAGCTCCACCGCCATGTCGAACAGCCGCAGGTTGCGCGAGACGCTCCAGTCCACCGTGGTGTAGGACGGCACGGTGTAGTCGAAGCCGGGAACGTAGCTGAAGCCGGCGTCGATCGGCCCCATGCGCAGCACGCTGAGCAGCGAGCGCCACGCCCCTGCACGCTGCAGCCAGCTCAGGCTGGCCGTGTAGGGGGCGACGTTGCGGCGGATGCGTGGGTCGTCGACGTCGCGGTCGATGAGGCTGTGCGCAAGGAGGAACTCGGTGCCGCGCCAGGGCTTCAGGTGGAGCTGGGTTTCGATGCCGTTCAGTTGTACGCGGCCGCTGTGGTTCTCCCAGCGCGTGCTGCCCAGCCCTCGCGAGATCGCCTCGGGGAGCTTGCCCTCGATCGGCCAGTCGGAGGGAACGGCGTTGCGCACGATCAGGTCTTCGATGCGCTCGCGGAACAGGCGGACGTCGAGCGTGCTGCGGCTGTCGCCGAAAACGCCGAGAAAGCCGATCTCGCTGGCGTCGATGCGCTGGGGGCGCAGGTCCGGATTGGGGTATTGCCGGCGCTGGACCAGCTCGCCCTTGTCGTCGGTGATCCGTATGTCGACGTTGCGCTCGAAAAGGTCCGGCTGTCGCCATGCGCGCGAGTGGCCGATGCGCCAGGTGATCCGTGGAGCGGCCTGCCAGTTCAGGAACACGCGTGGCGCGAGCCGCGCCTCGTCGCCTTGCAACTGCTCCAGCATGCCGCCCGCGTTCCACAGGAAGGCGGTGCCCGTTCGCAGCTCGAGATTGGCGAACAGGCGGTGTTCGTCCCGCGCATGGTTGCGGCGCTCGTGATACCAGAAGGGCGAGTCGTGCTCGATGCGCTTCCATTCCGCGCCCCACATCAGCCGCGTGGCCTCGTCCACGCGCTCGCGCCGCTCGATCTCCAGGTTGTGCTGGACGAAGGTGGCGCTGTTGCCGACCGTGCCGCGCAGGCGCTCGGGGAAGGCGTTCGCCAGGGTCCGGCTGTTTGCCGCGGAGTCGTAGCGCCAGAGATCGTCGCGACTCTGCCGGCTCCAGTAGGCCGACACGCGTATCGCGTCGTCCTCGGGGCCGTGCCGCCACCGCAGATGCAGGGATCGGTTGGTGTCGCGCCCTTCGCGCTGGGCCGCGATGTCGAAGATCGAGCCGGCGTATCCGAGTTCGTGGGTGCTCTCGGCGACCCCCGCGTTGAGGGCGAGTGCATCGTGTTCGCCCACCTGCAGGTCGGCGCGAAGGTTCAGGACGTCGGTGCGGCGACCGTCGTACAGGTCGGCAAACCCTTCGTCTTCTTCATGATGCGCGCCGATGCGCACGCTGAGGGGCCCGCTCTGCACGGCGTGTCGCAGGCTCGCGTCGCGGATGCCGGGTGCGCCGGTGGCGAGCTTCAGCCGGGTGCCGGGATGTCGGCTGGCGTCGTCGGTGATGATGTTGACGATGCCGAGGAAGGCGTTGGACCCGTAGGCGGCCGAGTTCGAGCCGCGTACCACCTCGATGCGTTCGATGTCTCCGGGCAGGGCACGCTCGGCGCTGGCGGTGAAGGATGGCGTCAGCGACGCGCGTCCGTCGACCAGCAGCTGGATCTGCATCGGCGAGTCCATGCCGAGGCCGTGGTAGGTCACCCACTGCAGGTTGCCGCGCTCCTGGCCGACCTGGAATCCGGGCACCAGGCGCAGCACGCGCGCGAGCTCGCGGTAGCCGGTCGCGGCGATCAGGTCCGCATCGATCACGGTGACCGCGCCCGGGCTGTCCTGCAACGGCTGCGCCAGACGCGAGGCGCTGAGCACCACCGGCAGGGGCTCGAAGAAGGCATCTGCGGACGACGCTTCGACGGTGCCGGCAGCCAGCAGCGACAGCAGGGCGAGAGCGGTGGGGGGGCGGTGGAGGTGCATCGGAAGCGGGCGGCGGCGCAGAATGCGCGAGTATACCCAGTGCGCTTTCGGGGCGCGCAGCAACGATCAGTCGGGGTAACATCGGGCACCGTCGACTCCGGGTGCACGCCCTTCCATCGTGTCGAAGCCATGACCCTGACCGATCTCCGTTATCTCGTCGCGCTCGCTCACGAGCGTCATTTCGGCCGCGCCGCCGAGAAGTGCCACGTGTCGCAGCCCACGCTGTCGGTGGCGGTGAAGAAGGTCGAGGAGGAACTCGGCATCCAGCTCTTCGAGCGCAGCGCCTCGGAGGTCAAGATCACCGAGACCGGGCGCCGGATCGTCGCCCAGGCCGAGCGGGTGCTGATGGAGGCGAGCCAGATCCAGGAGATCGCCGCCGCAGGCAAGGACCCGCTCGCCGGGCCGCTGCGTGTGGGCGTGATCTACACCATCGGACCCTACCTGCTGCCGCGGCTGATTCCGCGCGTGCATCAGCTCGCGCCCCGGATGCCGCTGATCATCCAGGAGAACTTCACCGCGCGTCTGGCCGAGGCGCTCAAGCGCGGCGAACTCGACGTGATCATCATCAGCCTGCCCTTCGACGAGGCGGGCGTGGTGGCGCAGCCCGTGTATGACGAGCCCTTCCGCGTGCTGATCCCGGCCGACCATCCGTGGAATGCGGAAAGCGAGATCGACCCCCAGCATCTCGCCGACGACCAGCTCCTGCTGCTCGGTGCCGGCAACTGCTTCCGCGACCAGGTGCTGGAGGTGTGCCCGAGCTGCCGCAACATCGGCGGGCTGCAGCGCACCCTCGAGGGCAGCTCGCTCGAGACCATCCGCCACATGGTGGCCACCGGCCTAGGCGTGACCGTGCTGCCGAGCTCGGCAGCGGACGAGATGGCGACGCAGAATCCGCTGGTCGCGGTGCGGCCTTTCACCATGCCGGAGCCCTCGCGTCGCGTCGCGCTCGCCTGGCGGGTGACCTATCCGCGCAACGGGGCGATCGACGTGCTGCGCGCGGCGATCCTCGACAGCGCCCTGCCGGGCGTGCGTCCGGTGGGCCGCGCCGTGCCGCCCGGGCAGGTGCCGTGGGTGGATTCGCGATGAAAATTCTTGATCGAATCCATCAGGGTAATCGGTTTGATCAATGCATCCCTCAGGCGCTAACATGAAGCGCAAACCCCTGCGGGCGGTGTGAAGCCTGCATACACAGGAGAACCAGCATGGAAATCGACATCGGCATCAAGGAAAAGGACCGCGCGAAGATCGCGGAGGGCCTGTCGCGTCTGCTCGCCGACAGCTACACGCTTTACCTGACCACGCACAACTTCCACTGGAACGTGACCGGGCCGATGTTCAACACCCTGCATCTGATGTTCGAGACGCAGTACAACGAACTCGCGCTCGCGGTGGACGAGATCGCTGAACGCATCCGCGCGCTCGGCTTCCCGGCGCCGGGCACCTACAAGGAATTCCAGAAGCTCACCAGCATGGCCGAGCCGGAAGGTGTGCCGAACGCGCAGGAGATGATCCGCCTGCTGGTGCAGGGTCAGGAAGCGGTTGTCAAGACCGCCCGCAGCATCGCCCCGATCGCCGACAAGGCGAGCGACGAGCCCACGCTCGACCTGCTCACCCAGCGTATGCAGGTGCACGAGAAGACGGCCTGGATGCTGCGCAGCCTGCTCGAAGGCTGATTCCCGCCGCGCTTGTGCAGCAAATGAACGGGCCCGCGGGGCCCGTTCCTGTATCTGTGGCGACTCGCGTCGCTCCTACGGACGCCTCCGAGAGCGCAGTGATTCTCGCAGGAGCGACGTAAGTCGCGATTACAGCGCACAAAACTCGCGCTGACGCATCGGAACCGCCCGGTCGCGACTCGCGTCGCCCCTACGGACGTCTCCCAGAGCGCAGTGATTCTCGCAGGAGCGACGCAAGTCGCGATTGCGGCGCACAAAACTCGCGCTGACGCATCGGAACCGCCCGATCGCGACTCGCGTCGCTCCTACGCACGTCTTCCAGAGCGCAGTGGTTCTCGTAGGAGCGACGCAAGTCGCGATTGCGGCGCACAAGACCCGCGCTGACGCATCGGAACCGCCCGATCGCGACTCGCGTCGCTCCTACGCACGTCTCCCAGAGCGCAGTGGTTCTCGGAGGAGCGACGCAAGTCGCGATTACAGCGGACTCAGGCGGCCTTGGCGGCGTTGAGGCGCTTGACCGCGTTGACGAAGCGCGACAGCGACTCCGACAGCACGCCGCGCGGGATCATCACCTCGATGAGCTGGAAGCGTCCGCGCGTGGCGATCGCCTTGTCGAGCGCAGCCTTCAGCTGCGCGCGCGTGTGCACGCGCACGCCGTCGCCACCCAGGCCCGCGGCCATCTGCGCGAAGCCCCAGTCGTCGAGGTCGTTGAAGCCTGACTCGGGCTGGAAGGTGCGCAGCATCTCCCAGCTCGCGTTATTGAACAACAGCACGATCGGATCCCAGCCGTAGCGCCGGCAGTTGCCGAGCTCCCAGCCGGTCATCTGGAAGGCGCCGTCGCCGACCAGGATCAGCGGCCGCTGCCCGGTGGCGGCCTGCACACCGAGACCGGCGGGCACGCCGAAGCCCATGGTGGCGTAGTAGCCGGGCGCGACCAGCGCGGTGTGCTCGATGTCCATCGCGGTGAACAGGCAGTCGCCCATGTCGGAGGCGATCGGCAGCTTGCCATGGGCCGCCATCAGGTCGTTTACCGCGCAGGCGATGTCGGCGGGCGCGATCGTCGCTTCGTCCGCCTGCAGGCCGTGCGGAAAGGCGGGGCGGTCGACCGTGAAGTGCGCGTCGGCGTGCGGAACGCGCGCGAGAAGCCCGTCGATCAGGGCGTCGAGCGGGATGTCGGCATAGGTGTGGTAGCCCATCGTGACCCGGGCCTCGAGCGCCTGGATGGTGTGGCGCAGGTCGATGTGCTTGCCGGAGACGGCGAAGTTGGTGTCGGAGATGATCACCCCGACCAGGAACAGTCCGTCGGAATCCTCCACCAGCGCGCTCACCTCGGGCAGGCCGGCGAGCCCCATGTAGGTGCCCATCAGCGGGGCGTCCTGGTCGGCGAGCAGGCCGCGGCCCATGAAGCTGGTCACCACCGGGATGCCGAGCCGGCGCGACAGCTCTGCGACCTTGTCCTCCAGCCCGAAGCGGCGCACCTCGACGCCGGCCATCAGCACCGGGGCACGGGCCGCGCGCAGGCGTGCGAGGATCTCCTCCACACAGGCCGCGAGCGCGTCGGCATCGACCGCGCGCGGCGCCTCGCGCACTACCGGCGCGCATGGCCGGGCGACCATGTCGCGCGGGATCTCGATGTACACCGGCAGTGAATTGCGCACGCAGTTGCCGAGCACGCGCGCGATGTCGGCCGGCGCGCGCGCCGCGTCGTCGAGCCGCACCTGGTCGCAGGTGATCTCCTGGAAGATGCGCAACTGCGAGTCCAGCGTCTTGGCCTGGTGGTGCAGCAGCAGGCCGGATTGCGATTCGCCCAGCCCCGGTCCGCCCGAGATGACCACCAGCGGCGACTTCTCGGCATACGCGGCGGCGACCGCGTTGACCATGTTGAGCGCGCCGGCGCCGTAGGTGACCGCCGCCACCCCGATGCCGCCCTGGACGCGCGCGGCCGCGTCGGCGGCGAAGCCCACGCCGGGCTCGTGCGACAGCGTGTGCAGCGGCAGGATGCCGGTCTGCTCGATGATGCGGAAATACGGCAAGGCGAAGTCGCCCGGGATGCCGAAGATCTGGCGTGCGCCGTGGTCGACCAGCGCGTGCAGCAGCGATTCGGTCAGGTTCATGCTCGTCTCCTCCTTGGTCTGGTGACGGGCATTATGGTTGGCCTGCTCCGCACCGTGTGCGCATCATGCGGGTATAAACTCTGCCGATACGCACGTTTCGTGCATTATGAGGCCGGATGATGAGCACCCTGAGCATAGACCGCCACGATCTTGCGCTTCTCGACGCACTGCAGCGCAGCGGCGACGCGACCAACGCCACGCTCGGCGAGGCGGTGCACCTTTCCGCCTCGCAGGTCAGCCGTCGTCTGCAGCGCCTGCAGGAGGCCGGGCTGATCACCGGCTACGCGGCGCTGCTCGACCCTGCCGCGCTCGGGCTGGACGTGATGGCGTTCGCCCATGTGGTGCTCGAGCGCCACGGCGGCGTGCGCACCGAGGCCTTCGAGGACGGGGTCGCGGCCTTGCCGGAGGTGCTGGAGTGTTTTTCGGTGAGCGGCAATGCGGACTACGTGCTGCGCATCGTCGCGCCCGACCTCGCCGCCTTCTCCGAGCTGATGATGAAGCGCGTGCTGCGCCTGCCCGGCATCGCCAACATCAAGACCGATATCGTGCTCGGCAAGGTCAAGCAGACCCACGTGCTGCCGCTCGAGCACATCGCCCGCCCCGGCCGGCCCCGCCGCGGCGTGCGCTTCACTGTGAGCTGAAGCTTTCGCAGGAGAGACGGGCGTCGCGATGCCGCGCTTGCGCGGGCGCGCGCAAACCCGATGCGCTGCGATCGCGACTTGCGTCGCTCCTACGGAAAACCGGCACGGTGTCAGGAGGGCCTGTGGGAGCGACGCGAGTCGCGATGCGGCGCCAGGCGGCCGGTGCGGGGCTTCAGCTCGCCTTGCGCGCAGCGCGCTTGCGCGGTGCGGCGGGTTCGGCGTCCTCGCCTGCGGCTTCGTCGCCTTTGCCGGCGGCGGGCTTGGCGCCGGCCTTGGGTGCCTTGGCCTCGAACTCGAAGCCGACCTTGCCGTCCTTGCCGCGCACCAGGAAGGCGGAGAACTTGCGCCGGGTGCGCGCCGATACGAAGCCCTTGAGCAACTCGGTCTTGCCCTCGGTCAGCAGCCTGGCCATCTGCTCGCGCTCGATCGGCTGCTGCAGGATGACCTTGCCGGAGCGGAAGTCGCAGCTCTTGCCCGGTCCGACCGACTTCTCGCATACATAGGCCATGCCGTGCTCGAAGACGCGGCTGGCGCATTTCGGGCAGGCGCCGACCGGCTGCTGATCGGAGAAATCCACCTCCTCCGCTCCCTCGCCTTCCTTGGGCTGGCCGAAGTCGAAGGTGGGCTGCTTGTCCTCGTTCAACACGATGTCGGCGTTGAACAGCCGCCCCATCTTGTTGCGGAAGCCGAGCAGCGGGCCGACCTTGCCTGCGCGCAGCAGGGTCTCGATCTCGTCGTACTCGAACTGGCGGCCGGCGACGATCTTCCAGGTGCTCCAGTCGCAGGCCTGGCAGGCGAACTTCTTGTAGTTCTCCTTCACCACCCCGCCGCATTTCGGACATGGTGTCTGCAGGGTGACGAATTCGCCGGGCACGGTGTCGGACTCGTAGCGCTTGGCGCGCTCGACCACCTCGCGCGTCATCTCGGCGATCTCGTTCATGAAGGCTTCGCGGCTGAGCTTGCCGTGCTCCATCTGCGCGAGCTTGTATTCCCAGCCGCCGGTGAGCTCGGGCGAGGTCAGCGCGGTGACGCCGAGGCCCTTCAGCAGCGTGATCAGCGAGAAGGCCTTGGCGCTCGGGATCAGCTCGCGGCCGTCGCGGTGGATGTACTGCTCGCTGATCAGGCCCTCGATGATCTGCGCGCGCGTGGCCGGGGTGCCGAGGCCGCGCTCGGCCATCGCCGCGCGCAGCTCCTCGTCGTCGACCATCTTGCCCGCGCCTTCCATGGCGGAGAGCAGCGTGGCTTCGTTGAAGCGCGCCGGCGGCTTGGTCTGCAGCGACTTGACCACGATGTCCTCGGTGGACACCGTCTCGCCCTGCTTCACCGCCACCAGCTGCGGGGCGCCGCCGTCCTTGGCGTCCTTCTCGTCGTTGGCGGCTTCCTTGCCATACACGGTCAGCCAGCCCGGATTGACCAGCACCTTGCCCTCGGTCTTGAAGGCCTCGCCCTCGACGCGGGTGATGCGGGTGGTGATCTGGTACTCGGCCGCGGGGTAGAACACCGCCAGGAAGCGCTTGGTGACCAGGTCGTAGATCTTGTGCTCGGCGTCCGACAGGCTCTTCGGCAGCGCCCCGGTGGGGATGATGGCGAAGTGGTCGGAGATCTTGGCGTTGTTGAAGATGCGCTTGTTCGGCCGCACCCAGCCCTGCCTGGTGATCTCGTTGGCGAAGGGCGCGTACTGGTCGGGCAGCGTGCGCATGACCTCGCCCACGGTGGCGAGATAGTCCTCGGGCAGCGCGCGCGCGTCGGTACGCGGGTAGGTCAGCACCTTGTGCTTTTCGTAAAGCGCCTGCGCCAGTTGCAGGGTCACGCGGGCGGAGAAGCCGAAGCGGCCGTTGGCCTCGCGCTGCAGGCTGGTGAGGTCGAAGAGCAGCGGCGACGGCTGGGTGGAGGGCTTGGCCTCCTCGCTGACCACGCCCGGCTTGCCTTCGCACTTGGCGCGGATGGCCTCGGCCTGGGCCTTGTCCCACAGGCGGAAGGCGGTGGCGTGCTCGTCGCCTTCCGGGCGCTTGAACTTCTCGTCGAACCAGCGCCCGGGGTATTCGCCGGCGGCACAGCCGAAGCGCGCCTCGAGTTCCCAATAGTCGCGCGATTTGAACTTGCGGATGCGGTCCTCGCGCTCGACCACCATCGCCAGCGTCGGCGTCTGCACGCGGCCCACGGTGGTGAGGTGGAAGCCGCCGGTCTTGGAGTTGAACGCGGTCATCGCGCGCGTGCCGTTGATGCCGATCAGCCAGTCGGATTCGGCGCGGCAGATCGCGGCGTTGCGCAGGCCTTCGACGTCCTGCGCGGCGCGCAGGTGGGCGAAGCCGTCGCGGATCGCCTGCGCCGTCATCGACTGCAGCCACAGGCGCTGCATCGGCTTCTTCGTGCCGGCGTGCTGGGCGATGAAGTTGAAGATCAGCTCGCCTTCGCGGCCCGCGTCGCAGGCGTTGATGAGGCCGGTGACGTCCTTGCGCTTGATGAGTCGGGTGAGCAGCTTGAGGCGGTCCTCGGTCTTCTCGATCGGCTTGACCGCGAAGTGGGGCGGGATCACCGGCAGATGGGCGAAGGTCCATTTGCCGCGCTTGACCTCGAATTCCTCAGGCAGGGTGAGCTCGAGCAGGTGGCCGACGGCCGACGACAATACATATTCGTCGGACTCGAAGTAGTCCTTCTCCTTGGTGAAGCCGCCCAGCGCACGGGCGATGTCCTGCGCGACGGAAGGCTTTTCCGCGATGATCAGTTGCTTGCTCATGCTCGACGGTCAACGAGGGTCGCGCCGCGAGGGCGCGTGGGTTCGGAAGCGGCGGATGATAAGGACGGCCCGCCGGAACAGGCAAGCCGAGCGGGTGGACCGGTCAGTGCACCGTGGGTTCGTAGGCCCAGTCGTCTTCCTCGGTCAGCAACTCGTCCACCATCAGGGTGTCGATCGGCTCTTCCTGCTGCCACAGCACCATCAGCACGATGACCTTGAGCCGGTTGAGCGTGATGGTGAAGTCGGCCAGCGCCATCGCGCGTTCGATGATCAGCTCGCGGTGGGCGGTGCCGAGCACGCCAGCGCTCTCGAGCAGGCTCAGGAAGCCGCGGCAGCGACCGTCGAGCAGGGCCTGCTCTTCCTCGGTATAGATGCGCACCGACCCGGCCTGCGGTGCGGTGCCGGGGTGGATGTCGCGGGCGACGCGGCGCAGGCCGGCGAGCCACTCCAGCGCTTCGGAGATGTCGTCCTGCTCGAAGCCCGCCGCGGACAGCTTGCGGTTGAGCAGCTCCCCTTCCGGGCAGGCGTCGGCGTGGATGTAGCTCTCGAAGAGGTATACGAGGATGTCGAACAAGGCGGCCTCTCGTGGATCGGCAGGTGAGACGGAAGGGCCGGGCCCCCGCTGGGGCATGGGGACGGCGGCTCGCGGCCGCTCTTTCAGGTGATGCGCTGGAAGCGTCCGCCGGGCAGCTTGGCAAGGCGCCCTTCCAGTTCGAGTGGCAGCAGGATGGCGTAGAGGGCATCGACCGTCAAGCCGCAGCGTGCGGCGATCGTGTCGAGGTCCACCGGATCGTGGCCGATCGCCTCGAGCACGCGTGTGCGCTCGCCATCGAGCGCGAGCGCGGCCTGGCGAGGGGGTGCGGCCGGGACGGCGGGTACCGCGCCGCGACTCCGGCGGTCCTTTACCGATGCGGCGACCGGCGCTGGCCAGCCGAGGCGGCCGCGCAGTTCCTCGACGACGTCCTCCGCCGTCTCGACCAGCTTCGCGCCGTCGCGGATCAGGCGATGGCAGCCGCGCGACAGCGGCGAGTGGATCGAGCCGGGGATCGCGAACACCTCGCGGCCGGTCTCGGTGGCGAGGCGCGCAGTGATCAGCGAGCCGCTGCCGAGCGCCGCCTCGACCACCAGTACGCCCTCGGCCAGTCCGGCGATCAGGCGGTTGCGGCGCGGGAAGTTGTGCTGCAGAGGCGGCGTGCCGAGGGGAAACTCGCTGACCACCGCGCCGGCAGCGGCGATCTCGCGCGCGAGCGCGGCGTTGCGCGCCGGGTAGATGCGGTCGATGCCGGTGCCGATCACCGCCACCGTTCCGGCCCCTGTGCTGCCGGCGGCGAGCGCGCCGCGGTGTGCCGCGGCGTCGATGCCGAGCGCCAGTCCGCTGACGACGACGAGGCCTTGCTGGGCGAGCGTGCGCGCGAAGGCCTCGGCGTTGGCTTCGCCGGCCGCGGTCGCCGAGCGTGCGCCGACCAGCGCGATGCCCGGGCGCGATAGCAGCGCGGGCTCGCCCTTGACGTAGAGCAGCACCGGGGGATCGGCGATGTCGAAGAGTTGGCGCGGGTAGTCGGCGTCGGCCAGGGTCAGGACGCGGTTGCCGGCCTCGCTCGCCCATGCGAGCGTGCGCTCGATGTCTTCGTGTGCCGGCACGGCGAGCACGGCGTCCGCCGCCTGACCGCCCACCACCGCGGCGAGCGCGCCGCGTCCGGCGGCGAAGATGTGGCCGGGCAGCCCGAAGGCGGCGAGCAGGGCGCGCTGGCCCTGCGTGCCGACGCCCGGGATGCAGGCGAGGCGCAGCCAATCGGCGAGGTCGTCGGCAGGCGCGGTCACGATCGGGCGGCTGCGGCTTGCCGGTGCCGGATCAGGGCTTGCGGAGGGTGTCGCCGATGGTGACCGGACCGTCGGACTCCATCACCAGCGCGTACGAGACGCGCTCGAAGACGCGGAACACGAAGGCCACGCCGTAGCGCTTTTCCGGCAGGCGGAAGCTTTCCTTGCCGTCCTCGCCGCGGTACTCGGCGACACCGCGGTTGCGATGGAGCGCGAGCACGTGGCCGCGTTCGAGGCCGTCCTGCTCGCCGACGTTGAGCGCGACCACGTTGAGGCGGCCGGTCTCGCTGACCCCACGATAGATGGAGAGGATCCTGCCCTCGACCTCGAAGTCCGGTGCATGAGGGGCGTAGGAAAACACGCTCGGCGGCTCGCTCGGCATCATCAGGTCGCCGGTGCCGATCTCCTCGACCGCGGAGACGATCTCCAGCGTCGTCGGTTCGCCGCGCTCGGTGACGCGGGCGGTGCCGAGATAGGCGGCTTCCCAGGCGATCGCCTCGCGCGTCTGCGGGTCTTCGAGCGCGCGCGCGGGGCGATAGATGTGCCAGATGTCCGCGTCGTCGCCGACATTCTTGGCGAAGACGGTGTCGCCGGTGCCGGTCAGCACGCGGCTGGTCTCGGTGGCGACGATGGTGGCCGAGCCGTCGAGGCGGGGCTGGTCGACCACCAGCGGACGGTTCAGGAAGGGCTCGATGATCTGCAGCGGAATGCTCGGCAGGGCCTCGGCGATCGGCTCGCTATGGACCTTCGGCTGCAGGCGGCCGTCGCGGGTGCCGCCATCGCCGACGCGCCGGCCCACGCTGAGCCATGGCCCGCTGCGGTCGAGCAGGACGACCTGGCCAGGATAGATGAGGTGCGGGTTGCGGATTTCGTCGCGGTTCAGGCGCCAGACCTCGGGCCAGCGCCAAGGCTCCTGCAGGAAGCGCCCGGAGATGCCCCACAAGGTGTCGCCGCGCACCACGGTGTAGCTGTCGGGGGCGTCGGGGGCGAGGCGCACGTTCGACTGCGCGTGCGCGGCAGGGCCCAGCAGGCTCGCGAAGGCGACGAGCAGAGGGAATATAATTCGCATCATTGGACGCATCCGATCGGGACCTCGCGTGCCGGGTTCGACCCGGAACGCTGGCTGTGCGCCGGGGTCGAAGCAACGAACCGCGCAGTGCGCGCGTGCTGCATACCGGTCGCGGATATTCCGGCTAAATACATGCCGAAGCGTGTGAAAACGCTTGAAATTCTGCACTCAAAGGCTTAACCCAGCAAGGTATTCATGGCTCTCCTACCCATTCTCCGCTACCCCGATCCCCGCCTCCACACGGTCGCCGCGCCGGTCGGCCGGGTCGACGACGAAATCCGCAGGCTGATCGCAGACATGGCCGAGACCATGTACGAAGCGCCCGGCATCGGGCTGGCCGCCACCCAGGTCGATGTGCACAAGCGCATCGTCGTCATCGACGTGTCCGAGGACAAGTCCGGCCTGATGGCGCTGATCAACCCCGAGATCCTGGAGCGTTCGGGCGAACAGGTGTGCGAGGAAGGTTGCCTGTCCGTACCCGGAATCTACGAGAAGGTGTCGCGCGCCGAGCGTGTGAAAGTTCGCGCCTTGAACGAAAAGGGTGAATCCTTCGAGTTCGAGGCCGACGGCCTGCTCGCGGTATGCGTGCAGCACGAGATCGACCACCTCGACGGCAAGGTCTTCGTCGAATACCTGTCGCAGCTCAAGCTCGGCCGCATCAAGTCCAAGCTGGCCAAGAAGGCCCGCATCACCGCGTGATGGCCGCCACCGCATCCGGGGCCGGCGGCCTGCGCGTCGCCTTCGCCGGCACCCCCGAATTCGCCGCGCAGGCGCTCGACGCCATCCTGAAGGCCGCTTACGCGGTCCCGCTCGTGTTGACCCAGCCCGACCGCCCCGCCGGTCGCGGCATGAAGCTCAGCCCGAGCGCGGTCAAGCAGCTCGCGCTCGCCCACGGCATCGAGGTCGACCAGCCCGAGAAGCTGCGCACCGAAGAGCAGCGTGCCCGCCTCGTCGCCTGCGCGCCCGACGTGCTGGTGGTCGCCGCCTACGGCCTCATCCTGCCGCCCGCGGTGCTGGCGCTGCCGCGCCTGGGCTGCATCAACATCCACGCCTCGCTGCTGCCGCGCTGGCGTGGTGCGGCGCCCATCCATCGTGCGATCGAGGCCGGCGACGCCGAGACCGGCATCACCATCATGCAGATGGACGAGGGCCTGGACACCGGCCCGATGCTGCTGCGGCGCGCGCTGCCGATCGCCGCGGACGACACCACCGCCAGCCTGCACGACCGCCTCGCCGTACTCGGCGGCGCATGCATCGTCGAGGCGCTCGCCGCGCTCGCCGCCGGCGCGCTGGTCGCGACGCCGCAGCCGGCGGAGGGCGTCACCTACGCCGCCAAGATCGGCCGCGCCGAGGCCGACATCGACTGGAGCCGGCCGGCGGCGGAGATCGAGCGCGCCATGCGTGCCTTCGACCCCTTCCCGGGGGCCGTGTCCACCCTGCGCGACACCGCGGTCAAGTGCTGGAAGGCACGGGTCGTGGCCGGCGAGGGCGAGCCGGGCCGGGTGCTCGCGGTCGATGCGGACGGCATCGTCGTGGCCTGCGGGCGCGACGCGCTGCGTTGCACGGTGTTACAGCGCCCGGGCAGCAAACGCCTGCCCGCGGGGGAATTCCTGCGCGGTTTCCCGGTCTCTGTGGGCGAACGCTTCGCGTCTGCGGCGTGAGCGCGCGGCGCGTCCGTGGCGGCCTTGAAGGCGGTCGCGGACGCCCCAAGCTACACTGACGAATCAATCTCTCGCAGGAAGGATCCCGCAATGTTCGGAAACTGGATCAAGACCTCCATCCTGATGGCCGGCATCGTCGCCCTGTTCGGGGCGATGGGCGCGGCCATCGGCGGCCAGCAGGGCATGCTGATCGCGCTCGTGATGGGTGGCGCGATGAACGTCTGGGCCTACTGGTTCTCGGACAAGATGGTGCTGAAGATGTACAAGGCGCGCGAGGTCGATGCCGCCTCCTCGCCCTACCTGTACAACATGGTGGCGGAGCTCGCCCGCCGTGCCGAGCTGCCGATGCCGAAGGTGTACATCATCGACGAGGCCCAGCCCAATGCCTTCGCCACCGGCCGCAACCCCGACAACGCCGCGGTGGCGGCGACCACCGGCATCATCCGCATGCTCTCCGAGCGCGAGCTGCGCGGGGTGATGGCGCACGAACTGGCACACGTGAAGAACCGCGACATCCTGATCTCGACCATCTCGGCCACCATCGCGGGCGCGATCTCGATGCTGGCCAACTTCGGCATGTTCTTCGGCGGCCGCGAGGGCGAGGAGCGTCCCAACCCCATCGTCTCGATCGCGATGATGATCCTCGCCCCGCTCGCCGGCATGCTGATCCAGATGGCGATCAGCCGCACCCGCGAGTTCGGCGCCGACCGCGGTGGCGCGGAGATCTCCGGCGATCCCGCCGCGCTCGCCGCCGCGCTCGCCAAGATCGACGCCTACGCGCGCGGCATCCCGATGCACACCGCCGAGCGCCACCCGGAGACCGCGCAGATGATGATCATGAACCCGCTCTCCGGCGGCGGCCTGCGCGGGCTGTTCTCGACGCACCCCTCCACCCAGGAGCGCATCGCGCGCCTGCAGACCATGCGCTGAGGCCTGCCCGACGCTCAGTCCGACGCGAAGGCGCTGCGGATCAGGGCGAGCAGCTCGCCCGGCCGCACCGCCTCGCCGAAGGCGCCGGCGCGCAGCAGGCACTCGCGCCGCGCCGCGCGACGCGAGGGATCGAACTCGGCGTGATAGAAGATGACCGGCGGTCGCCGCGGGCGTGCGGCGAGCATGCGTAGCAGCTCGAGTCCGGCGCTCGATGCGGTGGCGGCCGGTTCGGCTCGGTCCCAATCCGACAGTATCAGGTCGAAACCTTCCTCGTCCGCATCGAGGCAGGCGATCGCTTCCCCGGTGCTGCGCACGTTCACCACCTCGACCTGCAGTTTCGCCAGCGCGGCCAGCTCATGGCGGTTGTTTTCCGGGCGGTCGTCCACCCAGAGCACGCGCTTCTGCGCGGGCATGTCGATCAGCGCCTCGGCCAGGCCCTCCGCCTCGCCGCTGCCGATGCCCTGCACGCCCTTGATGCGCGCCGCGAGGGCGAGCTCGTTTGCGAACGCGGCGATGGTGCGCTCGAGCAGGGCGTCGGTGCGGGCGTCCCGGGTCGCGGCCATCCTGGGCGCCGGACGCGCCATTTCGAGCGTGCGGACAGGCTCTTCCGGAAGCGGCACGCTTGCGACCGCCGTACCGAAACCGCTCGCGCGCGGTACGGACGGCGCCTCCGGCGGGGCTGCCGGCGGGGCTGCCGGGGGCGGTGCGCTCGCCCAGCGCTGGCGGATGGCCTCGACCGCGCGCCGGATGCCCTTGGCGACGTCGGTCCAGGCCTCGTCGCGGTTGGGCCACGAGGTCACCGGGCGCAGGTCGGTGGGCAAGCCCTGCAGGTGGGCGAAGGGCGCGTCCTCGAGATCGACGGCGCGCAGCAGCACCGGGATCACGCTGGCGTCGCCGCGCCGGGCGCGTTCGATCGCGGTGGCGAGCTCCTTGCCCCAGATATAGTCGGAGTTGAGGAAGTCCATGCTCACCAGGAGCAGGATCAGGTCTGCCATGGCGAGCTGCTCGTCGATCGCCTTGTCCCACTCCTGCCCGGGGACGATGCCGCGGTCGTGCCAGGGACGGATCACGCCCTTGCGCCGCAGCAGCGCGAGGTGGCCGTCGAGCTCGTCGCGCAGCTTTTCGTCCTCGTGCGCGTAGCTGTAGAAGAGATCCACCGGTTCCATCACGATGCTCCATCGGGTTGCGGCCTGATCTTCACCATAGATCAGGCCGGCTCCGTCTGCGTGGTGTCGGGACCCCCGCCTCGCCCGAGCCCTTCCCGGCCCGCTTCCACGGCGCACTTCGGTGCGGAGCCTCCGCGCGCGGACCAGAACGCCTGCATGCATCGGCTTGGTGTAGGCTAGCGGTCCCACCAGCCGGCGACGCAGGCACGTGCCGGCGCAACCCTCACCTGAAGGAGATCGACATGAGCAAAGTCACCCTTGGCGGCAACCCGATCGACGTGGCGGGCCGTTTCCCGCAGGCCGGCGAGGCAGCGCCCGCCTTCAGGCTCACCGGCGCCGATCTCGCCGACGTGGGCCTCGAGGCCTTCGCCGGCAAGCGCAAGGTGCTGAACATCGTCCCCAGCCTGGACACCCCGGTGTGCGCCACCTCGACCCGCAAGTTCAACGCCGAGGCCGCCGGCCTCGCGGATACCGTGGTGCTGGTCGTGTCCGCCGACCTGCCCTTCGCCGCCAAGCGCTTCTGCGAGACCGAAGGCCTGAAGAACGTGCATACGCTGTCGACCTTCCGCAGCCCGAAGTTCGCGCAGGACTACGGCGTCGCGATCACCTCCGGCCCGCTCGCCGGCGTCACCGCACGCGCGGTCGTGGTCGTCGATGGCAACGACAAGGTGGTGTATTCGCAGCTCGTGCCCGAGATCAAGGAAGAGCCCGACTACGCCGCCGCGCTCGCCGCGCTGAAGTAAGCCGCCGTGCCGCGGGCGTCGCCGCCGGGCGCGGTGGCGACGCTCAGCGCCGGGACGAGCCCTGGCTGGCCGCCGCCGGGCGCTGCGGCTCGTCGAAGCGGCTGTCGTCCTCGAGCGGGAACACGCCCAGCCCCTGGGTGGCCAGTCGCACCGTGGTCGGCCCGCGGTCCTGCGACAGCTTGAACAGCTGCTCGCCCATGCGCACGATGCAGCCCTCGAACATCTCGCGCTCCGCATTCACCCGTGCCTCGCGGGTGAGCGCGAGGCGGTGCTGCAGATCCTCCTCCTCGCTGCGCAAGCTCTCGATCTCGCCCGACAGCGCGCTCGCCGTCTGCTCGGCACGTCCCAGCATCTCGGGTGTCACGCGATCGGGATGGCGGTCGGCGAAGGTGAGCATCTTGCCGATCTCGAGCAAGCGGTTCTCGAGTGCGTCGCGCGCCTCGGCCTTCTCCTGGATGGCGTGTTCCAGCCCGTTGTCCATGCCGATCTCGAGCTCGGTGCGGATGCGGCTGTTCGCGCCGATCGTGCGCGCGTGGATGGACAGGCTGGCGCGGCAATGGCCGCCGACGATCTGGCCGCGCAGGCGCTTGCCTACGCGGATGTGGTTGCGCGCCTCGAGCTGGCACTGCATGGCGACGTCGTCGATGAAGATCGAGTCGCCCGCGCTGATGCGCGCCTGCTGCGCGTAGGTGGCGCAGAAGCTGCCCTCGCAGCGGATCGCGTGCGCGCTGTAATCCTTGCCGGCGGTCTTGCCGCCCAGCCCGCCGAGCACGCCGCCCTTGACCACGATGCTGCCGCCGGCCTCCAGCGTGGCCGGCTCGACCACGCCGCCGACCTCGATGTCGCCGCTGGCGCGCACCGTCATCCCGGCCTGCACATCGTTGCGGATGCGCACGCTGCCGTCGAAGTCGATGTTGCCGGTGGCGAGGTTGACCGCATCCACGGTGAAGATCGGCTCCACCATCGCTCCGTTGCGCACCCGCACCGGCTGGCCGTCGCAGGCAGCCACGAGCAGCTCGGGGTCCTCGGGCGAGATCGCGGTGCCGCGCAGGCCGGGGGCGAAGCGCTGCTCGCGACCGCGCCGCGCCACGATCGGCCGGCCGTACACATTGACGCCGTCGACTCCGGGCTGCGGGGGATGGCGGCGCATCAGCGCATCGCCGGCGTGGACGACGAGGATCTCGCCGAGGTCGCGGTAGTCGGTGCGGCCGCAGGGGCGCACGCTGGGTACGCGCTCGCGCGTCTCCGGCAGCAGGTACTCGAGCCAGCCGTCCTTGCCCGGTTCCGGTTCCCGGCCGCGTGCGATGGCGAGGTCGTCGGCCTGACCGTCGGCGATGGCGCGGTTCATCTCCTCCAGCAGCAGGCCCTCGACGATGCCGCGCGATTCGATCAGGGCGAGCAGTTCGGTCTTGCTCGCCGGCTTGCCACCCTTGGCCGGCACGATGCTCAGGCGTGCGACCAGTCCGTCCAGCGAGACTCCGATCTGCATCGACGCATCCACGCACTGCGCGATCTCGACCGGCGCCACCGCCTCGCCGGCGTTGTACTGGGCGATCAGGCGGCGGATCGGGTCGGGGCGGATCTGCAGGTCGGCGTAGCCCGCGGCTTCGAGCCGTCGGCGCAGCCACAAGGCGTCGATGCGCGGAAAATGCGGGTCATGGGCGATGCTCACGCTCAGGACGCGCGTGAGTTCGTCGAACGACACCTCCAGTTCCGGGCCTTCCGTGGGCTGCTTGTCCATGTTTCCAGTGCGATCCGATCAGCAAGGTCCGCGTGCGCGGTCGGGGGATTGTAGCCGCGCGCATATTGTTGGTGCCAATGGGGCGAACCCGATTCGACGCCCGCGGCCGTGTCGCCCGTGCAATGCTCAGGCGCCCAGTGCGCGGGCGATGAAGTGCCTGGCCACGCGCGGGCGCGGCACCTTGTCCTCGAACCAGGCGCGCACGTCGGTGTCCAGGCCGATGCCGTGCATGTAGTTGTATAGCGCCTTGTTGAGCGCCTTGCCGAGGCGGTCGTGGTCCACCCCGGTGGGGTCGATGAAGCCGACGTCGTTCTTCGCGAACGTGATCTCGGGCAGCGCCACCAGGGTGACGCCGAACTCCTCCGGGTTCCTGCCCACCGGAGAATGCACGGTGCATGCGAAACGATGGAAGAAGCCCGACTGGATGCAGCCGGCTTCGAAGAGCTGGCGCACGTATTCGAGCGCGTCGACGGTGTCGTGCACCGTCTGGGTGGGGAAGCCGTACATCAGGTAGGCGTGCACCAGCACCCCGGCCGCGGTGAAGGCGTGGGTGACGCGCGCGACCTGCTCGACCGAAACGCCCTTCTTCATCAGCTGCAGCAGGCGGTCGGAGGCCACCTCCAGCCCGCCCGAGACCGCGATGCAGCCGCTGTCGGCGAGCAGCTGGCAGAGCTCGGGGCTGAAGGATTTCTCGAAGCGGATGTTGCCCCACCACGAGATCGCCACGCCGCGCCGCAGCAGCTCCTCGGCGAGCGCACGCAAGGCCTTGGGCGGCGCGGCCTCGTCGACGAAGTGGAAGCCGGTCTGGCCGGTCTCGGCGATGATCGCCTCGATGCGGTCGACCAGCAGGCCGGCGGCGGCGCCGTCGTAGCGGCCGATATAGTCGAGGCTGACGTCGCAGAAGCTGCACTTCTTCCAGTAGCAGCCGTGGGCCACGGTGAGCTTGTTCCAGCGCCCGTCCGACCACAGCCGGTGCATCGGGTTGAGCATGTCGAGCACCGACAGGTAGCGGTCCAGCGGCAGGCCGTCCCAGGTCGGAGTGCCGACCTCGGCGAAGGGCACGTCGGGCTCGGCGAGGTGGATGTAGCGCACCTGGCCCGTATCCGCATCGCGCACGAAGGTCCGCACCAGCCGGGATCTGCCGCGCCGGCCCTGCAGGTGCTCGAGCAGCGCGAGCAGCGGGCGCTCGCCGTCGTCGAGCGTGACGTAGTCGAAATGGTCGAACACCCGTGGCTCGGCGAGCTCGCGCAGCTCGGTATTGACGAAGCCGCCGCCGAGCACGGTGATGATCTCCGGATGCGCGGCCTTGATCGCCTGCGCGATGCGGAAGGCGCCGTACACCGAGCCGGGGAAGGGGGTGGAGACCAGCACCACCTGCGGCGAGTGGCGGCAGAGGGCTTCGAGGGTCAGGTCTTTCAAATACGCGTCGACCAGCGTCGGTGCGGCGGCAAGTGCAGCGGCGAGCGGCTCGAAGGTGGGCTGGCTCATCGCCAGCGTCTCGGCGTAGCGCACGAACTCGAAGCGCGCATCCACCGCGTCGCGCAGGATGTCGGCGAGCTCGTTGAGGTACAGCGTCGCCAGGTGGCGCGCGCGGTCGGCGAGGCCGAGGGCGCCGAAGGCCCAGGCGAGCGGGTCGCCGCCCTCGGGGTCGTCCGGGTCGACGTAGGCGTCCACCGCATCGAAGCGCGGCCCCTCGGGCAGGAAGGTCCGGCTGGCGATGCGGTGCGCGATGGTCGGGTCGCGACCCTGCAGGAAGGCGATGGTGGGGTCGACGGTGTAGCGGTAGCGCGCGAAGTGGTCGAGAAAGCCCTGTACCAGTGGCGTGCGCCGCTTCTTCGGCAGCGCCTCGGCGCGGGCGCGGATGTCGTCCAGCCCGGCGGGCGAGAGCAGGCGCAGCACCAGCTTCAGCGCCAGGTCTTCCTGCACCGCATCCACCCCGCGCGAGCGCAGGAAGCCGGTGAGGTAGGCGGTGGACGGGTAGGGCGTGTTGAGCTGCGTCATCGGCGGGATGACGGAGAGCACGCGGATCGGGTGGGCGGAGGGCGGCGCGGCGGACATGGCGGATGTTGCGGGCGAAGGGCGCGAGGATGCCGCAGCCGCTACTGGAACGCCACCTCGGCGAAGCTGCGCAGCTTGCGGCTGTGCAGGCGGTCGACGCCTTGTTCGCGCAACTGCTCGAGCGCGCGGATGCCGATGCGCAGGTGCTGGTCCACCCGCTCGCGGTAGAACTTGTCGGCCATGCCGGGCAGCTTGATCTCGCCGTGCAGCGGCTTGTCGCTGACGCACAGCAGGGTGCCGTAGGGCACGCGGAAGCGGAAGCCGTTGGCGGCGATGGTGGCGGATTCCATGTCGAGCGCCACCGCGCGGCTCTGGCTGAAGCGGCGCTCCGGGCTGCTCGACATGCCGTGCGAGGGCAGCAGCTCCCAGTTGCGGTTGTCGGTGCTGGCGACGGTGCCGGTGCGCATCAGGCGCTTGAGCTCGTAGCCGGACAGCTGCGTGACCTCGGCCACGGCGGCCTCGAGCGCGACCTGCACCTCGGCCAGCGGCGGGATCGGCACCCAGGGCGGGAGCTCCTCGTCGAGCACGTGGTCCTCGCGCACGTAGCCGTGGGCGAGCACGTAGTCGCCCAGATGCTGGCTGTTGCGCAGCCCGGCGCAGTGGCCGAGCATGATCCAGGCGTGCGGGCGCAGCACCGCGATGTGGTCGGTGATGGTCTTGGCGTTGGCCGGGCCGACGCCGATATTCACCATCGTGATGCCGGCGTGGTCGCCGCGCACCAGGTGGTAGGCCGGCATCTGCGGCAGGCGCGGCGGCGGGGTGCCATCGGCGTCCTCGGCCTGCGGCGCGAGGTCGCTGCGGCGGGTGACCACGTTGCCCGGCTCGACGAAGGCCTCGTAGCCGTGGCCGGAGGCGGTGTCGGCCATGAGCTCGTGGCCGAGGCGGATGAACTCGTCGATGTAGAACTGGTAGTTGGTGAACAGCACGAAGTTCTGGAAGAAGGCCGGCCGCGTGCCGGTGTAGTGGCGCAGCCGGTGCAGCGAGTAATCCACCCGCGGCGCGGTGAACAGCGCGAGCGGATGCGGTTCGCCGGGGCCGGGCTCGAAGGTGCCGTTGGCGATGCCGTCGTCCATGGCGCCCAAGTCGGGCAGGTCGAAGTGATCGCGCAGCAGGCGGCGGCGCTCGGGGCCGAGGTGGCCTTCCAGGTAGTCGTGCTCGGGCAGGGCGAAATGCACCGGGATGGGCTGCGTGCTGCTGCCCACCTGCAAGGCCACGCCGTGGTTCTGCACCAGCAGGCGGAATTGCTCCAGGTAGTAGTCGGCGAACAGGTCGGGCCGGGTCAGCGTGGTCTCGAACACGCCCGGCCCGGCGACGAAGCCGTAGGACAGCCGCGAATCGGCGCGCGCCACGGTGTCGGTGCGCACGCGCAGCAGCGGATAGCAGGCGCGCACGTGGCGGCCGATGTCGGCGCCGTCGACGTAGTGCTGCAGGCCGTGGCGCAGGTGCTCGACCGCGAGGTCGTAGATCTCGTGCGCCCGGGCCAGCGCCGCGGCCGGATCGGCGAAGTCCTCGACGTCGAAGTGGGGGGCGTGGCCGTTCATCGTTTGCGGGTGCTCGTGGTTCAGGTGCGCGCGAGCAGGCGCTGGACCGCCTCGAGGTGCTCGGGCTCGTTGTGGCACATGCCCTGGAAGGCGGCGGAAAGGTCGAGGAAATCCTTCAGTTCCATGCGCTGCGCCATCTTCATCAGGCGCTTGGTGAGGCGCAGGGCCTTGGGAGGCTGGGCGGCGAAGCGTGCGGCCAGCTCGTGCGCGCGGGGCAGCAACTGCTCGGGTTCGACCACCTCGAGCACGATGCCGAGCGTCTTCGCCTCCGCGGCGCCGACGATGCGGCCCGAGAGCGTGAGCTCGAAGGCCTGCTGGTAGCCGATCAGGCGCTGCATGAACCAGGCGCCGCCGTCGCCGGGGATGATGCCGAGGTTGAGGAAGGTCTCGCCGAATTTCGCCTTGGTCGATGCGATGCGGATGTCGGCCATGTTGGCGAGGTCGAAGCCGGCGCCGATCGCCGGGCCGTTGACCGCGGCGATGACCGGCACCTCGACCGCCTGCAGCGCCAGCGGGATGCGCTGGATGCCCTGGCGGTAGCGGGTGGCGACCTCGGCCACGTCGCCGGCGAAGTCGCCGCCGCGCGCCGCCATGTCCTTGACGTTGCCGCCCGCGGAGAAGGCCGCGCCTTCGCCGGTGATGACGAGGACGGAGACCTCCTCGCAGCGGTTCACCCATTCGGCCACGCCGACGATGTCGTCGATCAGCGCGGTGCCGGTGAGCGCGTTGCGCACGTCGTCGCGCGCCAGCGTGAGGGTGGCGACGCGCTTGTCGAGTTGGAGGCGGGCGTCGTGGACGGTGGGCAGGGTCATCGTGCGGTCTCCTTGTGGGCGGCGGACAGTTGGGGGCCGCGGTGCGCGGCCTAGGGCAGGGCCTGGGACTGGTTCGGGCGCTGCGTTCAGCGCGGGTTACGGAGCGGCTCGGGCAATTTCAGCATGCCCGCATCGCTGAAGCGGGTGCCGCCGAGCAGCCCGCCGGCGAGCCGCCCGCGCAGGGTGTAGGGCACCTCGGTCTTCGGTTCGCCTTCGATGACGCCGAGCGCCTGGCGCACCACCGCGATCGCCGAGACCGACACCGGGATCTCGACGAGCGCCTCGCCGAAGCGCGGCACGCTGCCCTTGCGGTCGCTGACGCCGGTGGCGAAGGGCTTGCCGTCGAGGTCGAGTTCGAGGGCGAGGCCGTCGAAATCGATCGCCGCCTCGTTGGGGTTCTGCACGCGCAGCTTCACTGCGAAGCGCATCTCCATGCCCGCGCCCGGCAGGGGTTCGAGCCCCACGACGTTGATGCGTACCGGCTCGCGCTGGATCAGGCTGGCGCAGCCGGCGAGCAGCACCGATGCGAGCACGGCGAGCAGGCTGCGGGTGAAGGACGAGGCAGACGGGCGGACAGCAAGGGACATGGTGCCGACTCCGGGCAAGGGCGCGCGCTCTGCGGCCACGGTGGGCGAGTGTGGCATTCATTCTAACCGCGCCGTGCAAGGAAGCTGGCGCAGTCGATCGGCGTGGGACAAAGCGTCTCCGCCTTTTGAATTCGACCCGCATTGGGGCTATGGTGAAAGCATCGGTGGTGACTGCGGTGCCGGTCGGTTGTGCGCCGGTGCTCGTCCCCCCGGTTGTCCGCGCAGCCTTCTTCCCTGGAGTCGAGCATGGTTCCCGCCCCGCGCGCGCATCCTGGCGTCGCGCCCGCGTGTTTCGCCCTCGTGCCGGCCGCGGCGACAGCAGGCGCGGTGTTGGCTCGCTATGGCGAGCTGGCGCTCGTCGAGGTCGAACGTGTGCCGGTCACGGCCTGGGCGAGCTGGACGGATCTCGATCCGATCCGGGTCCATGGCGTGCCCCGCATTCTTCCGTCCGGATGCTTCGAACCGGGAGCGGGGCCGCGCTGCATCCTGCGCTTCGCCGGCCCGGTATTGCCAGCCTGGCGCGAGACGCTCGCCACGCTGGGCTGGACGCCACGCTTCGACTGTCCGCCCAGCGGCCTGTGTGCGGACGTCGGTGGCGATCTTGTCGCCCTGCGTGCCGCGCTTCCTGCCTTGCGCGCGATCGCTCCCTACGCGGCGGAGGACTGCGCGCGCGCGGGCGCGGGCGGGGTGGCGGCCTTGCCGGACACCGTCGATGCGGTGGCCTTCAGCGTGGAAGACCGCGTCCGCCTCGAAGGCGAGCTCACCGCCGCCGGCCTGCAGGTGGTCGCGAGCAGCCCCTACAAGCTGCGGGTGAGCGGCGATGCGGGTGCGGTCGGCCGGCTGCGCGACGCGGTCGGGGTGAAGATTGCCGATCCGGGCACCCTGCCGCGCACGGCCTCGCTGTCCTTGCGGCTCGCGATCGGTGCGACCGCCCTGCCGGAGAGCGCGGGCGGCGCGACTGGCGCGCAGGGCGGCGAGGGCGAATTGATCGCGTTCGCCGATACCGGCCTGGGAACCGGTGCGACCGATGCGCCGCATCCCGATTTCGCCGGGCGGGTGCAGGCGATCCATAGCTGGCCGCTCGCGCCCGGATGGTCGGCCTTCGTGCGCGCTCCGGGCGCGGACGACGGTGGCGCCGATCGTGGCAGCGGCCATGGCACCCATGTGGTGGGGCTGGCTGCGGGCGACGGCGGCTTGAGCGCCGGCAGGCTGGTGGGCGTGGCGCCGGGTGCGCGCATCCTCATGCAGGCGATCGAGCAGTACGTCGACCCGCTGCCGGAATGGCGCAGCCGGCTGCAGCCCGGCTTCTACCTCGCCGGGCGGCCGCTCGACCTGCGCGAGCTGCTCGAACAGGCGCGCGCCGCCGGTGCGGCGATCCACGTCGACGCCTGGGGCGTGGAGGCTGCGGGCGCCTATACCGACGACAGTTGGGAGTGCGACCATTTCCTTCACGCCCATGCCGAGATGCTGGTGATCGTCGCCGCCGGCAACGCCGGCCGCGACCGCAACCGCGACGGGGCCGTCGATGCCGGCACGCTGTACGCGCCGGCAAGCGCGAAAAGCGTTCTTGCCGTCGGTGCCACCGAGGGACCGGATGCCGGCATCGGCCTGCGCGGCGGGTGGGCGGCGCTCGATCCCGCTGGCACGCGCTTTCCCGATCCGGCACAGCGCGGCGCGTCCGTCTCGGGCGACGCCGAGCGGCTCGCGCTGCTGTCGAGCTGCGGTCCCACGCTGGACGGCCGCATCAAGCCCGACCTGTGTGCGCCCGGCACCAACCTCGCCGCCGCGCGCAGCACGGCGAGTTCGGCACGGGGCTGGGGCCTGGCCAATCCGCTGCCCTGGTACCAGTACCTCGGCGGCACCTCGATGTCGACCGGGGTGGTCGCGGGTGCGGCGGCGGTGCTGCGCCAGCGCTGGCGGCCGGTGCTCGGCGAGGCGCCGGGCGGCGCCGCGCTCAAGGCGCTGCTGATCCACGGCGCACGGGCGGTGCATCGGCGCGACGGACAGGGCGAGGAGGACCGCCAGCGCGCGGGCTTCGGTCGCCTGTGGCTGGCCGGCAGCCTGCCCGGTCCCGACGGGCCGGTGCTGATCGAGGACCGCGTCGGTGTGGCGACCGGCGAGCGCCGCCGCATCGACTGCACGGGGCCGGGACGGCTGCGCGCGGTGCTGTGCTGGTACGACGCGCCGGGCGAGGCCCTGATCAACGACCTCGACCTGGTGCTGCGCGATGCCGGCGGCAGCGTGCTTGCCTGGGGCAACCACCCGGCCGGCGCGGTCGGCAGTCCGGACCGGCGCAACACCGTCGAATGCATCGACGTGGCGCTCGGCGAGGGTGAGTGGATGCTGGAGGTGCGCGGCGTGAATGTGCCGCTCGGGCCGCAGCCGTGGGCGCTGGCGACAAGTCCCGGCGTCGTCGTGCGGGCCACCCCCGCGGCGCCGGGGACGCCGACGGTGCCCGCGGATCCGCTGCCCGCGCCGCGTTGGCGGGTCGACCTGCCGTGGACGGCGGTGCGCGGCGTGGGGGCCAGACGCGCGATCGAACTCGAGCGCACGCTGCCCGGCGGGCTCGCCGCACTATGCGCCGGTGCCCCGGACGAGGATGCGCTGGCCTTCCTGCCCGCGGCCTTGCGCGCGCAGATCCGCAGCGTGGCCGCCTTCCTCGGTGCGCCGCCACCCGCCGCGGCGCGACTCGCGCTGGCGCATCCGCTCCACGCCCTGCTCTCCGGCGCACCCGAGACCGTCTCCACCGTCGCATGGCAGGCCCTGGCCGCCGCGCTCTCTCCCTTGCTCGAAGCGCTCGACCGCAACGTCGCCCGCGAGGTCCGCGGCGAGCGCTTGTTCCGATGAACCACTCACAAGGAGTGCATCATGGCTGACAACACCGAAAAACCGGGCAAGGGCAAGCCGACCCGGACCCAGGCCGGCGCGACGTCGCCGGCTGCCGCGCTGCCCGAGGGCAGCATCCTCTCGGCGGGTGCGCTGATGCCCGGTGCGGTTGGCGGCGCGCTCGCCCTCGGGGCCGACGTCTCCGGCGAACTCGCCGAGCTCGCGCCCAGCTTCGGCGATATCCTGGCCTCGATCGGCCGCGGGGTCGCCGATTCGCAGACCGCCCTCGATCGTGGCCTGGTCGACACCGCGACCACCCTGTCGCAGTCCAACATCACGGTGGTCACCGACGTCGTGCAGGAGTTGAACGACGACGGCCTCCCGGTCCCCAGCGCGACCCAGCTCGTGACCCAGAACGTGTCGCTGATCAACTTCGTCCGTCCCACCGCGCATCAGTGGAGCCACGTCGCGCTGCGCATGGACATGACCGTCGGTGCGGTCGACGACGAGCGCGGCATCAGCGTCAACAGCAAGACCAAGAGCGCGCGGGCGACCAATGTCGGCCTCTTCTTCGGCTTCCTGGGCATCGGCGTGTCGTCGTTCAAGGAGAAATCGACCTTCCGTTCCGAGGAGTCGGACTTCGAATCGAACTGGGCGGAGGGGCGCGTGCTGATGGACGCCCTGCTGCAGCCGCGCAACGTCGACGGATTCGACCCGCCGGCCGAGGTCTCCATCGGACCGCAGATCTTCATGGCGCTGGGCAGCGTGCAGGAGACGCTGAACTCGGGCGTCGTCACCGCGCGCTCCACCGACATCGTGATCACGGTGCGCAAGGCCAACGGCGCGGTGAATCCGACCGTGACGATCGACGTCGATCCCGGCCCCTTCGACCTGTCCTTCGCGACCGCCGACGGCTTCACCGGCAACACCACGAACGCGGCCGGGCAGTGCCGGATCACGCTGTCGCGCAACATCCCCAGCCCGCTCTTCCAGCGCCGCGTGCGCGGCACGGTGACCGCCACGCTGGGCCAGATCGAACGCAGCACGACGGTGTCGCTCTGAGCGCCGCCCGCCACAGGAGAAACCATCATGCCTGATCTACTTCCTCCCCTTGCCCGAGCGCTGGCCGAGGACGCCAACGTCTCCGACGAACTGCGCGGTGCCGGCATCGCCTTCGGCACGCTGGTCGAACGCACCGGCGCGGCCGTGGCCGCGACCCAGCTGCAGCTCGACACCTCGAGCGCGGCGACGGCCTCGGCGCTGGCCGCCACGCTGGTCAACGTGATCGCGGTGCGCGAGCAGGTGTTCCGCGACGACGGCACGCTCGACCATGTCACCAACCACGTGCGCCCGCTGCCGCTGATCAGCTTCATCGATCCGGTGTTCTACCAATGGACCAGCGTGCGCCTGCAGGGCGAGTTCTACGCGCGCGAGTTCGCCGCGTCCTCGGAGACCACGAGCGCGTACTCGGGCTCGAATTTCGGGCTCTTCGGCAGCGGCGTGTCGATGTTCTTCGGCCCCGGCATGGTCACCAGCGGGAGCGGATCCGGGTCGAGCACCACCACGACCGACGTGTCCACCGACGTCTCGCTCGGCCGCATCCGCGCCAGTGCGCTGCTCGAGCCGCGCGACGACGTCGGCATCCCCAAGCCCAACCAGGTGATCCGCGGGCCGCGCCTCGCGCTCATCCAGGGCGAGATCGCCGACGTCATGGATGGCGGCGATCTGGTCGGACGCACAATGAGCGTGCTGCTGCAGTACAGTCGCCGCAATGGCGCGCCGATCGCCGGCAAGGCGCTGTCGGTCGAGAGCTCCGGCGTGCCCTGGCGGCATCTCGGCAGCGGCGTCACCGATGCCGCGGGGCAGCTCCAGATCGAGCTGAGGCGTGACTTCCTCGACGAGGACGCCGACACGGCGCCGGCCAGCTTCGTGATCACCGCGCGCATCGGCCTGGTGAGCAACTCGGTCACCGTCACCTTCTGAACGGTCCGGCGTGGGGGCGGGAAGGCCCGCCTCCGCGCCGGCGGGAGAACGCATGGACAAGGCGAACGTCAGTGCCGGCGAACTGGCCGGCCAGCAGGCCGTCGAGCTGGGCGAACTGCTCGCGCGCACCGTAGTCTCGGTCGCCGCGGCGCAGGAGGCGCTCGACCGCCACGCCACCGATCGCCTCGACGCGATCGAGCGCGGCGACGAGGACGCCCCCCGGGTGCCGCCGCTGTGGTACACCTTCACCGAGGTGACGCTCGAGGTGGCGCTCTCCGCATCGGTCGAGCGCGCCAGCGGGAGCGTCCCGCCGCGCCTCATGTCGCGCCCTGTGGACGCGCGCCAGGTCAGCCTCTACGGCTACCAGGCCGCGAGCAGCCTGATGGTGCGGCTGCGGCTGGCGCCGCGCCAGGGCATGCCCGACGTCTCGCCGCCACCCGCCTGAATCGCCCGCACTTCCCCTCACGAACTCGTCGCCCCGCCATGCCCATCGATCCCAAGGACCTCCGCACCGCTGCCGGCTCGCTGCTCGACCCCCGGCTCGTGGACACGATGAACCTGAAGCCCGTCGGCACGTCCAGCCTGGTGAATCTGGAGGGCAGGCTGGGCGTCTTCACCCCGGTGGCGGAGGACGGCAGCGGCGCCGACAACACCGAGGCGGTGATCGCGGCGCTGCGCAAGGAGCTCGTCCGCCTCGAGAGCGAGAACGCCGCGCTGCGCCGCCAGCTCGCCGAGGTCGAGGCGGCGCGCAAGCGCAGCCCGGACGACTTCGCCAGCGCGGTCGCCCACACCCTGGACACCCTGCAGCACAAGCTGGCGCAGACCACCAACCCGGTGAGCCGCTTCGCGGTGCGCGAGGTGGCGATCGACGCCCAGGTGACGGTGGACGTGTCGCCGCTGGGCACCCTCGAGTACCGCTTCGTGCGCCCCGAGGACGACATCGATCCGTCCAAGCTGTCGCGCATCCGGCTCGACCTCGTGCCCCTGCCGCGCGAGGACGCGGGCCTGAGCGCCAGCCCGGAGTTCAGCCCGTGGGCGGGCGTGGAAGACATCGTCGGGGTCGGCGAGACCTGGCGCGGCGCGCTCAACCGCCAGCAGATCTTCACCATCGCCGACCTGCTGGTGGCCGGGTCGCGGCTCAAGTCGAGCGCCGAACTGGCCGCGCTGGTGGGGGTGGATCGGCAGCGCCTGGCCGAGTGGATGGGTCATGCGGAGCTGCTCTCGGTGCGCACGATCGAGCCGCGCGCGGCCGACGTGCTGTGGACGGTCGGCATCCGCTCGCTGGAGACGCTCGCCGGCGCGGCGGCGGTGGAGGTCGTCGAGAAATACAACGCCGAGGTCGCCCGCCGCGCACACAAGAGCCTCGCCCCGATCAACGCGGCGCAGGCCGCCTCCTGGATCGAGGCCGCGAAGAAGTACCACGGCCGGCCGCGCGAGGGCGGCTGAAGCTGCCTCAGGCGCGTACGAGCCAGTCGAGCAGGCCGTCCATCAGCGCGTGGGTCGCGGCGAAGTGCCCGTCGGCGTGGCCGAGGATCGTCGCCTCGTCCTGGATCCAGCGTCCCGGCACCAGCTCGCCGCGGCAGTTGTCGACGATCGCGCGCAGGCTGGATGCGGTCATCTCGAGGTGGAACTGCAGGCCGATCGTACGCCCGCCGAGCTGGAAGGCCTGGTGGCGGCACGCCGGGCTCGACGCGAGCAGGCGCGCGCCCGCGGGCAGATCGAAGGTCTCGCCGTGCCAGTGCAGCACGGTGGTGCGCGCGGGGAAGGGGAAGCGCGATGCGGTGTCTGCAGCGTCGGGTTCCGCTCCGCTGGCGGCGACCTCGAACCAGCCGATCTCCTTGTCCGCGTTGCGATAGACGCGGGCGCCGTGCGCGCTGGCGATCAGCTGCGCGCCGAGGCAGATGCCGAGCACCGGCCGGCCGAGCGCGACCACTTCCGCGATGAAGCGCTTCTCGGCGACCAGCCAGGGCAATTCCGCCTCGTCATTGACGCTCATCGGCCCGCCCATCACCACCAGCAGATCGATCGCGGCCGGGTCGGGCAGCACCGGCGATTCCCAGAAGCGGGTCGAGCCGATGTCCGCACCGCGCGCGGCGAGCCAGTCGCCGATGTGACCGGGGCCTTCGAAGGGAACGTGCTGCAGGATGTGGGCTTTCATGGCGTCCTGGGGTGGCGAGATGGAACGGGTGGCCTATTCTAGAAGCGCGAGCCGGGCTGGCGCAGGAATTCGGCCTCCTCCGGGCTTGTCTCGCGCCCGAGCGCGGCGTTGCGGTGCGGGAAGCGGCCGAAGCGCTCGATGATCTCGAGGTGGCGGCGGGCGTAGTCGAGGTAGCCGGCGAAGGCCGTGCGCAGCGCGGGCTCGACCGCGATGGCGAGCGTATCGAACCGACGCACCGCCTCGCGCTGGTCGGCGAGGTTTTCGGAGTGCTCCAGCGGCAGGTACAGGAAGACGCGCTCGATCGGGCGCAGCCCGGCGTCGAGGCCGCGCGCGAGCGCCTCCTTCGCCCAGCGCAGCGCGAGCACGTCGAAGGCGAAGGCCGCGGCTTCGCCGCGCCAGATGTTGCGCGGGAACTGGTCGGTCAGCAGCACCAGCGCCAGGCGCCCGCGCAGCCCGCCCAGCCAGGTGTCGAGCTCCCCGCCCGCGGCGCGGCCCACCAGCGGGGCGAAGCGTGCGCGGATCTCCGCGTCGACCGCGGGCTGTTTCCTCCACCATAGCGCCGACTGGCGCTCGATGATGGCGGCCTCTGCGTCCGCATCGGCCGCGGGGCCGAACCAGAAGGCGTGGATCGTGGCGGGCGTGTCCATGCGGGGCTCCGGGCGGCCGATCGGGGTGGGGCAAGCATAGCCCAGCCCGCTGCGATGCGGGAGCGTCGGGCGCGAGGGCGATCGCTCCAACGGAATGGTCCGCTCCCACGTGGCAGGCGATGAGCGCCTGCAGCGCCTTCATGCAATCGCCCTGCTCCAGACGCCTGGTTCGCACCCCGTCCGCGCGGGTGGCGCAATAATGCCGCCATGCCCAGCGACACCGCCTCCCCCGCCCCGCTCTCCGCCCTGCGTGGCCTGCTCCCCTTCCTGCGCCCCTACTGCGCACGGGTGGTGCTCGCCTTCGTGTTCTTGTGCCTGGGCTCGGCGGCCATCCTGGTGGTGCCGCTGGCCTTTCGCGACCTGATCGACGCGGGCTTCGGCGGCGTGTCCGTCGGCGGTGCCGCGACGGGCGGGGCGGCGGACGGCGGCGGGCTGTTTGGCGCGCAGGGGCTGGACGGACGTTTCGTCGCGCTGTTCGGCCTCGCAGTGTTCTGGGCGGCGGCGGTGGCCGCGCGCTACTACACGGTGTCGTGGATCGGCGAGCGCGTCACCGCCGACCTGCGCAGCGCGGTGTATGCGCGCGTGCTGCGCCAGTCGCCGCAGTACTTCGAGACCCTGCAGACCGGCGAGGTGCTGTCGCGGCTCACCGGCGACACGACGCTGGTGCAGACGGTGGTGGGCAGCTCGATCTCGCTGGGGCTGCGCAGCCTCTTCCAGTTCGTCGGCGGCATGTTGATGCTGGCGGTGACCAGCGTGCAGCTCTTCGGGCTCATCTTCGGGCTCATGGCCCTGCTCGCGCTGCCCATCACGCTGATCGGCCGGCGCGTGCGCAGCCTCTCGCGCGAGGCGCAGGACCGCATCGCCGACGCCTCGGCGCTCGCCGGCGAGATCCTCGCGGCCATGCCCACGGTGCAGGCCTTCGGGCAGGAGGACAACGAGGCCGCGCGTTTCGCCGCCCGCGCCGAGACCAGCTTCGCCGCCGCGGTGCGGCGCACCCGGGTGCGCGCGGCGCTCACCGGGCTGATCATCGCCGCGGTGATGGGCACGATCATCTTCGTGCTGTGGATCGGCGCGCGCCAGGTGCAGGCCGGCGCGCTGTCGGTGGGCGATCTCGGCGCCTTCGTGATCTACGCCGCGCTGGTCGCGGGCGGCGCCGGCACGCTTGCCGAGGTGTGGGGCGACGTGATGCGCGCCGCGGGGGCGAGCGGGCGGCTGCTGGAGCTGCTGCAGGCAGAGCCGGTGATCCGGGATGCAGAGGCGGCGGAGGGCGTAGCGGAGGCGGCCGGAGGTGGCGGTTCGCGACGGGCGCCGCGCCTGCATGAGAACCCGCGCAGCACGCGCCCTGCGGGCGCGGCGCCCGCCGCGAACCCCGCACCCGATTCCCCCACCAAGGCCCCTGCCACCCACCCCGCGATCGAGCTCGCCGACGTCGTCTTCCGCTACCCTGCCCGCCCCGCCGTAGCGGCGCTCGACGGCATCGACCTGCGCATCGCGGTGGGCGAAAGGCTCGCGCTGGTCGGCCCCTCGGGCGCCGGCAAGACCAGCCTGTTCCAGCTCCTGCTGCGCTTCTACGAGGCCGGCGAGGGCTGCATCCGCATCGACGGCCAGGACATCCGCGCGCTGCCGCTGCGAAGCCTGCGTGCGCGTATCGCCCTCGTGCCCCAGGACCCGGTGATCTTCTCCGCGAGCGCGCTCGACAACATCCGCTACGGTCGCCCCGACGCAGGCGACGCCGAGGTGATCGCCGCCGCGCGTGCCGCGGCCGCCGACGAGTTCATCGCCCGCCTGCCCGAGGGCTACGCCACTTTCCTCGGCGAGCGCGGCACGCGGCTCTCGGGCGGCCAGCGCCAGCGTATCGCGATCGCACGCGCGATCCTCAAGGGCGCGCCCATCCTGCTGCTCGACGAGGCCACCAGCGCGCTCGACGCCGAAGCCGAGGTCCTCGTGCAGCAAGGCCTGGCCGCCGCGATGCAGGGCCGCACCACGCTGATCATCGCCCACCGCCTCGCGACGGTGCAGAAGGTGGATCGCATCGTGGTGATGGACGCGGGGCGCATCGTCGAGACCGGCACCCCGGCCGACCTGCGCCGCCAGGGCGGGCTGTATGCGCGGTTGGCGGCGCTGCAGCTGGAGGGCTGACCGGAGCCTCCCGCAGCGCAGGCGCGGACCCGGTGCGCTGCAATCGCGACTCGCGTCGTTCCCACGGAAAACCGCCGCGCTTCGGCGAGCCTTGTGGGAGCGACGCGAGTCGCGATCGGGGGGCCCTGTGGCGCAGGCGCGGATCCGTTGCGCCCTGCGGCGGGCACGCACGCGCTGACGCTCCCGGATGGCGCCGGCGCTTCACGGCAGCGTGCGTTCGCGCAGGTAGCGCGGAAAGCGCGGCAGGCCGGCGGGGGTGAGCTCGCGGTAGCGGTAGGTGACGAGGGCGCCGAGCGCGGGCGGGTTGGCGCGCAGCGCGTCGCTGAGGCCGCTGCCGATGCGGAAGCGCCGCCCGTCCGCGCGCTCGACCTGCAGCGCGCCCACCCTGCCCTGCAGCCTGCCTTTGCCCGGCAGGTAGCCCACGACGCGCGCCTCGGCGTCGAGCCAGGGGGTGAGCTTGCGCAGGGCCTCGCTGCGGCCGGGCTGCCAGAGGGCGTCGGCGCGATGCAGCATGAGGCCTTCGCCGCCACCTGCGAGGACCTCGCCGAGCAGGCGCTGCAAGGCGGCACGGTCGGGTACGCGCTGCTGCGGGATCGCCTGCACCCAGGGCGCATCGGCGGCCTCGGCCAGGCTGCGCAGACGCGCCAGCCGGGTGTCGAAGTCGCCGGCGGCGCCGGGCAATTCGAAGAGCATGTAGCGCACCTCGCGCCACAGCGGGTCTGCGGGATCCTCGCGGCGCAGCAGGCCGGAGAGCTCGTCGAAGCGGCGGCGGCCGAGCCAGAGCTCGCCGTCGAGGGCGACCGGCGGCAGCGCGGCGAGGAACCAGGCCGGCGCCGGCAACGCGCGCCCGCTGCGGAAACGCAGCACGCTGCCGTCCCACGACGCGCGCACGCCGTCGAGCTTCTCGCTCACCCACCAGCCCGCGGGGTCGATCGCGGGGTCGTAGCGCAGGGCGAGCATGGCTGCGGGCGCGTCTGCGGGCTCCGCGGTCTGTGCGACCGCGCCGGCCGGCAGCAGGGCGAGGGCCAGGATCAGGCTGCGGATGCACCTGCCCGGCCTGCGCAGGGCCGGTGCGGGAATGCGGGTGGGCGGTCTCACGGGCGAACCCTCCAGTCCGATCGCGGGTGTGGGCGCCTCTTCGCCCGTGCCGCGCCAACGCGGACAAGGCTTGCGGGCAAGCCCCTCGCGGGGCGGCGGCCTGTGCCCTCGATGCTCGCCTCGAGCACGTCGGCATGCGAGGCCGGAAAATGACAAAGGGATTATAGCTGCGGTGCGTGGGCGCCGCCAGGCGGAACTTCAGGCGCCGGCGGCGGTGCCCGCAGGCATGCGCTGCGGGCGGAACTGGCGGGTGTCGCGGTAGTAGCCGGCGGACTCGCTGGCCGGCGTCACGCCGGGGATGCCCAGCAGTGGCAGCGGGGCGAGGCTGCGCGGGCGGAAGTCGCCGATCGTGGCGGCGAGGCGGGCAGCGAGCCAGGCATCGGTCTCGGCGCGCGCCGCGGCCGCGGGCAGTGCGAGCCAGGCCGGATCGACCACGCGGTGGATGGCCTTGGCGCACAGGCCGGGGAAGGGCGCGCGCAGCTGGTCCCACGTGCCGTGGCCGAAGACGAGGAAGCGGGTGCTGTGCTGCAGGGCCTCGCGCCGGTTCCAGAACACCTCTTCCCACGCGTGCGCGGCGAGCAGGGCGGGGACCTGCGGGTCGGCGGACACCACGACGATGCCGCACTCGTCGAACTGGGTCAGCGCGTCGCGCCGCGGCCCGCGCCCGGCGAGGCCGGCGGCATCGCGTGCGCGCAGCTCGTCGAGGTGGAGGCGGTTGCAGCAGGCCTTGGTGCGCGGCCAGGCGCACCAGGCGAGCGCGTTGAAGAAGTCGTGCCAGTCGGCCTCGCGGGTGGGGACCTCGCCGGTGGCGAAGATGCGCGCCTCGTAGCCGGCCTCGTCGTCGCCCGGCGCGGCGAAGCGGATCGGCGCGCCGCCACCGCTGCGCGCCGCGGGCG
>NZ_AMXD01000023.1 GCF_000310185.1 Thauera aminoaromatica S2 | reverse complement strand
GGCGGCCGCCTTCGCTGCGCTCGGCACGCTCGCCACGCTCGGGGCGTTCAGCACGCTCGGGGCGCTCGGCACGCTCGGCCGCGACGCGCTGCGGACGCTCGGTGCTCTCGCCACGCTCGGCACGGCTGCCGCGGGTGGAGGGCTGCGCCTCGCCGTCGCGCTCGCCGCGACGGCCACGGCCGCCATTGCTGCCGCCATTGCGGCGACCCTCGCCGCTGCGTTCGCCACGCGGGCGCGCCTCGCGTTTCGGAGTCTCTTCCACGACCGGGGCGGGGACCGGTTCCGCGGCGCCCTTGCCGGCGGAGAACCAGCCCATGATGCGCGCGATCAGCCCCTTGGGCTCGGGCGCGGCAGGGGCCGGGGCCGAGGCGGGAGCGGGCTCGGGTGCAGCCATCGGGGCAGGCTGCGCGGGGGCGATGCCCTTCACCGCGGCCTCGGGGCGTGCCGGGCGCTCGTTGGCCTTGGAGGGCAGGCGGGTGTCCTCTTCGACCGGCTTCTGCACCATCTGATAGCTCGCCAGGGCGATGTCCTCGGTGTTGAGCTGGTCGTGGCGCAGGCGGATGATCTCGTGCGCCGGCGTCTCGAGATGGCGGTTCGGAACGATGATGAGCTGCACCTTGTGGCGCATCTCGATGCGCGCGATGTCGACCCGCTTCTCGTTGAGCAGGAAGGTGGCGACATCGACCGGCACCTGCAGGTGCACCGCGCCGGTATTGTCCTTCATCGCCTCTTCTTCGAGGATGCGCACGATGTGCAGCGCCGACGATTCGGTGCTGCGGATGTGGCCGGTGCCGTTGCAGCGCGGGCAGGTGATGTAGCTGGTTTCGGCGAGCGCCGGGCGCAGGCGCTGGCGCGACAGCTCGAGCAGGCCGAAGCGGCTGATCTTGCCGGTCTGCACGCGGGCGCGGTCGTGGCGCAGCGCGTCGCGCAGGCGGTTCTCGACCTCGCGCTGGTTCTTGGCCGATTCCATGTCGATGAAATCGATGACGATGAGGCCGCCGAGGTCGCGCAGGCGGAGCTGGCGGGCGATCTCGTCGGCCGCCTCGCAGTTGGTGCGGAAGGCGGTCTCCTCGATGTCCGAGCCCTTGGTGGCGCGGCCCGAGTTGACGTCGATCGACACCAGCGCCTCGGTATGGTCGATCACCACGGCACCGCCCGAGGGCAGGTTCACCTGGCGCGAATAGGCCGACTCGATCTGGTGCTCGATCTGGAAGCGCGAGAACAGCGGCACGTCGTCGCTGTAGCGCTTCACGCGGGCGACGTTGCCCGGCATCACGTGGGCCATGAACTGCGTGGCCTGCTCGAAGATGTCGTCGGTGTCGATCAGGATCTCGCCGATGTCGGGCTGGAAGTAGTCGCGGATCGCGCGGATCACCAGACTGCCTTCCTGGTAGATCAGGAAGGCGCCGGACTGGCCCTGTGCCGCGCCTTCGATGGCGGTCCACAGCTGCAGCAGATAGTTGAGGTCCCACTGCAGCTCTTCGGCGCTGCGGCCGATCGCCGCGGTGCGCGCGATCAGGCTCATGCCCTGGGGGACGTCGAGCTGATCCATGTTCTCGCGCAGTTCGGCGCGCTCGTCACCCTCGACGCGGCGCGAGACGCCACCGCCGCGCGGGTTGTTGGGCATCAGCACCAGATAGCGGCCGGCCAGCGAGATGTAGGTGGTGAGCGCCGCACCCTTGTTGCCGCGCTCGTCCTTCTCGACCTGGACGATGAGTTCCTGGCCTTCCTTCAGGGCTTCCTTGATCGAGGCCTTGGCGTCCGCACCAGGCTGGAAATAGGAACGCGAGATCTCCTTGAACGGCAGGAAGCCGTGGCGGTCGGCACCGTAGTCCACGAACGCCGCCTCGAGGCTGGGCTCGATGCGGGTGATGACGGCCTTGTAGATGTTGCTCTTGCGTTCTTCCTTGGCGGCCGATTCGATATCGAGGTCGATCAGTTTCTGACCGTCCACGATCGCGACGCGCAGTTCTTCGGCCTGCGTCGCATTGAAAAGCATGCGCTTCATTTGGATCGTTCTCCCGCGAGAAGACACACGGGCAGGACGAACGGCGCGCACCATCGCGCTTTCCGGGATCAGGAGCGATTGGGTAGGGCTGCTGCTGCTTTCATCCGGTGGGTTAACAGGGCTGTGATGGGTCGGCTGGTCGAATTTCTCTTGTTCCCGCCCGCGGTGCCGGTGCGGCAGCGTGGCCGGAACATTTGATCCTGCGTCGGTGACTTGCGCGTCAAAATCCAACCCGGGGGCTGGATGGGTGTGTCGAAGGGGATCGCTTGCGTTACCATCGGCGCCTTTTCGGCCTTGGATGGCGGGCAAGGGTTGTGACCGGGAGCGCTCTTCAGGGCTCTTTGCCAGCAGTCTGCGCGCGTCGTCCGGAGCAGGTGTTTCGACCTGACGGACTGCTGACGCGCCGCACTTGGGTGGCAGCGACCGGTTCAACCGCGCGAAAGTATATTTCATGACGACGATTGAAGGCAAAGCGATCGCGGTTCGCCACGAACGCATCGACGAGGCGGCGGCGGGCCAGCGCATCGACAACTACCTCCTGCGCATCGCCAAGGGGGTGCCCAAGAGCCACGTCTATCGCATCCTGCGCAGCGGCGAGGTGCGGGTGAACGGGCGTCGCGTGCAGCAGACCTATCGCCTGCAGGAGGGCGACGAGGTGCGCATCCCGCCGATCCGCATCGCCGAGCCGACCCACGCCGCACCCGCGCCGGCGGGCAAGCCGCTGCCGGTGGTGTACGAGGACGAGGCGCTGCTCGTCATCGACAAGCCCTCCGGCAAGGCGGTGCATGGCGGCAGCGGGGTGAGCTATGGGGTGATCGAGCAGCTGCGCGTGCAGCGCCCCGAGCTACGCATGCTCGAGCTCGCCCATCGCCTCGACCGCGAGACCTCGGGGCTGCTGATCGTCGCGAAGAAACGCTCGGCGCTCACCGCGTTGCACGACATGATGCGCGAGGGCAGCGTGGAGAAGCGCTATCTGACCCTGGTGCCGGGGCGCTGGTCCAATCCGCTGCAGCACGTCAAGGTTCCGCTGCACAAGTACCTGACCGCCGAAGGCGAGCGCCGGGTGCGCGTCGCGGACGAGGGCAAGGCGGCGCACAGCATCGTGCGCCTGGTACGGCGCTGGCGCGACTACAGCCTGCTCGAGGTGGAACTGAAGACCGGGCGCACGCATCAGATCCGCGTGCATCTTGCCCATCTCGGCTTCGCGCTGTGCGGCGACGACAAATACGGCGACTTCGCGCTCAACAAGCGCCTGGAGGTCGAGGGCTTGCGGCGGATGTTCCTGCACGCTGCGAAGCTGCGCCTCGCCCACCCGCTCACCGGTGCGCCGCTCGCCTTCGATTCGCCGCTGCCCGCGGACCTGCAAACCTTCCTCGACCGGCTCGATGCCGCGGAGAAAAAGCATGGCTGAACGTTTCGACCTGATCGTCTTCGACTGGGACGGCACCTTGATGGATTCGGCTGCCGCCATCGTGCGTGCGATGCAGGCCGCGGCGCGCGACCTCGATCTGCCGGTGCCCTCCGAGGAGCGCGCGCGCTACGTCATCGGCCTCGGCCTGGGCGATGCGTTGCGCCACGCCGTGCCCGATCTGGAAGAGTCCGACTATCCGCGCATGGTCGAGCGCTATCGTCACCACTACCTGTCCTCGGATCACGAGCTGAGCCTCTTCGAGGGCATCGACGCGCTGATCGACGCGCTTGCCGGGCGCGGCCACCTGCTGGCGGTCGCCACCGGCAAGAGCCGCGTGGGCCTGAACCGTGCGCTCTGCCACACCGGGCTGGGTCGCTATTTTCATGCCACGCGCTGCGCCGACGAGTGCTTCTCCAAGCCGCATCCGGCGATGCTTGAAGCGCTCATGGACGAGCTCGGCGTGGCGCCGGAGCGCACCCTGATGATCGGCGACACCACCCACGACCTGCAGATGGCGAAGAACGCGCGCACCGCCGGGCTGGCGGTGGGCTTCGGCGCGCATCCGGTCGAGGTGCTGGTGGCCGAGTCCCCGCTCGCCTGCGTGCGTACGCCGGGTGAGCTCGCGGGCTGGCTGCTGGCCAACGCCTGAGCCGCGTAGCGTCGTTCAGGCCAGCAGCAGGAAGAGCGCGGGGCGGCGGGCGAGGGCGGGGCGCGCAGCCTTCTTCCACTCGCGCACGCTGCGGGTGAGGAGGAATTCGTCCGCGGTGTTGAGTTCGCAGGCCACGCACAGCCGGGTTTCGGGCTTGAGCGTGCGCAGCAGGGCGTCGAGCATGCGCTCGTTGCGATAAGGCGTCTCGATGAAGATCTGCGTGCGCCCGAGCTTCCGGGATTCGTCCTCGAGCGTGCGCAGGGCCCCATCGCGCTCGCCCTCGGCCACCGGCAGGTAGCCGTGGAAGGCGAAGCTCTGGCCGTTGAGCCCCGAGCCCATCAGCCCGAGCAGGATGGAGGAGGGGCCGACCAGCGGCACGACGCGGATGCCGAGGGCGTGCGCGCGTGCCACCAGGCGGGCGCCGGGGTCGGCCACCGCCGGGCAGCCGGCGTCCGAGAGCAGGCCGAGGTCCGTGCCGGCGAGCGCGGGGGCGAGCAGCGCGTCGAGCGCCGCGTCGGCGGCCTCGGCGGGCAGCTCGCGGATGTCCGTGTCGCGCAGCGGGTGGGGATAGTCGAGCTGCTTGAGGTGGGCGCGCGCCGCGCGCGCGGTCTCGACGACGAAGTGGCGCAGGCCGGCTGCGATCGCCTGTGCCTGCGCAGGCAGGAAGTGTGCCCACGGTGTGTGCTCGCCCAGGGCCACGGGGACCAGGTAGAGGTTGCCGCGCGGCATGGCGTCGCCGCTCATGGGAGATGCACTCCGGCCGTGCGCAGCATGCGCGCGAGGGCGATCAGCGGCAGGCCGATCAGTGCGGTGGGGTCGTCGCCCCGCATCGCTTCGAGCAGCGCGATGCCGAGGCCTTCGGACTTGGCGCTGCCGGCGCAGTCGAGCGGCCGTTCGCGCTCGACGTAGCGGCGGATCTCGTCGTCGGAGAGTTCGCGGAAGCGGACGTGCGTCGGCACGCCCTCGACCTGGGCGTGGCCGCTGCGGGTGTCGAGCAGGGCGAGTGCGGTGTGGAAGACCACGGTCTGTCCGCGCATGCGCTGCAACTGCGCGATCGCACGCGCCTCGGTGCCCGGCTTTCCGAAGACCTCGTTGCCGAGGTGGGCGACCTGGTCCGAGCCGATGATCAGCGCGCCGGGCCAGCGCGCGGCGACGGCACGGGCCTTCTCCAGCGCCAGGCGTTCGGCGGTGGCGGCGGGTGCCTCGCCGGGCAGAGGCGATTCGTCCGTCTCCGGGCGGTCGGTCTCGAAGGGGAGTTGCAGGCGCTCGAGCAGCATCCGGCGGTAGGCGGAGGTGGAGGCGAGGACGATCTTCATGGGTCCGGTGCGAACACGACCCGCCGGAGACCGGTCGAGTTGTTCGCGCGACTGTGCTGGAGAGGAGGGATCGGGGTGGGGCTTCCCGAATCGAATGAAGCCTTTACAGGCCGATCCGAAAAATATTATCATGCGCGGCTTATGTCGCAACATGGCGATCCATCCAGGATCATCTCCGACCCGTTTCGATTTGCCGCGGAGGCGCGCACGCTGGAAGGCGTGACCGCTGTCGCGGAGATGCTGCGTCTGTCCGACGTGCTCGCGTCGTCCGGCGGGCAGGTGTCGTGGCGGATCGAGGGGTCGATGGTCGAAGGCGTCGAGGCGCGTGAACCGCGGCTGCACCTGATGATCGAGGGCGAGCTGCAGCTTTGCTGCCAGCGCTGCCTCGGCGGGATGGCATGGCCGGTCCAGGTGGACTCGGTGCTGCAGCCGGTGCGTTCGGGTCAGCCCATCCCCGAGGAAGAGCTCGAGGATGACGAGATCGATGCGATCGAGCTCGATGGCGAGCTCGACGTGATCGCCCTGGTCGAGGACGAGATCCTGCTCGCCCTGCCGATCGCCCCGCGACACCAGGTTTGTGACGCGCCACGGCCCGATGGTGGTGCGTCGAAGGAATCGCCTTTCGCTGCGCTGGCGTCGCTGCGAGGCAGTCACAGCGCGAAATAGGCGCGATATTTGTTTTAGGAGCTTTACTCATGGCCGTTCAGCAGAACAAGAAGTCCCCGTCCAAGCGTGGCATGCACCGTGCCCACGACTTCCTCACCGGTCCGGCGCTGGCCGTCGAGCCCACCACCGGCGAGACCCACCTGCGCCACCACGTGAGCCCCAGCGGTTTCTACCGTGGCAAGAAGGTCGCCAAGGGCAAGGGCGAGTAATCCTGCTGCCTGAATCGAGAAGGGCGGCGTCGGGCGCATTGCGCCGGCGCCGCCTTTTTTCCGGCTCCCGAAACCTGTAATTACGCGAGAACCCGATGGGTGTCACCATTGCGATCGACTGCATGGGTGGCGATCACGGCCCGGTCGTGACCGTGCCTGCCGCGCTGGAATTCCTGCGCAGCCATCCCCAGGCCAGCGCGATCCTCGTCGGGCGGGAGGAGGCGATCGCGCCCCTGCTCGGCAACGCGACGACCGAGTTCGGCGCGCGCATCCGCGTGCGCGCGGCCTCCGAGGTGGTGGCCATGGACGATCCGCCCGCGATCGCCATGCGCAACAAGAAGGATTCGTCGATGCGCGTCGCGGTCGACCTCGTCAAGGCGGGCGAGGCGAGCGCTGCCGTCTCGGCGGGCAATACCGGCGCGCTGATGGCGATCTCGCGCTTCGTGCTGAAGACCCTGCCCGGGATCGATCGCCCTGCGATCGCGACCGTGCTGCCGTCGATGAAGGGGCACACGTATGTGCTCGACCTCGGCGCCAACGTCGATTGCAGCGCCGAGCATCTGCTCCAGTTCGGTGTGATGGGCGCGATGCTCGTCGCTGCGATCGAGCATAAGGACCGTCCTACGGTCGGCCTGCTCAACATCGGTGAGGAGGTCATCAAGGGCAACGACGTCGTCAAGGAAGCGGGCGAGCTGCTGCGTAACAGCGGCCTCAACTTCCAGGGCAACGTCGAGGGCAACGACATCTATGAGGGCACGGTGGATGTGGTCGTCTGCGACGGCTTCGTCGGCAACGTCGCGCTCAAGACCTCCGAGGGCCTGGCGCAGATGGTCGGCGCCTTCCTGAAGCAGGAGTTCAAGCGCACGCTGTTCACCAAGCTGCTGGCGGTGGCGGCGATGCCGGTGCTCAAGCGCTTCAAGAAGCGCGTCGATCATCGTCTTTACAATGGTGCGCCGCTGCTCGGCCTGCGCGGCGTGGTGCTCAAGAGTCACGGCTCGGCCGACGTGCTCGCATTCGGCAATGCGCTTTCGCGCGCTGCCGAAGCGGCGTCGAACCGGCTCATCGAGCGCATCTCCGAACGCATGGCGAGCATGAACGAGGCGAAGGCATGATCTATGCACGGATTGCCGGTACCGGCAGCTACCTGCCCGGCGAACCGGTCAGCAACGACGACCTGGTCAAGCGTGGCATCGATACCTCCGACGAGTGGATCGTCAGCCGCTCCGGCATCCGCAGCCGCCATCTGGCGGCGGCCGACACCGGGGCGAGCGACCTCGCCCGCGTCGCCGCCGAGCGCGCGATCGAGGCCGCCGGCTGCGAAGCGGAGGACATCGACCTCATCATCGTCGCCACCTCCACGCCCGACTACATCTTCCCGAGCACGGCGGCCCTCGTGCAGTCCAAGCTCGGCATCCGCAACGGCGGCGCCGCCTTCGACGTGCAGGCGGTGTGCAGCGGCTTCATCTATGCGCTCAGCGTGGCCGAGAAGTTCATCCGCTCGGGCAGCAACAAGCGCGCGCTGGTCATCGGCGCCGAGGTGTTCTCGCGCATCCTCGACTGGTCCGACCGGGGCACCTGCGTGCTCTTCGGCGACGGCGCAGGCGCGGTCGTGCTCGAGGCCTCGGAGCGGCCGGGCATCCTGGCTTCGGCGCTGCACGCCGACGGCAGCCACCACCCCATCCTGTGCGTGCCGGGCGCTGTGGCCTCGGGGCAGGTGATCGGCGATCCCTTCCTGCGCATGGACGGCCAGGCCGTGTTCAAGTTCGCGGTCAAGGTGCTCGGCGATGTGGCCAACGAGGTGCTGGATGCCGCGGGTGTGCAGGCGTCCAGTGTCGACTGGCTGATCCCGCATCAGGCCAACATCCGCATCATCCAGGCCACCGCCAAGCGGCTCGGTGTGCCGATGGAGCGCGTCGTGACCACGCTCGATCATCACGGCAACACCTCGGCGGCGTCGATTCCGCTCGCGCTCGACGAGGCGGTGCGTGCGGGGCGGTTGCGCCCGGGGCATCGCATCGTGGTCGAGGGCGTCGGTGGCGGCTTCACCTGGGGCGCGGCCCTGATCGATTTCTGAGCTTCGTTTCCCGATTTCCCACTTTCGACACAAGCGGAGAACAGCATGGCTTTTGCGCTGGTTTTTCCCGGCCAGGGTTCGCAATCGGTCGGCATGATGGCCGCCTACGGCGAGTCCGCCGTCATCCGTGACACCTTCGCGGAGGCCTCCGAGGCCCTCGGAGAGGATCTCTGGGCGATGGTCTGCGACGGCCCTGCCGAGCGCCTTGCCCTCACCGTCAACACCCAGCCGCTGATGCTGACCGCCGGCGTGGCGGCCTGGCGTGCCTGGCGGGCCGCGGGCGGGCCGAAACCGGCCCTGGTCGCCGGCCACAGCCTGGGCGAGTACTCGGCGCTGGTCGCCGCGGGCGCGCTGGCCTTCAAGGACGCCGTGCCGCTGGTGCGTTTCCGCGCCCAAGCCATGCAGGAGGCCGTGCCGGCGGGAGAGGGCGCGATGGCGGCGGTGATGGGCCTGGAGCCCGACGCGGTGCATGCGGCCTGCGCCGAGGCCGCGCAGGGCCAGGTGGTCGAGGCAGCCAACCTCAACGCGCCGGGGCAGATCGTGATCGCCGGCGCCAAGGCCGCGGTCGAGCGCGCGAGCGAGATCGCCAAGGCCAAGGGCGCCAAGCGTGCCGTGCTGCTGCCTGTTTCCGCGCCCTTCCATTGCGCGCTGATGCGCCCGGCCGCCGAGCGCCTGGCCGAGCGCTTGGCCGGTGTGGCGATCGTCAAGCCGGAGATCGACGTCATCAACAACGTCGACGTCGCGGTTTACGATGATCCCGAGAAGATCCGCGACGCCCTGGTGCGGCAGGCGTATTCGCCGGTGCGCTGGATCGAGCTCGTGCAGGCGATGGGCGCCCGCGGCATGAGCCACGTCATCGAGTGCGGCCCCGGCAAGGTGCTCGCCGGCATGACCAAGCGCATCGCCAAGGAAGTCGAGGGTGGCTCGGCGCATGACGCGGCGAGCCTGGAACAAGCCATTGCGGCGGTGAGGTAAGACATGAGTTTTTCGCTCGAAGGCCAGGTCGCCCTGGTCACCGGCGCGTCGCGCGGCATCGGCCGTGCGGTGGCGCTCGAACTCGGCCGCCTGGGTGCGACGGTGGTCGGCACCGCCACCTCGGAATCCGGCGCCGCCGATATCGGCAAGGCGCTCGCCGACGCCGGCATCCAGGGGGCCGGCATGGCGCTGGACGTGACCGACGCGGCAGCCTGCGAGGCGCTGGTCGGCGAGGTCGAGAAGCGCTTCGGTGCGGTCGGCATCCTGGTCAACAATGCCGGCATCACCCGCGACAACCTTGCCATGCGCATGAAGGACGAGGAGTGGGATGCGGTGGTGAACACCAATCTGCGCGCGGTCTTCCGCATGAGCAAGCTGGTCATGCGCGGCATGATGAAGGCCCGCCACGGCCGCATCATCAACATCACCTCGGTGGTGGCCAGCTCCGGCAACCCGGGCCAGGCCAACTACGCCGCCGCCAAGGCCGGCGTGGCGGGCATGACGCGCGCGCTGGCGCGCGAACTCGGCAGCCGCAACATCACGGTCAACTGCGTCGCCCCCGGTTTCATCGACACCGACATGACGCGCGCGCTGCCCGAAGCCGCGCGCGACGCCTTGCTCGGCAACATCGCGCTGGGCCGTCTCGGTCGTCCGGAAGAAATCGCCGGCGCCGTGGCGTTCCTCGCCTCCCCCGCTGCCGCCTATGTGACGGGGACCACCCTGCACGTCAATGGCGGCATGTACATGTCCTGATTTGCGTCGGGATAGCGGTTCCGCGGCGTTTTGGTAGAATACGCCGGCTTTTTACATTCACCTGTCACCCTCAGGAAGGAGTTGGTTCATGGAGAACATCGAACAGCGCGTCAAGAAGATCGTCGCTGAGCAACTTGGCGTGAACGAATCGGAGATCAAGACCGAGTCTTCGTTCGTCGATGATCTGGGCGCGGATTCGCTGGACACCGTGGAACTGGTCATGGCGCTGGAAGAAGAATTCGAGTGCGAGATCCCGGACGAAGAGGCCGAGAAGATCACCACCGTCCAGCAGGCGATCGACTACGTCAACGCCCACCTCAAGAAGTAATCCCCGCGCATTTTCCCGCGCGTCCTGTCCGCGTTACCGCGCATCGTTGCGGCAACCGGACAGGTTTGAATTTCTCCAACGATTTCAACGGAGTCGCCTGTGTCGCGTCGTAGAGTCGTCGTCACCGGTCTGGGCGTGATCTCGCCTGTCGGCAATACTGTTACCGAAGCCTGGTCCAACCTGATCGCCGGCAAGAGCGGCATCGGTCCGATCACCCGTTTCGACGCGAGCAACTTCGCTGCCCGCATCGCCGGCGAGGTGAAGGACTTCGACGTGTCCGCCTACCTGTCGCCCAAGGAAGCTCGCCGCATGGATGTGTTCATCCACTACGGCATGGCCGCTGGCATCCAGGCGATCCGCGACTCCGGCATCGAGGTCACCGAGGCCAACGCCGACCGCATCGGCATCAATATCGGTTCGGGGATCGGCGGCCTGCCGATGATCGAGGATACGCACAACGACTTCCTCGGTGGCGGCCCGCGCAAGATCTCGCCCTTCTTCATTCCGGGCACCATCATCAACATGATCTCGGGCAACCTCTCGATCATGTTCGGCATGAAGGGGCCCAACCTCGCGGTGGTCACCGCCTGCACAACCGGCCTGCACGCGATCGGCATGGGCGCGCGCATGATCGGCTACGGTGATGCCGACGTGATGGTGTGCGGTGGCGCGGAATCCACCGTGACCAACCTCGCCATTGGCGGCTTCGGCTCGGCCAAGGCGCTGTCCACCCGCAACGACGATCCCGCCACCGCCAGCCGGCCGTGGGACAAGGGGCGTGACGGCTTCGTGCTCGGCGAGGGTGCCGGCGTGATGGTGCTCGAGGAGTACGAGCACGCCAGGCGCCGGGGCGCGAAGATCTACGCCGAGGTTGCCGGCTTCGGCATGAGCGGCGACGCCTACCACATGACCGCGCCCGACACCGACGGCCCGCGCCGCAGCATGGTCAATGCGATGAAGGACGCCGGCGTGAACGTCGATCAGGTGCAGTACCTCAACGCGCACGGTACCTCGACCCCGCTCGGCGACAAGAACGAGACGGACGCGATCAAGCTCGCCTTCGGCGTCGAAGCGGCGAAGCAGCTGGTGGTGAACTCCACCAAGTCGATGACCGGTCACCTGCTCGGTGGCGCCGGGGGGCTGGAGTCGGTTGTGACCGCGCTGGCGGTGTACCACCAGATTTCGCCGCCGACGATCAACATCTTCGAGCAGGATCCGGAGTGCGACCTCGACTACTGCGCCAACGTCGCCCGCGAGATGAAGATCGACGTGGCCCTGAAGAACAATTTCGGCTTCGGCGGAACCAACGGCACCCTGGTGTTCCGCCGGGTGTGAGCCTTTCGTTCTGCTCCGCGGCATGCAGTTCCCCGTCGAACTGAAGCTGCGCGGCTGCAGTCTCGTGAAAGCGTCGGTGTGGGTCGTGCATGCAGCGGCCGCACTGGCGCTTTTTCACGTGCCTGTCTTCACGGACTGGGAGGCGGGAGACGTGGATCGGGCGATCGCCGCCTGCGCCTGGGCGCTGATCTTCCTGTCGCTGTTTCGCGGCTTGCGTGCGCAGGCTCGTCTGGATGGCTGCACGCTCTGGCTGGAGCGCGACGGCGCGCTCGAACTGTTGCAGGAACCGGACGGTGAAGGTGGGCTGTATCGGGTGCGCGAACGCTCGCAGGTGGTGTTGCCGATGGCCGCCTGGTTCACGCTGGTGCCCGCGCAGATATCGGCGCCGGGGCAGGGCGCCCCGGTTGCTCGAACGCTGTTCCTCGTTCCCGGCAATCTATCCGCCGGCAGTTTCCGCCTCCTCAGGGTCTGGCTGCGCCATCGCTCGGGGCGCGTCGGGCCCGACGCCGCTGCGCGCTGACGCGGTCTCGTCCGCGGACGGATCGCGCCGGCGCGACAGGGCTGGCGCTCAGCGTTTGCGGGGCGTGCGCGCCGGCGGACGAAGCACGGTGTCGCGTGCGCGTGGAAGTGTCTCGGGATAGTCGCGCGAGTGGTGCAGGCCGCGGCTTTCCTTGCGCTTGAGCGCGCAGCGCACGATCAGGTCCGCAGTGGTCACCAGATTGCGCAACTCGATCAGGTCGTTGCTGACGCGGAAGTTCGAGTAGAACTCGTGGATTTCGCGCGACAGCAGGCGGATGCGGTGCTGGGCGCGGCGCAGGCGCTTGTTGGTGCGCACGATGCCGACGTAGTCCCACATGAAGCGGCGCAGTTCCGCCCAGTTGTGCGAGATCACCACCTCCTCGTCGGCGTCGGTGACGCGGCTCTCGTCCCAAGCCGGAAGCACGGGTGCAGGCTCTTGCGCCTTGGAGAGGATGTCCTCGGCCGCGGCTTCGCCGAACACCAGGCATTCGAGCAGCGAGTTGCTCGCGAGGCGGTTGGCGCCGTGCAGGCCGGTGCATGCAGATTCGCCCACGGCGTAGAGCCCGGGAACGCCGGTGCGCGCGGCAAGGTCGGTCATGATGCCGCCGCAGGAGTAGTGCGCCGCGGGCACGACCGGGATCGGCTCCTTGGTGATGTCGATGCCCAGCTCCAGGCAGCGCGCGTGGATATTGGGGAAGTGGCCGCGCAGCCAGTCGGCCGGCTTGTGGCTGATGTCGAGGTAGACGCAGTCGATGCCGCGTTTCTTCATCTCGAAATCGATCGCGCGCGCGACGATGTCGCGCGGTGCGAGCTCCTCGCGCGGGTCGTGCTCGGGCATGAAGCGCGTGCCGTCGGGCAGCTTCAGCAGGCCTCCCTCGCCGCGCACCGCCTCGGAGATCAGGAAGGACTTCGCCTGCGGGTGGTACAGGCAGGTGGGGTGGAACTGGATGAATTCCATGTTCCCCACCCGGCAGCCCGCTCGCCACGCCATCGCGACGCCGTCGCCGGTGGCGACGTCCGGGTTGGTCGTGTAGAGATAGACCTTGCCGGTGCCGCCGGTGGCGAGCACGGTGTTGCGCGCGGCGAAGGTCAGCACGCGCTCGCCGTGGATGTCGAGCACGTAGGCGCCGAGGCAGCCTGCGCCGGACTGCCCCAGCTTGTCCGCGGTGATGAGATCGACCGCGATGTGGTGCTCGTAGATGTCGATGTTCGGGTGTCGGCGCACGTGGTCGCCGAGTGTCGCCTGCACCGCCGCGCCGGTGGCGTCCGCGGCGTGGATGATGCGCCGGTGGGAATGGCCGCCCTCGCGGGTGAGGTGGTAGCCGAGCTGGGAGTCGGCCTCGCGGGTGAAGGGTACGCCGCGGTCGATCAGCCATTCGATCGCGCGCTTGCCGTTCTCGACCACGAAGCGCGTCGACGTGGGGTTGCACAGGCCGGCGCCGGCGACGAAGGTGTCCTGGATATGAGCTTCGATGCTGTCGGTGTTGTCGAGCACCGCGGCGATGCCGCCCTGCGCCCAGTTGCTCGCGCTGTCAGCCAACTCGCGCTTGGTCACGAGCGCCACGCGCAGGCGGTCCGCCAGACGGAGGGCCATCGACTGGCCGGCGGTACCGCTGCCAAGAATGAGTACGTCGTACTGTTTCAGCAAGATGTCGCTCGGGCAGGATTTGCGGGAGAGGGAATATAGCATGCGGTGACAGGCCGTCGGGCGCGCCCGGTCGTCCGTCCTGCCCGTCCGCGCGCCTGAACTATTTCCACCCGACCCTGTCAGTTCCAGTGTCTTCGATTTCTGCTGAGTACGTGGCCCGCTCGCTTATAATCCGGGATCTTCGAATCTTTGAATTCCCCGGAATCAACAGGAACCCATGAGCGATCGGGAACTCGATCAGCAACTCGTCGAGCGTGTTCAACGTGGCGACAAGCAGGCGTTCGGTCTGCTGGTATCCAAGTACCAGCGCAAGCTGAACAGATTGCTGTCGAGGCTGATCCGCGACTCGGCAGAAGTCGAGGACGTGGCGCAAGAGACCTTCATCAAGGCTTATCGAGCGCTGGGTTCGTTTCGGGGTGACAGTGCCTTCTACACCTGGCTGTACCGCATCGGCATCAACACGGCGAAGAACTACCTGGTCTCCCAGGGGCGCAGGGCCCCGACCTCGACGAGTTTCGATTCTGAAGAGGCGGAGACCTTCGAGGAAGGCGATCAGTTGCGCGACATCAACACGCCCGAGCGGCTGCTGATGACCCGCCAGATCGGCGAAACCGTGGAGGACGCGATGGCCGCACTGCCCGAGGAACTGAGGACGGCGATCATGCTTCGCGAGCTCGAAGGGCTCAGTTACGAGGAGATCGCCGGCATCATGGAATGCCCGATTGGCACGGTGCGCTCGCGGATCTTCCGTGCGCGCGAAGCGATAGCAGAACGTCTGCGGCCCCTGCTGGACACGGCCCCGGACAAACGTTGGTAGGTGCAAGCATGAAGGACAAAGTGTCGGCGCTGTTCGACGGAGATCTCGACGACCAGGGCATGCGTGCGGTGTTCGACGGCATGCGCAAGGATGCTTCGCTGCGCAAGGAGTGGGACACCTATTGCCTGATCGGCGACACCCTGCGTGGCGACTCCGCCGGTTCAAGTGATTTCGTTTCCCGTGTCATGGTCAGCCTGGATGACGAGCCGACGCTGCTCGCGCCTGGGGTCCCGGCGGCAGGCCTCGCGCAGCGCGGCCTCGTGCATCGCCTGATGCCGCTGGCCGCTTCGGTGATGGGGGTGGCCGCGGTGGGGTTGGTGGCCGCGAGTCTGTACCGGCAGGACGCGCCGGCGCCGCAGATGGCGGTCGCCGCGTTGCCGATCCAGTTCGTCGGTTCCTCGAATGTGCGCCCGGTCGCCGCTCCGGCGGCCGATCCGATGCGCGAGTATCTCTTCGCCCATCAGGGCCTCAGCCGCGGCGGCCCGATGCCGGCCGGCGTGCAGTACGTCCGCACCGTATCCGACACGCGCGAGGGCGGCGCTCGATGAGGTGGTTCCCCGCCATGCTCGGTCTCTGCGCGCTGCTCGCGCAGGGACCGGCGTCTGCCGAACACCCGACCGACCCCTTGTCCTGGCTCGGACGCATCTCGACCGCGGGGCAACGACTCAATTACGTTGGCACCTTCGTGTATCAGTCCGGCAGCCATGTCGAGACCTCGCGGATCGCGCATCGTGTCGATGCCAGCGGCGAGTACGAGCGCCTCGAGGTCCTCGATGGCAGTCCGCGCGAAATCATCCGCCGTGGCGCCGAGGTGCGTTGCGTATTGCCCGACGAGCGCACGGTGATCATCGACGAAGCGCAGGGCCGTCGCGCCTTCCCGGCTCGCCTGCCGGCGTCGCCGACCGGGCTGGCCGAAAACTACCGTGTGCGCAAGGGCGAATTGGGCAGGGTGGCCGGGCTCGAGGCCCAGGCGCTGGTCCTCGAGCCCAAGGACGAATTGCGCTACGGCCACGTGCTGTGGGCCGACGTGCAGTCGGGCCTGCTGCTGAAGTCGCGTACGCTCGATCAGCACGGTGCTGTCATCGAGCAATTCAGCTTCAGCGAGCTGCGCATCGGGGGCGAGGTGGAGAACAGCCTGCTCGAGTCGCGCTTCAAGACCGACGAAGGCTGGCGGATGGTCAATGCGCGCGGTGTCAGCATGTCCGTCGAGGCTGCCGGCTGGGTGCTCGAGCCGGCGGTTCCGGGTTACGCGCTCACCTCGGCCATGAAGCGCCCGCTGGGGCGGGATCGCGGTGAAGCGGTGCACATGGTTTTCAGCGACGGGCTGGCGGCGATCTCCGTGTTCATCGAACCGATCGGCGAGGGTTCGCGAGCCGGCCTCGGCCCGCTCTCCAGCGGCGCGATCAACATTTTCAAGCGCGCGATCGACGGTCACCTTGTCACCGCACTCGGCGAGGCGCCAGAGGCGGCGGTGCGTCGCATCGGCGAGGGCATTCGGCCGGAGGCACGATGATGGAAGCGCGCGCCCGTATCCTGCGGATCGAGAATGGTCAGGCCTGGGTCAAGCTCAGTGGCAAGCAGGGCGGCTGCGGACGCTGTGACGAGCCGGGTGGTTGCGGCTCGGTGCAGATCTCCCACGTCTTCGGCATGCCCCGGGACGAATTCTCCATCCCCGCGGACGCCCGCTTCGCAGCTGGCGATGCGGTGGTGATCCGCATCCCGGACGGTGCGCCGCTGCGCGCGGCGCTGGTCAGCTACGGGCTGGGGACGCTGCTGCTTCTGGTCGGCGCCGCGTTCGGCAGCCTCTTGGGCGGCGTGCAGCACGGCGATGCCTGGGGTCTGGCCGGGGGCGTCGCGGGGCTCGCGCTGGCCTGGGTCGTCAATCGGATGCTGTCGCGCAGCCGCAACTGGCGGAACAGTCTCAGCATGGAGCTCTCGGTCGAGGAGAATTGCAGCCGCCGGCTGCGCGTCCTGCAATGAACCCCGAAGTCCGCATGCAAACGGGCGCCGCGAGGGCGCTCGCCTTGGTACTCTGTCTCCTGCTGATGCTCTGCGCGCCGAAGGGCTTCGCGGCCGGCACGGCAGAGCGGGCGATGCTCCCCGATTTCACCCGCCTCGTGGCGACACAGGGCGCCGCCGTGGTCAATATCAGCGCCACCCAGGTGGCTGCGCAGCCGCAGAAGCAACCCTTCCGTCTTCCGGAACTCGACGAGTCGGATCCGATGTTCGAGTTCTTCCGCAAGTTCATCCCGCGCATGCCCGAGTACCCGGGGGCGGAGCCCGACGACAAGTCGCTCGGCTCGGGCTTCATCATCAGCGCCGACGGTTTCATCCTCACCAACGCGCATGTGGTGGAGGCCGCAGAGAGCATCGTGGTCCGCCTCGCCGACAAGCGCGAGTTCGACGCCACGGTGATCGGCGCCGATGCGCGCAGCGACGTCGCGCTGATCCGCATCGAGGCCAAGGACCTGCCTCATGTCGTGCTCGGCGACCCCGAGGCGCTCGCGGTGGGCGAGTGGGTGCTGGCGATCGGTTCGCCCTTCGGCTTCGAGCAGTCGGTCACCGCCGGCATCGTCAGCGCCAAGGGGCGCAGCCTGCCCGACGAGAACTTCGTGCCCTTCATCCAGACCGACGTCGCGATCAATCCGGGAAATTCGGGCGGGCCGCTGTTCAACCTGCGTGGCGAGGTGATCGGCATCAATTCGCAGATCTACAGTCGTACGGGCGGGTTCATGGGTCTGTCCTTCGCGATCCCGATCGATGTCGCGATGGACGTGCAGCAGCAACTGCGCGAGAAGGGCAGGGTGGAGCGCGGGCGCATCGGGGTGTCGATCCAGGAGATCACCCGCGACCTCGCCGACAGTTTCGGGCTGCCGCGCCCTGCGGGTGCGCTGGTGAGCAGTGTGGAGGCCGGTGGTCCGGCGGCGCTCGGCGGCGTCGTCCAGGGCGACGTGATCGTGCGCTTCAACCAGCGCAACGTCGAGAATTCGGCCGACCTTCCGCGCATCGTCGCGGCGGCGCGCCCGGGCAGCAAGGTCGAGGTCGAGATCTATCGCGACGGGGCGCCGCGTTCCCTGAGCTTGACGCTGGGCGAATGGCGCGACCCGGAGGAAGAGGTCGAGCCCGTGGCGGTCGGTCTGGCCACGGGCGCGACCAACCGCCTCGGCCTCGAACTCGTCGCGCCCACGGCGCAGCAGCGGCGCGAGCGCGGGCTTGCGCACGGCCTGTTGGTGCAGCGTGCCGAAAAGTCCGCCGCGCGGGCCCAGATCGTTCCCGGCGACCTCGTGCTGGCGATCGTCGTCGAAGGGCGCCAGGTCAGGCTCGATCGCATCGAGGATTTCGAACGCGTGGTCGCCGCGCTCAAGCCCGGGCAGCAGGTCACCCTGCTGGTCGGGCGCGGCGAGAGCGCGTCCTATGTCAGCCTGCGCGCCGACAAGTGAGCCCGGTCGCGATGGAACGGCGTTTTACCGTGATGAGCCGGGAATGGTGCCACCTGTGCCATGTGCTCGTGGACGCCCTGCGCCCGCTCGCCGAAGCGGCCGGCTGGGGCATCGAGGTGATCGACGTCGACCAGCATCCCGAGCTCGAGGCGCGCTGGGGTGAATGGGTGCCCGTGCTGCTGCACGGGGAGCACGAACTTTGCCACTATCACCTCGACGAGGCCGCGGTACGCGCTTATCTGGGCGGTTTTCCGCTAGAATCGCGGGCCTGACGCGCTGGACCGAACCCGCCCGGCGACTAACCGAATCCTTTCCGAAACGGGTGCTGAAAGGCACCTTTTTCGTTTCAAATGAAGCACATCCGAAACTTCTCCATCATTGCCCACATCGACCACGGCAAATCGACCCTGGCCGACCGACTCATCCACTTCTGCGGCGGCCTGTCCGAGCGCGAGATGGAGGAGCAGGTGCTCGACTCGATGGATATCGAGCGGGAGCGCGGCATCACGATCAAGGCGCAGACCGCGGCCCTGCACTACAAGGCCAAGGACGGGCAGGTCTACAACCTCAACCTCATCGATACGCCGGGACACGTCGACTTCTCCTACGAGGTCAGCCGCTCGCTTGCCGCCTGCGAGGGCGCGCTGCTGGTGGTCGATGCCTCGCAGGGCGTCGAGGCGCAGACCGTGGCCAACTGCTACACCGCGCTCGACCTCGACGTCGAGGTGGTGCCGGTGCTCAACAAGATCGACCTGCCCGCGGCCGACCCCGAGAACGCGCGCGGCGAGATCGAGGACGTCATCGGGGTCGATGCCTCCGAGGCCATCCTGTGCTCGGCCAAGACCGGCCTGGGCGTGGAGGAGGTGCTCGAGGCCATCGTCGCCCGGGTGCCGCCGCCCCAGGGCGAGCCCGACGGGCCGCTGAAGGCGCTGATCATCGACTCCTGGTTCGACAACTACGTCGGCGTGGTCATGCTGGTGCGCGTCGTCGACGGCGAACTCAAGCCCAAGGACCGCATCCTGCTGATGTCGAACGGCTTGCAGTATCCCTGCGACCAGGTGGGCGTGTTCACGCCGCGCTCGGTGGGCCGGGATGCGCTGCGCGCGGGCGAGGTGGGCTTCGTCATCGCCGGCATCAAGGAGATCGAGGCGGCCAAGGTGGGCGACACGATCACGCTCGCCAACAAGCCGGCGAGTGCGCCGCTGCCCGGCTTCAAGGAGATCAAGCCGCAGGTCTTCGCCGGCCTGTATCCTGTGGAATCTTCCGAATACGACCAACTGCGCGACTCGCTCGAAAAGTTGCGCTTGAACGACTCCTCGCTGCAGTTCGAGCCCGAGGTCTCGCAGGCGCTCGGCTTCGGCTTCCGCTGCGGCTTCCTCGGCCTGCTGCACATGGACATCGTGCAGGAGCGCCTCGAGCGCGAGTTCGACATGGACCTCATCACCACCGCGCCGACGGTGGTCTACGAGGTGGTACTGAACGACAACTCGATCATCCGCATCGAGAATCCGGCCAAGCTGCCGGAGCCCGGCAAGTACCAGGAGATCCGCGAACCGATCATCACCGCGACCATTTTCCTGCCGCAGGACTACGTCGGACCGGTGATCACGCTGTGCAACCAGAAGCGCGGCAACCAGATCGACATGCGCTACCACGGCCGCCAGGTGCAGCTGATCTACGAGATGCCCATGAACGAAGTCGTGATGGACTTCTTCGACAGGCTCAAGTCGGTGTCGCGCGGCTACGCCTCGCTCGACTACGATTTCAAGGAGTACCGCACGGCCGACCTCGTCAAGCTCGACCTCATGGTGGGCGGCGAGAAGGTGGACGCGCTGTCCGTCATCGTGCACCGCGCCAGCGCGCAGTATCGCGGCCGCGAGCTCGCCGCCAAGCTGCGCGGCCTGATCCCGCGGCAGATGTTCGACGTGCCGGTGCAGGCGGCGATCGGTGCGCACATCATCGCGCGCGAGACCATCAAGGCCCTGCGCAAGAACGTGCTCGCCAAGTGCTACGGCGGCGACATCACGCGCAAGAAGAAGCTGCTCGAGAAGCAGAAGGAAGGCAAGAAGCGCATGAAGCAGGTCGGCAACGTCGAGATCCCGCAGGAAGCCTTCCTCGCCGTGCTGCGCACCGACGAAGGCAAGTGATCGACGCCGGCCCTGGGGGCCGGCCTAAGACGGAAACCGCATGAACTTTGCCCTGATCCTGTTCCTGTTGCTGATCGCCTCCGGCGCGCTGTGGTCCGTCGACCGCTTTCACGCGCGCAAGCTGCGTCCCGCGGGCACGCCCGACCCGTGGTGGGTGGAGTACGGCGCGAGCTTCTTCCCGGTGATCCTGATCGTGTTCGGCCTGCGCTCCTTCGTCGTCGAGCCTTTCAAGATCCCTTCCGGTTCGATGATCCCGACCTTGCTGGTGGGCGACTTCATCCTGGTCAACAAGTGGACCTACGGGATCCGCCTGCCGGTGATCAACCGCAAGATCGTCGCCGTGAACGATCCGCAGCGCGGCGACGTCATGGTCTTCCGCTATCCGGCCGATCCGTCGATGGACTACATCAAGCGCGTGGTCGGCCTGCCCGGCGACCGCGTCGAATACATCGACAAGCGCCTCACCATCAACGGCGAGGCGGTGCCGATCCGTGAGGACGGCAGCTACCTGCATCCGGATCGGCTGTACTACTCGCCGAAATACGTCGAGAGGCTCGGCGAGGTCGAGCACTCTGTGCTGATCGAGCGCGACGCGCCGGCCTACGTGCCGCAGGTGCTCAACTTCCCCGGGCGCGAGCATTGCACCTACGTGCATGCGGGCGTGCGCTGCACGGTGCCGGCCGGGCACTACTTCGTGCTCGGCGACAATCGCGACGCCAGCAGCGACAGCCGCGTGTGGGGCTTCGTGCCGGACCAGAACATCGTCGGGCGTGCCTTCTTCATCTGGTTCAACTTCGGCGACATGAAGCGGATCGGCGGCTTCGACTGAAATGGGGGTGGAGATGAAGATGCGTTCCCAACGCGGGCTCACGCTTCTGGGCGTGCTGGTGACCGGCGTGATCGCGGCCTTCGTGCTCGTCGTCGGGTTCCGCAGCGTTCCGGTGATCAACGAGTATCTCGCCATCAAGCGCATCCTCGGAATCGTCGCCGACGAGTCCGACAAGGGGGCGAGCCTGATCGAGGTGCGGCGCAGCTTCGATCGGCGCCGGCAGATCGACGACGTGAGCAGCGTCGGTGGCGCGGATCTGACGATCGACAAGTCGGGTGTCCGCACCGTCATCGACGTCGAGTACACCCGCAAGATTCCCCTGCTCGCCAACGTCAGCCTGTCGATCGACCTGCATCCGAGCAGCGAGCCGCGCTGAGCCGATGATGCCGGATCGACTTCAGGCGCGCCTGGGCCACGCGTTCTCCGATGTCCGCCTGCTGCAGGAGGCGCTGACCCATCGCAGCTTCGGGCAGCCCAACAACGAGCGTTTCGAGTTCCTCGGCGACGCCGTCCTCGACTGCGTGGTGTCGATCGCGCTGTTTGGCCGCTTCGGCGAGCTGCGCGAGGGAGAGCTGTCGCGGGTGCGCGCCTCGCTGGTGCGCCAGGACACGCTGCACCGCCTCGCGCTCGAGCTCGAGCTCGGCGACTGCCTGCGCCTGGGCGAGGGCGAGCTCAAGTCCGGCGGCAGCCGGCGCCCGTCCATCCTCGCCGATGCGCTCGAAGCGCTGTTCGCCGCGGTCTATCTGGACGCCGGCTTCGAAGCGGCGAAGGGGGTCATCGACCGCCTCTACGCACCGCTGATCGCCGAAGTCGATCCGTGCAAGCCGAGCAAGGACCCCAAGACCGCGCTGCAGGAATGGCTGCAGGCGCGCCGCATTCCGGTGCCGAGCTACACCATGGTCGAGATCGTCGGCGAAGCCCACGCGCAGGAGTTCGAGGTCGCCTGCGAAATCCCCAAACTCGCGGTACGCACGCTGGGCCGCGGCCCGAGCCGGCGCATCGCCGAACAACAGTCGGCCGAGCTCGCGCTCGCCGCGGTGAGAAAGAAATGAGCGACGCGTCCCAGACTCCCCTCAGCGACCAGCCCACCGGCGAGGACGGCTTTCGCGCCGGCTTCGTCGCCATCGTCGGTCGCCCCAACGTCGGCAAGTCGACGCTGCTCAACCGTCTGATCGGGCAGAAGATCAGCATCGTCTCCAGCAAGGCGCAGACCACCCGACACCGCGTCACCGGCATTCTCACCGAGCCGGGCGCGCAGTTCGTGTTCGTGGACACCCCCGGCTTCCAGACCCATCACCGCAACGCGCTCAACCGTTCGATGAACCGCACCGTGTCGCAGGTGCTGGCCGACGTCGATCTGGTGTTCTTCGTCATCGAAGCCGGGCGCTTCACCGAGGACGACCGCAAGGTGCTGGCGGTGATCCCCGAGTCCTCGAAGGTGATCCTGGTCATCAACAAGGTCGACCAGTTGAAGGACAAGACCCGCCTGCTGCCCTTCATCGCCCAGGTGCGCGAGGCGCGCGACTTCACCGAGATCGTGCCGCTGTCGGCCGAGAAGGGACGCAACGTCGACGAGCTGGTCAAGGCCGCCACGCCCCTGCTGCCGGTCGGTACGCCGATGTTCGAGGAAGACGAGATCACCGACCGCAGCGAGCGCTTCCTCGCCTCCGAATTCCTGCGCGAGAAGCTCTTCCGCCTGCTCGGCGACGAACTGCCCTACGGGATCGCGGTCGAGATCGAGAAATTCGAGGTCGAGGGCAACCTGCGCCGCATCTACGCCGCGGTGATCGTCGACAAGCCCGGCCACAAGTCCATGGTCATCGGCCGCGGTGGCGAGAAGCTCAAGCGCATCTCCAGCGAGGCCCGCGTCGAACTCGAGAAGCTCTTCGACGGCAAGGTCTTCCTCGAGGTCTGGGTCAAGGTCAAGAGCGGCTGGGCCGACGACGAGCGCGCGCTGAAGAGCCTCGGCTACGAGTGATCCGGACCCCGGGTCATGGCGGCAGCCAAGCAGCGCATCGAGCAGCAGCCGGCCTGGGTGCTGCATACCTACCCGTGGCGCGAGACCAGCCTGATCGTCGAGATCTTCGCGCGCGAGCATGGCCGCGTCGCCCTGGTCGCAAAGGGTGCGCGCCGCCCGCACTCGCAGTTGCGCGGCGTGCTGCTCGCCTTCCAGCCGCTGTGGATGGATTGGTCTGGCGGTGGCGAGGTCAAGACCCTGGTGCGTGCCGAATGGCAGGGCGGGCAGCCGCTGCTGATCGGGCGCGCGCTGATCTGCGGCTACTACCTCAACGAGCTGCTGGTGCGCCTGACCGCACGTGAAGATCCCCACCCGCGCCTCTTCGACGCCTACGCCGAGGCGGTGCGTGCGCTCGGCCGCGGCGAGGCGGAGTCGCCCATCCTGCGTCGCTTCGAGCTCGCCCTGCTGCAGGAGCTCGGCTACGAGGCCGGGCTCGCGAACGAGGGCGACAGCGGCGAGCCGGTGCGGCCCGAGGGGCGCTACCTTTATATAATCGAGCGCGGTCCGGTGAGGCTGGAGGCGCTGGAGGAAGAGGGTGCTGCCCTCGACCCTGCCGCGCTCGGCGAGCAGCCGCTGCTCTCCGGTCAGACCCTGCTCGACATGGCGGCCGGCGACTTCTCGCGTGCGGAGACGCTGGGCCAGTCCAAGCAGCTGCTGCGCATGCTGATCAACCACACCCTGGGCGGCCAGCCGCTGCAGTCGCGCCGGGTGCTCAAGGAATTGCAGGAGCTCTGATGATCGAACTCGGCGTCAACATCGACCACGTCGCCACGCTGCGCCAGGCCCGCCGCACCTGGGAACCCGATCCGGTGTGGGCCGCCGTGGAAGCCCACCTCGGTGGTGCCGACGGCATCACCATCCACCTGCGCGAGGACCGCCGCCACATCGGCGACGAGGACGTGCGCCGGCTCGCCGAGCTCACCCAGGTCAAGCTCAACCTCGAGATGGCGGCCACCGACGAGATGGTCGCCATCGCCTGCCGCACGAAGCCGCAGATGGCGATGCTGGTGCCCGAGGGCCGCCACGAGATCACCACCGAGGGTGGGCTCGACGTGATCGCGCAGGAGACGCGCCTGAAGGACGTGATCGCCCGCCTCGCCGACGCCGGAATCGTCACCAGCGTGTTCATCGACGCCGAGCCCGAGCAGATCGAGGCCGCCGCGCGCATCGGCGCGCGCGTGTGCGAGATCCACACCGGCCCCTACGCCCACGCCTTCCACGCCGCCGGACGCGACGCCGAGGCGCCGGCGGTGCTCGCCGAGCTCGACAAGATCCGCACGGCGGGTGAAGTGGTGCGCAGCCTGGGCATGCGCTTCAACGCCGGCCACGCGCTCAACTACTACAACGTCGAGCCGATCGCCCGCCTGCACGGCATCCGCGAGCTGCACATCGGGCATTCGATCGTCAGCCGTGCGGTGTTCGTGGGCCTGCGCGCGGCGGTCGCCGAGATGAAGCGGCTGATGCGCGAAGCGGCGCAGGGCGCCTGAGGAAGCGCGATGCGCGTGCCGCGCCCCTGCCCCCTTGCACCCGCCGACAGCGCAGCGCGCCGGCGTCCCCCTGCAGGAGCGGCGCAAGCCGCGAATGCTGCACCCAATCCGGGCGGTGGAGTGGATCCGGGCGCCGCATTCGCGGCTTGCGCCGCTCCGACAGGGGCGCGCGCGAGCCTGTGTGCGAGCGTGCAAGCATGATCCACGGCATCGGCACCGATCTCGTGCAACTGCGTCGGATGCGCGAGGCGCTCGAGCGCCACGGCGAGCGTTTCGCCCTGCGCATCCTGGCCGCGAGCGAGGTCGAGGCCTGGCGCGCCCATCGCGACCCGGCGCGCTTCCTCGCCAAGCGCTTCGCCGCCAAGGAAGCCTTCGGCAAGGCGCTCGGCACCGGCGTCGCGGTGCCGGCCACGCTGCACGCGGTTGCGGTCGGCCACGACGCGCGCGGCAAGCCCGAATACCGCTATGACGAGCGCCTCGCCGCGCACATGCGGGACAACGCGCTGCGCGCCCACCTCAGCATCAGCGACGAGGACGAGCACATCGTCGCGTTCGCCCTGATCGAAAGCGTGTGAGCCCCGGAGCCTCCAGAACATGAATCCACCCATCCGCCGCCCACGCGGCCCCGTCATGATCGATGTCGCCGGCACCGCGCTCACCGACGAGGAGCGCGAACGCCTGCGCGACCCTCTGGTCGGCGGGGTGATCCTGTTCGCGCGCAACTACACCGGCTCCGAGCAGCTGCGCGCGCTCACCGCCGAGATCCGCGGGCTGCGCGACCCGGCGCTGATCATCGCGGTCGACCACGAAGGCGGCAGGGTGCAGCGCTTCCGCACCGACGGCTTCACCCGCCTGCCGTCGATGCGCAGCCTCGGCGCCTTGTGGGCGCAGGACCATCTGGTGGCGCTCGACGCGGCGCGCGCCACCGGCGTCGTGCTCGCCGCCGAGCTGCGCGCGCACGGGGTCGACCTGAGCTTCACCCCGGTGCTGGATCTCGACTACGGCTGCTGCCGCGCGATCGGCAACCGCGCCTTCCATCGCGATCCGCAGGTGGTCGCGGCGCTCGCGCAGGCGCTGTGCGCCGGCATGGCGGAGGCGGGCATGGGCTGCGTGGGCAAGCACTTCCCCGGCCACGGCTTCGTCGAGGCCGACTCGCACCACGACGTGCCGGTGGACGAGCGCGACTTCGACACGGTTTGGAACGAGGACATCGCCCCCTACCGCCATCGTCTCGGCCGCCAGCTCGCCGGCGTCATGCCCGCCCACGTCGTCTACCCCAACGCCGACCCCAGCCCCGAACCGCAGCCCGCAGGCTTCTCGCCGTTCTGGCTGAAGGAGGTGCTGCGCGACCGCCTCGGCTTCCAGTGGGTGATCTTCAGCGACGATCTCAACATGGAAGGCGCCCGCGTCGCCGGTGACATCGTCGGCCGTGCGAAAGCAGCCTACGCGGCCGGCTGCGACATGCTGCTGGTGTGCAATCGACCTGACCTCGCGGCCGAGCTGCTGGATCGCTGGGCGCCGGACCTGGACGCCGGCAACCTGGCCCGACTCGCCGCGATCCTGCCGGACACGGCCAGGCCAGCCTGGCTTGCCGACCCCTTCGCACTCGAACTGCACGCCCCCTACCTCCGGGCCCGCGAGCACCTCGCGTCCATTCCCGAGGACAAGAGCGCCGCGCCAACCATGACCGCCGCCACCATCGGTGAGCAACGTACCGAAGTCCTGCGCAAGGAAGGATAATTCCGCGCAGCGGTAGCGAACTCCCCTGTAGGAGCGACGCAAGTCGCGATCAGCGGCGTTGCTCAAACATCCTGCTCCCATGACCGACCCGACGCCCGCCCCCGCCTTCGACCCCAAGCCCTTCCTGCGCACCCTGACCGAGGAGCCGGGCGTCTATCGCATGATCGGCGCCGACGACAAGGTGCTCTACGTCGGCAAGGCGAAGAACCTCAAGCGTCGCGTCTCCAGCTACTTCCAGAAGACCGTCTCCAGCCCGCGCATCGCGATGATGGTGGCGCAGGTGCTGCGCGTGGACATCACCGCCACACGCTCCGAGGCCGAGGCGCTGATCCTCGAGAACAACCTCATCAAGAGCCTCGCGCCGCGCTACAACATCCTCTTCCGCGACGACAAGACCTACCCCTACATCGAGCTCTCCGCCGACGAGTTCCCGCGCCTGGCCTACCACCGCGGCGCCTTCACCAAGGGCGCGCGCTACTTCGGCCCCTTCCCGAACGCCTGGGCGGTGCGCGAGAGCATCCATCTGCTGCAGAAGACCTTCCAGCTGCGCACCTGCGAGAACACCGTCTTCGCCAACCGCTCGCGCCCCTGCCTGCTGCACCAGATCAAGCGCTGCACCGCGCCCTGCGTCAGTCTTGTCGAGCCCGCCGCCTACGCTGCGGACGTGAAGCTCGCCACGCGCTTCCTCGACGGCCAGGCGAGCGAGGTGATCGACGACCTCACGAATCGCATGCAGGCCGCCGCCGAGCGCCTCGCCTTTGAGGAGGCCGCGGCCTGTCGCGATCAGGTGCGCGTGCTGCAGGCGGTGCTGCACAAGCAGTTCGTCGACAGCCGCAAGGATGAAGATGTGGACGTGCTCGCCGCGATCGAGGCCGACGGACTCACCTGCGTGAACATCGCCATGGTGCGCGGCGGCCGCCATCTCGGCGATCGCCCGCAGTTCCCGAGCGGTGCGGCGGTGTCGGGTGCGGTGGACAGCCTGCTCGCCTTCGTCGAGCAGCACTACAGTCAGCACCCGATCCCGGCGCGCATCCTGGTCAACCTGCCGCCGGAGGCGGTCAAGGAGACGCTCGCCGAGATCACCGAGCGTCCGCCCGGCGTGGTGTCGCCGCGCTTCGAGGCGGAAAAGGCGTGGATGGAGATGGCAGAGAAGAACGCCCACCTCGCCATCCAGGCGCGCGCGCGCGACACCGGCCGCATCGAACAGCGTCTCGAGGCCCTGCGCGAGGCGCTCGGCATGGACGAGGCGCCGCAGCGCATCGAATGCTTCGACATCAGCCACACCATGGGCGAGGCCACGGTGGCGTCCTGCGTGGTGTGCGAGGCGGGCGCCATGAAGCGCGCCGAATACCGCCGCTACAACATCGCCGGCATCACCGGCGGCGACGACTTCGCCGCCATGCGCCAGGCGCTCGAGCGCCGCTATGGCAAGGTCGCGGCCGGGGAGGGGGTGTGCCCCGACCTGATCCTGATCGACGGCGGCAAGGGGCAGGTGAGCGCGGCGCGGGCGATCCTCGCCGAGGTCGGCCTGGAGGCGGTGGCGATGGTGGGCGTGGCCAAGGGCGAGGGGCGCAAGGCGGGTCTGGAGACGCTGATCTTCCCTGACGGGCGCGAGGGTCTGGCGCTCGGCGGCGAGTCGGCGGCGCTGCACCTGATCGTCGAGATCCGCGACGAGGCTCACCGCTTCGCCATCACCGGGCACCGCGCCAAGCGCGCCAAGGCGCGGGTGGGCTCGAAGCTGGAGGACGTCCCCGGCGTCGGCCCTTCGCGCCGTCGCAACCTGCTCGCCGCCTTCGGCGGGCTTGACGGGGTGCGCGAGGCGACGGTGGAGGACCTGTGCCGGGTGGAGGGCGTCAGCCGCAAGCTCGCGGAGCAGATCCACGCTGCGCTGCGCTGAGCGGTCGCGCGTGTCCCGGCTCCGGCTGCCCGCGCGGCGCCGCATCGCCAGGGGGCGTGCGTGCGAGCAACGCCGCGCGAGCGATGCCGCGCTTGACGCCCGGCGACTCGCCTTCTAAAATGCGGCCTCTTTTCGGGAGGGCGGTTAGCTCAGCGGTAGAGCACTGCCTTCACACGGCAGGGGTCACTGGTTCGATCCCAGTACCGCCCACCAGGTAAATCAACGACTTGGTGCCCTCCTGCAAAGAAGGTACGGAAATCGTACGGAACAGGTTCCAGAGACGGGCGATTAACTCAGCGGTAGAGTGCCACCTTCACACGGTGGAAGTCACTGGTTCGATCCCAGTATCGCCCACCAGACAGCAGAAAAAAGCCGGCCCGCGAGCCGGCTTTTTTCTTGTCGACGGAACCATCTGCAACTCGGCCCTCCACCAGCTCTCATCCGGATGCGAGGTGTCCATCTCCGCGCGCTCCTCATGCCTCAGGAAGTGCGAATGGGTCGGCGCGACCGACCATCCGACCCTCCAGTCGAACCACATGCGACGACACTTCGCCAGCAACCACAGGTTCGGTGCGGTGAAGGAACCCAAGCGTGCCCCTTGGCGGCAGCGGGCGAGTCTTTCTTGTAGTGTCTAGAATGTTACAGGCCCGTATGCGGGCGGACACAAGCCGGGACACGTCGTTGGTCGATCGACGACGACGTATTCACGCGTAGGCCGCCGTAACCACCAACCGAACCTGGGAAGAGGAGGGATGCAGCCATGGCACTGGAGCGAGTTGCAGTACGGCCGATCGAGCACGAGTCGCCTGGCGCCCGACATCTGGCAGATATCGCGCATTCCTTCACCTCGGACGCCCAACACTTCTACGATCACTCCATGTCGAGAGACCCCAAAGCGGAGGGGTACAAGCCTGCCAAGCGCGAAGAAATCCCGGGACCGAATCGCAGGCTGGTCGAGCGGGCCGCCAAGTTCAGCCTGGATCTCGGCGACTACTGGGCGAGCGCACGTGAGACGGCGTCCGACGCCTACGAATTCGGAGCCTCCACGCTCGAACGTTTCGGGGCAGGCTTGGAAGCGGACTTCAAGTCGATTGATCGAGGTCTGGAAGAGCGATTGGCCGAGTGGGAAGAGGCTACCAGTCCGGCGGCCGAATATGATCCCGATCGGATCGGCGCGGCAGCCGATGCCCTTCGAGAGAGTATTCGCGCGGCCCGCGCAACGCTCGATTCGCGCCTCGAGGGAATGCGCCTGCAAGATCGCGCCGAAATCGCCTGCCTGTCACTGCTCGGCAGCGCGCTGACCGGCCTGTCTGAGCAGATTGCCGAGCGTCTGCATGCCATCGCCGCAGGCGGCATCGTCGAGCCGATCACGATGAGCACGCAGACCAAGCAGTTGATCGAGCGCGCCGGCATGGATGAGGCGGGTGATCTGATTGAACAGGCGCGGGCGAACATGGAGACGGAGCTCGCGAAAAGGCGCGACAACAAGGCCCGCAGCGAGCAGCTGATCCATGATCGGACGACAGAGCTCGACGGCCTCCGCATCGAATTGCAAGGTCCGGACCTGACGGCCGCTCAGCGCGACGAGGCGACACGGAAAGTGTCCAAGCTGGAACGGGACATCAGCCGTCTCAAGAGCGTGTCGGACCGACTGGACAGCGTCATCGCCCTGACAGAGAACGGACTTGCAGCCGCCTCGGACCGTAGCGCCGCATATGAACAGAGCTTCCAGACCGCCGCAAGCGCGTTGGCCAACGGGCAGGATCTCGCAGAGTTCTGGCGCTCGTCGAAGTCACGGCTGTTCAGCGAGGTCGACGCCCTGCTCGGGAAGAGCGTCCGCAAGGTACTCGATGCCGCGTTCGATTCTGATTTGGCGAGCAAACTGGACGACTTCACGAAACAGTTGGTGAAGTCCAAGCTGGATCCGCAGAAACTGCAGAACCTCGCATCGACGCTGCTGCAAACCCTCGACGCGTATGCGCTGCGAACCCGCTCGATCCTGAATGGAGAAGACAGCCGTGCGGCGGCGGGCGACCCGCTGGCGATTGAACAGATCGCGGATGGCGCCTGTGCACCCATCGCGGCGCTGCGCGCCGCAATCGCAAAGGAATTGACCTTTCTGTTCCAGAACGGCGCGTTCGAATCGAGGTGAAACGTCATGAACACGACCGAATGCACTTCGCCTGCATCCACCAGCGAAACGCCTTTCGACCCCTACTATTCGGAGATTCTGGTTCCCGCGGCGGCGGGCGATTCAGTCGCGATGCAGCAGGTGCTGACGGCAAGGCGTCACGTCCTGAACGAGAGGACCGTTGCGGCGACCACCAATCTGACGGTCTATGGCGACGAGGTGGTGGTTGAAGGCGTGATCACCTTGCCCGGACGGCAGGTAACGATCGTCTGCCGGCGCCTGGAGTTCCTGCCCGACCCATTGAACCCAGGCAATTACGGGGGAATCGATGTAAGCGGTTGTCGTGGCAAGGATGGGTGCAGCGGAGGCCAGACGACCGCCGGCACAGAACCAATGGCGGCGACCGCGGGACAGGACGGACAACCAGGGCGGCACGAAGGAGGCGTTGGGTCGAACGGTCAACCGGGCGGGGATGGTGGCAAGGGGGGCGAGGGGGGCTCGATCACGATCTGGTGCGATCGACTGGTTCGGGGACCGCAGTTGGTCCTCGATGCCAGTGGGGGCCTCGGCGGCAACGGAGGGAAGGGCCAGCCTGGCGGACGCGGCGGAAACGGGATCGACAACCTGGATGACAACGATTCGGAGTCGGCACGTGGGGGCGCTGGAGGCTGTGGCGGTCACGGTGGAAACGGCGGGGCAGGTGGCGACGGCGGAACCATTTCGCTGAATTTTCTGGGGTTTGATTTTCCGATGTCAGGCATGAGCCTGTCGGTTGCGGGTGGCATCGGCGGCAACGGAGCATCACCCGGAATCGGCGGCAACGGTGGAAACGGCGGTACGCCCAAAATGGACTCGCTGCGCTACAAGCCCAATTTCCTCGCTTTCATGGGCGGCAGGGATCCGGATGGGCACCAGAACGGCGCCGACAGCGGCGGCGGCGGTGTCTGCGGACTTCCGGGTTACGGCGGAGTTGCCGGCAGCCCTGGCACGATCGCCATTGGCGCGCTCCGCCCGCCGGCAGTTCCATCCGTCGACCCGAAGACGTACCAGATCATTCGCGTGGAGGCCGAGCAGGCGGCCTTCGAAGGAACGATCGCGAATATCTGGGCAGTGTGGACTCGCGCCAAAGTGTGGGGCTCGTGGAATGAGATTCATACGCCCATCGATGCGAACGGGGCAGATGGGCAAGCGCTGCCGGCGGAGCAGACGTTCGGAAAAGCGGGAACACCAGGCGGGCCCGCACCCGTAGATCCCCGGTATGGCGCCGTCAATGGCGGCTTGGACATCCGAGGGCGCGGATTTGGTCCGGGGCAAAGCGGGCAGGTCGGCGCCAACAATACCAATCGCCCTGCGCAAGGCGCGAGGCCCGTTGCGACGCCGCCCACACGTGTAGGCATCAGTCCCGCGTCAAACTATCCCGGCTGCTGGTCGATCGTCGATGACAGATCGCTTGCGTTGCAACTGAGCGGGGATCTTCTGCCCATGGTCTTCGAGCGTTGCCGCGAACGTTTTCTCTTCACGAACGTTCATGCGAACACCAACGAGACCTGCGAAGCGCTCGGCAGCCTGCAGGCAACCCTGTCATGGATTGTCCGGATGGCTACGGAGCGCAAGGAGGCCGACCTTGCTGCAGCGGCGACGATGACGCTGGAGTCGCTTCGACAGGGGCGGAACCTGTTCGGGCACGATCATGATTTCGTCGCGCTTGGGTCGATCGACCGCTATCAGCCGGATCTGACCGAGGTGGTCGCAGAATACAGCGCCATAGAGCAGACGCACGGCGCCTTGGCAGGCGCGCTGAAGAACGCGCAGGAGCGAGCCGGCTTTCTCGGCAACCTCTCGGAGAGTCAGAGCCGCACATTGACGGCGCTCGAGGCGGACGTAGCCGACAGCGTCTCCAAGGTCAATGCGGCCCTGAAGTCCGTTCAGCAGTTCGAGGCGAACCGCGCCGATGGCTCGGTGCACTTGATCAGGAAGTTCACCGATTTTGAAAATGAAGTCACGATCGGCACAGGCCTTACGCCCGCAGCCCTGTTGTCCGCCATCGGTCAGCTGGCCTTCATCAACCCTGAGGCGCCTGCCTTCGCGATACCGCTCGTTGCAGGCCAGGCCGGCGATTTGATCTCGAAGACTGCCAACGAGGTCGCGACCGACAACGGCACTACGGTGAATCGTTCGTATCTCAGCCGTCAGGTGCTGTCCTTGTCCAATGAAGTCACCGACTTCACCGGATTGAAGCAGGCCAGTGACGGACTGATCAGCGCCGACGGAACCGAGCAAGGCCGCCTGATGGCCACGCGCAGGCAGGTTGATGCGATCTGCGCCGACTTCTTCAGCAAGTGTCCGACAGCGCAGAAATTAAGCGACGATCTGGCGCACTACATCGAACTGGTCGCGACGCGGAATGCCAAGATTGCCGAGTACAACGACGCGCTTACCGAATTGTGCTACCTGCGATCGCAGACGGATGCCATAAGGTCGGCCAAGAGCAAGACCGAAAGTTGGCGGGTCAGTCAGGCCGGTCTCAGCCTGCCGCAGATGGCCGCGTTCAGCAGCGCGTTGTGGCGTCACGCGCGCGAGCAGTGTGTGGAGACGCTGTACCTGGCGAGCCGCGCATTCACGATGCACACCTTGAGCAACAAGGATGTGTTCATCGACGTGCTTCGGCAGTTGATGGCTGGCTCGCAGCGGCCCGACAACATCAACTCGACCGCGTTCAGAGCCGCGTTGATCGACTTCATCGTCGGACGACTGAAAGAGGAGAACAAGCGGCTTTCGACCATTCAAGCTTTTGTCCCCATGGGCAACTCCTGCCGAATCGAGTTTACAAAAGCGCGGAACCCCCTGCTGTTCGCAATGCTGATGAACGGCAACGAGGGACTGGTGTCGATTCTTCCGGCGCGAAAAGACACCAACACCGACCATACACACTTCCCGGGAATGGCCAACGTCCGCCTCTCCGCCATTCGAGCGTGCGCGCTCGGGATGAGGACCAAGGACAACATTCACGTGATTCAGTTTACGCATCCCGGCGTAGAGACGATCGTGACCGCCAGCGACGTGCCGGTCACCGTCAATCATCAAAAAGTGCATCACGAGTACCGCTACGATGCACGTGCGCTCTCCCCCGATGGCACGACACTTTCGGCAGGTGCGGCGGCCGCAGCAAGACCCGAGACGGGCACCGTTACCAGCGCATCAGCGGCGACACCAGCGCCCGTGCTGACCGGCGGGTTCCTGGACGCGCAGCGACAAATGATCGGGCCGTTCTGTCAGTGGTCAATCCGAATTCCCCGGGAGTACAACAGTGAGCTCGATCTGAGCGGACTCCGGTCGATCATCATCGAGTTCGAAGGAACCTATCAGTCGTTCGCGTGATGCGCACGGTAATCGATCCATGGGGATGACGGGTATCCGCGGATCGCGGCCGTCACGCCGGGCGTTCGCCGTTGGGCGCCGGGAGATCGCTGCCCACCTCTGTCGCCTCCCCGGCGCCCGGCCATGCGGTTACGATTGGACCTCTTCCAGACGAGTTCCGCCGGAGCCTGCCGATGTCCGCCCGTTCCACCCGCTTGTCCGCCGCCGCGTCGGCGCTCCATGACCGTCCGCCGCCCGCGGTCGAATACCGCATCCGCCCGGCGAACCCCGGCGCCCACCTCTTCGAGGTGAGCTGCACGGTGGCCGAGCCCGACCCCGCGGGGCAGGTCTTCAGCCTGCCGGCGTGGATCCCGGGCAGCTACATGATCCGCGAGTTCGCGCGCAACATCGTGCGCCTGCGTGCCGAGGCCGACGGCGAGCCCTGCGCGCTGGAGAAGCTCGACAAGCACACCTGGCGCGCGGCTGCGGTGCCGGGCGCGCGCGTGCTGAGCGTGCATTACGAGGTCTATGCCTGGGACCTGTCGGTGCGCACCGCCCATCTCGACACCACACACGGCTTCTTCAACGGCACGAGCGTCTTCCTCGCGGTGGCGGGGCGTACCGAAGCACCTTGCGTGGTGACCATCGAACGCCCCGAGGGCGACTGCGGGCGCGACTGGAAGCTCGTCACCGCGCTGCCGCCCGAGCACGGCCACCCGGGCCAGGCCTGCCGCTTCGGCCGCTTCCGCGCCGCGGACTACGACGAGCTCATCGACCACCCGGTCGAGATGGGCCGTTTCACGCTGGCACGCTTCGAGGCCGCGGGCGTGCCGCACGACATCGCCCTCACCGGCCGCCACGACTGCGACCTCGAGCGCCTGTGCGCCGACCTGCGCCGGGTGTGCGAATGGCAGATCGCGCTCTTCGGCACGCCGGCGCCGGTGGACTATTACGCCTTCCTGACCATGGTGGTGGGAGAGGGCTACGGCGGGCTGGAGCATCGCGCCTCGACCGCGCTGATCTGCAGCCGCGCCGAGCTGCCGTGGAAGGGCATGGAGGGTCTGCCCGACGGCTACAAGAGCTTCCTCGGCCTGTGCAGCCACGAGTATTTCCACACCTGGAACGTCAAGCGCATCAAGCCGGTGGCGTTCACGCCCTACGATCTCGCGCGCGAGAACCACACCCGGCTGCTGTGGGCCTTCGAGGGCTTCACCTCGTATTACGACGACCTCGCCCTGGTGCGCAGCGGCGTGATCGGCATCGATGACTACCTGGGGCTGCTCGGCAAGACCATCGCCAACGTCTTGCGCGGCAGCGGCCGGCTCAAGCAGAGCGTGGCGGAGTCCTCCTTCGACGCGTGGACCAAGTACTACCGCCAGGACGAGAACGCACCCAATGCCATCGTCAGCTACTACGCCAAGGGTGCGCTGATCGCGCTCGCGCTCGACCTGCAGCTGCGCGCGGGCAGCGAGGGTGCGGCCAGCCTGGACGACGTGATGCGGCTGCTGTGGCGGCGCCACGGCCTCACCGGCGTGGGCGTGCCGGAGGATGGCATCTTCGCCGCGGTGCGCGACGCGGGCGGCGAACGCCTCGGCGCGCGCCTGGCGAAATGGCTGCAGAAGGCGGTGGACGGCTGCGAGGATCTGCCGCTGGCGCGCCTGCTGCGTCCCTTCGGCGTGAGCCTGCGCGCCGAGGCGGCGGGGACCGCGCCGGTGCTCGGGATGAAGCTCGGCGGGGGCAGTGGCGAGGCGAAGGTCGCCAATGTGTACGACGACGGTCCGGCGCAGGCGGCGGGCGTCTCGGCCGGGGACGTGCTGATCGCGCTCGACGGGCTGAGGATCTCCAGCGCCAAGGGGCTGGAGGATCTGCTCGCCCGTCGTGGTGCGGGCGACGAGGTGGAACTGCATCTCTTCCGTCGCGACGAGCTGATGAGCTTCCGTGCGGTGCTCGCTGCACCGCCTGCCGAGCGCCAGGAGCTCAAGCTGGCGCCGCGCGCCGATAGCGCGGCAGCGAAGCTGCGGCGGGGTTGGTTGGGGGGGTGATGCGCCGCCTTGCCGTGCGCGAGGCGCAGCCGCGGACGACGGCAAGGTGTGACGGAGCGGGCACGCACGGCCAGGCGCGCCCGCGGCGGCAGGTCGCGTTCAGGCCTCGGGGGCGGCGTCGTGCGCCGGGAACAGCTTCGGCTGCCAGTAGCGCCAGGCGAGGAAGCCGGCGAGCCCCGCGATGATCAGCCAGAAGCCGACGCCCTGCCAGAAGGCGATCGGATCGGTGGCGAGGAGGTAGTCGCGCGGCGGGCGCACGAAGTGGATCCGCCCTGTGGTCAGCGCGCGCACCGCCTGTGCGATCGCCGCCAGCGCGGGCATGAACCAAACCAGCAGCCCGGCGCCGACGATGACGCGGTCGAGCAGCGGCGTGGCGAGGCTGCGCGCGCTGTAGACGCTGCGCACCCCGAACCACACCGCGATCAGGAAGCCGAGCGCCGCAGCGAGCGGGCCGATCGCCATCACGCCGCCGAGCAGGGTGGCCGCCGCGAGGAAGCCGAGCCCCTCCAGGCGCACGATCTCCGGCCACAGGCGCTCGAGCTGGCTGAACAACAGCCACGATGCAGGCAGCGCGACCACGCATACCAGCAGCGCGAACAGCGCGCGGCGCCGGTCGAGGTCGCCCGGCAGGGGGCGGGCGCGGGTTTCAGCGGAAACGGTGACGGAAGAGGAAGGCTCGGGCATGGGAATGGAGGCGGTGGAAAAGGTTCGGAGCCCGGGAAGTGTACTACGCGCACAGCCCCGCGCCCCTGCAGTTCCCGTCACGCGCTCGCGCGTCGTCGTGATCGCGACTTGCGTCGCTCCCACGAAAATCGGCACGTTACCGCAGCACGATGCAGCTTCGGACCCCGCTGGGAGCGACGCGAGTGGCGATCCTCCGTCCCGGCTCGCGCCGCCCTCGTCGCGGGCTCCGGCACCGTGATCGGGACCGGCGTCTTCAGCCGAAATACCCATGCACGAACCACTGCCCCGGCGCATCCAGGCTCTCGAAGATCCAGCACAGGACGTTGTCGGCATCGCGCGCGAGGTAGTAGTCGCGACGGACCGGCATGCCGTCCCACCAGCCGGTCTCGATGCGTTCGGCGGCGCCGAGCAGGGTATAGCGGGGAGCGGAGATCGGACGCGGCGCGGGCAGCAGCCAGAGCGGGCGCAGGCCTGCTGTCGTGCGTGGCGGCGGCGATGCCGTCCGTGTCGAGGCCGGCCCCGCAGCGGCGTCGCGGCCGGCGCGTGCAGTGGTCGCCTGTGCGGAGGGCACGGTGTTTCGCCAGGCGGCTTCGGGACGGTGATCGGCGCGAAGATCCAGGCGCTGCACGCATTCCTCGCCAAGTCGCGCCTGCAGGCGGGCAAGCAGCAGGGCGGCGTCCTCTCCGGCCTGGGCAGGATCGCCGAACAGGTCCCGGGCGCGCGGGTCGGCAGCCACGGGGCTTTCCGCACACAGGGTGATCGAGTCGACCTCGGCGGACAGCTCGAGCATGGCCAGGCGTTCGCGCACGATCAGGGCGAAGTGCCCCTCGTCGCGGCTTGGGCGGCCGAGCGCGAACTCGAGTTCGGTGGGCGGTCGCGAGCCGTGGCCGAAACGCAGGCGGAAGCGGTCGACTGCCGCGTGGCGGGCATCGAGCCAGGCGGCAAGGCTGGCGAAGAGGCGGCGTGCGGCGAAGAGCAGGGCCTCGGCGTGAAGTTCCGGCGCGGGCAGGGCGATGCCGTGGTGGAAGCGCAGCGGCGCTTCGAACCAGGGGCGTGGATCGGCGAGCTCGCCGCGCGCCCGCGCCAGCGCCCGCGCGGCCGCCTGCGCACCACGGCGGGCGAGT
>NZ_AMXD01000022.1 GCF_000310185.1 Thauera aminoaromatica S2 | reverse complement strand
AGAAACCGCCGCGCCCGGGGGCGACAGGCGCGACGCCAGTCGCGATGCGGCGCACGACGGACCGCCGAGCGGATCTCCGGCGCAGGGATCGCGGCTCGCGTCGCTCCCACGGGAGATCGATCGCTGTCACGGCCCGGGGTGGGCGTCGCGGCGACGGCAGTGCGCGGTCTTTTGTGGGAGCGACGCAAGTCGCGACCGCGGCACTTCGGTCCGCGCCACGACTCCCGCAGGCTGCAATCGCGACTCGCGTCGCTCCCACAAGACGTCGTGGTGCATCCGGACGCGTCAAAGGGTAACGCGGCCGGAACGCAGCACAACGCGTCGCTCCCACAAGACGTCGTGGTGCATCCGGAGGCCGGCGAAGTCAGACCTCGCCGGCTTCGAGCTGGCGGCGGATCTCGAGGAGCTTCTCGCGCCGTGCCGGACTGGTCTCGGGGTAGTGCAGGTCGAGCCCCGCGAGGGTGTCGACCAGGATCTGCGAGACGATCAGGCGGGCGTTCTTCTTGTCGTCGGCCGGCACCACGTACCATGGGCAATCGGGCGTGCTGGTGGCGCGCAGGCAGTCGGCGTAGGCGGCCATGTACTTGTCCCAGTGCTTGCGCTGCTCGATGTCGCCTTCGTCGAACTTCCAGTTCTTGTCTTCCTCGTCGATGCGGGCGATCAGGCGGTCGCGCTGCTCGTCCTTCGAAAGGTGCAGGAAAATCTTGACGATGCGCGTGCCGTTGCGGTGCAGGTGGGCCTCGGCGTCGACTATGGAGCGGAAGCGTTCGCCCCAGAAGTCGCGCGCGGCCAGGGTCTCGTCGGGCAGCTGCTGGCCGCGCAGGATCTCGGGGAGCACGCGCACGATCAGCACCTCCTCGTAGTACGAGCGGTTGAAGATGCCGATGCGGCCGCGCTCGGGCAGCGCGACGTGGGTGCGCCACAGGAAGTCGTGGTCGAGCTCGGTGGGGCTCGGGTGCTTGAAGCTGAACACCTGGCAGCCCTGCGGGTTGATGCCCGACATGACGTGGCGGATGGCGCCGTCCTTGCCGGCCGCGTCCATGGCCTGGAAGATCACCAGCAGCGAGTAGCGGTCGTGGGCGTAGAGCATCTCCTGCAGCTCGGCCAGGCGCTCGGTGCCGGCGTCCAGGCGCTCCTCGTAGTCGCTCTTCGAGTCGTAGACGGCGCGGACCTTGGTCGGCCAGTCGGCGAGGTCGACCTTCTTGCCGCCCTCGACGCGAAACCCGGCGATGTCGATCGGTTTGTGCTTGCTCATCGGATGCTCCGTCTGGTTGGGGTGGGCCGAAGCGGGCGTGCGGGACATTGTCCGCCTCCTTGCGGCCGACGTCATGCACCGGATGCGCGCGAGTCGTGGTGCGAGCGGTCCGCACCGGAGCTGCACGGGGAGGCTCGGCGCGACCACCCGCAGAGGAGCCCCGCGCGGGAGAAGTCGAACGCGGCACGTGGCGAAGCCGCTTGCGTCGCTCCTGCAGGCGATCCGAGGATGTGTCGGTTCTGCAGGAGCGACGCAAGTCGCGATCGGCGCCTGGCGAGGCGCCCGCTCAGCCGCTCTTGCGCGCCCCGTATCGCCGCTGCAGCGCCTTCTCGGCCTCGATCACGAGGAAGACCAGCGCGCCGATCGCGAGCGGGGGCAGCCAGTATTCGAGCGCGAGCGGGGTGGTGCCGAACCAGGTGTTCATGAAGGGCAGGTAGACGAAGCCGAGCTGCAGCAGGGCCAGGATCAGCACCGAGACCTGCGCCGCCGGGTTGGTGAACAGGCGCGCGGGCGAGAGGCTGGAGGCGGTGAGGAAGCGGCTGTTGAAGAGGTACCAGGCCTGCGCGACCACCAGGGTGTTGACCGCCATCGTGCGCGCGGCCTGCAGTTCCATGCCCTGCAGCAGCGAATACTCGAACGAGACGATGGTGGCGCCGCCGATCAGCAGCGACACGAAGCCCACCCGCCACAGCATCGCGCCGTCCATGATCGGCGCGCCGGGGCGCCGCGGCGGGCGCTGCATGACGCCCGGCTCGGCGGGCTCGAAGGCGAGCGCAAGCGCCAGCGTGACCGCCACCACCATGTTCACCCACAGGATCTGCACCGGCGTGAGCGGCAGGGTGAGGCCGAGCACCACCGCGGCGAGCATCACGAAGCCCTGGGCGCCGTTGGTGGGCAGGATGAAGAGGATGGCCTTGCGCAGGTTGTCGTAGATCGTGCGACCTTCCTCGACGGCGCGCTCGATGGTGGAGAAGTTGTCGTCGGCGAGCACGATCTCGGCGGCCTCCTTGGTGGCCTCGGTGCCCTTGATGCCCATCGCCACGCCGACGTCGGCGCGCTTGAGCGCGGGGGCGTCGTTGACCCCGTCGCCGGTCATTGCCACCACCTCGCCGCGCGCCTGCAGGGCCTCGACCAGGCGCAGCTTGTGCTCGGGGCTGGTGCGCGCGAAGAGGTCGCAGTCGTGGGCGATCCGCTGCAGTTCCTCGTCGCTGGCGGCCTCGATCTCGGCGCCGGTGATCACCTTCAGCGCGTCGGCCGTGCCCAGGCCCATCTCGATGCCGATTGCGCGCGCGGTGCCGGCGTGGTCGCCGGTGATCATCTTCACGCGGATGCCGGCTTCGTGGCAGGAGCGGATCGCCGCGATCGCTTCCGGGCGCGGCGGGTCGATGATGCCGATGAGGCCGAGGAAGACCATGTCCTCCTGCAGGTCCTCGATGACGAGCGCGTCCTTGCTGTCGGGCACGTCGCGCGCGGCGGCGGCGAGCACGCGCAGGCCCTCGCCGCTCAGCGCGTCGATGCGCTCCTCCCAGAAGGCGCGGTCGAGCGCCACGAGCTCGCCGTCGGCGCCGAGCTCGTGGCGGCAGCGCTCGAGCAGGCGGTCGGGCGCGCCTTTCAGCAGGATGCGGCGCTGCCCGCAGGGGGCGGTGTCGAGCGTGGCCATGAACTTGTTGGCCGACTCGAAGGGGATGCTGTCGTGGCGCTGGTGCGCGCCGGCGTCGAAGCCGGCCTTGTGCGCGAGCGTGCGCAGCGCGCCCTCGGTGGGCTCGCCGGTGACCTTCCACTGGCCGTCCTCTTCGGCGATGTGGGTGTCGTTGGCGACCGCGACGACCTCGATCAGCGCGTGCAGGTGGTCGTGGTGCGCCAGGCTGGCGACCTTGCCTTCGAGGGTGATCTCGCCCTCGGGGCGGTAGCCGGTGCCGCTGACCTCGTAGAAGCCGCCGCGGGTGAGGACGTGGCGCACGGTCATCTCGTTCTTCGTCAGCGTGCCGGTCTTGTCCGAGCAGATCACCGTGACCGAGCCGAGCGCCTCGACCGCGGTGAGCTTGCGCGTGATCGCGTTGCGCCGCGCCATGCGCTGAACGCCGAGCGCGAGCGTGATGGTGAGGATGGCGGGCAGGCCTTCGGGGATGGCCGCGACCGCGAAGCCGATCGCGGCGAGGAAGACCTCGGCCAGCGGCTGCTCGTGCACCGCGAGGCCGACGCCCAGCATGAGCAGCGCCAGGCCGACGATGAGCACCGACAGGATCTTGCTGAACTGCACCATCTGCCGGGTGAGCGGGGTCTGCAGGGGCTGCACCTCGGCGATCAGGCGGTCGATGCGGCCGAGCTCGGTGTCGGGCCCGGTGGCGACGGCCACGCCGATGCCCCGCCCGGCGGCGACCAGGGTGCCCGAATAGGCCATGCCGAAGCGGTCGCCGACGCCGGCGGCGGCCTCGACCGCGGCGGTGTTCTTGTCGGCGGGGACCGACTCGCCGGTGAGCGCGGACTCCTCGATGCGCAGGTTGGTGGCCTCGATCAGGCGCACGTCGGCGGGCACGCGGTCGCCCGAGCGCAGGCGCACGATGTCGCCGGGCACCAGGCCGTCGGCGTCCACCGCGCTCCAGTGTCCGTCGCGGCAGGCCTCGGCACGCAGGGACAGCATCTTGCGGATGCCTGCAAGCGCCTCCTCGGCCTTGCCTTCCTGAATGAAGCCGATGATGGCGTTGATGACCACCACGCCGAGGATGACGCCGGTGTCGATCCAGTGGCCGAGGCTCGCAGTGATCGCGGCGGCGCCGAGCAGCACGTAGATCAGCACGTCGTTGAAATGCTTGAAGAAGCGCTTGACCACGCCGTCCCGGGGCGGCTCGGGCAGGCGGTTGGGGCCGATCTCGGCGAGACGTCGTGCGGCCTCGTCCGCAGAGAGGCCCGTCGGGCTGCTGTCCAGCGCTGCGAGGACCTCGTCGGCCGCGCGGGCGTGGGCGTTCTCGATGGGGGAAAGCTGGGCGGTTCGCGGGCTCATGTCCGTGCTCCGTGCCGGTGCGGATGCGCTGTGCGCAGGATGCCGCGCGCGCGATCGAAAGCAAGAGGCTTGTGCAAGCCTGCGGCGCGGATGTTGCGCTGCATTAATACAGACCGTCGCTCCCGCCGAAGTTCAAAAAAAGACCCCGCGTGCTGCAGGGTCCGGAGTCGTGGGGGCGTGCACAGGGCCGCTCACTCGGTATCGTAGCCGAGCAGGCGGCCTTCGATGATGCGTTGCGCAACCGCCTCGGGCACGTCGGTCTCCCACTCGCCGCGGCCGCGGCGCAGGCCGGTGAGCACCTCACCGATGTCGATGTGCAGGTGGGTGTCGTCGTGCGGCTGCACCGCCACCAGCTTGTCGTTTTCCTTGAGGTGGGCGAGCAGGTGGCGCAGGTTGGCGGGGACGGCCACGTTGTCGAGCGTCACCGTGGCCGAGGCGTCGGTGCCGCGCGGGCGGGACGGATACACATAGACGTGGGTGTTGTCCGGGAAAAGCTTGCCGAAGGCCTCGAGGATGCCGCCCTCCAGGCCTTCATAGTATTTCTCGTCGAACAGGAAGGCGAAGTCGCGCACCGACAGCACGATCCCGATCGGCTTCTGGGTGTAGCGGCGCAGGTAGGCGCGCAGGCGGAAGAAGCGCACATAGTCCGAGATCATCACCGTGTAGCCCTGCGAGGCGAGCAGATCGATGCGGGCGAGGAAGTCGGCGCCGTCCACGTTGTCGCCGCTGATCAGCGAGTTCATGGTGATCTCGGCGAGCGAGACGATCTCCTTGTCGTCGACCGCGGCGAGCTGGCTGAACTGGCGCAGGCCGGCGGCCATCATGTCCACATTCACCAGGGTCACCGGCTTGAAGCTGCCGCGCATCACCATCACCGGCTTGCGGTAGAGGAGCTCGCCCGGCACCACCACCTCGCCCTGCGGGTTGAAGACCACCGCGCGCGTGAGCCAGCTGCGGATCAGGTGCAGGTTCATCAGGCGGTTTTCCACTTCGTCGAAATACGGGCCGGAGAAGTGGATCAGGTCGACCTCGATGCGCTCGGAGCCGAGCCCGTCGGCGAGACCTTCCACCACCCACTCGGGCTGGTCGTGGTGGAAGAAGGCGCCGTGGATGAGGTTGACGCCGAGGATGCCGAGCGCCTCGGACTGCAGCGCGTTGTCGTTGTCGAGCATGCGCACGTGCATGACCACGTCGCTCGGCGCGGCGCCCGGGTGCAGCTGCAGGCGGATGCCGACCCAGCCGTGGCATTCGTTCTTCTGCTTGAAGCTGCGCGCGGTGACGGTGGCGGCGTAGGCGAAGAAGGTGGTGTTCTTCGGCCGCACGTGGGCGAGGCGGGCGACGACCTGGGTGAACTCCTTGTCGAGCATCTGCAGCAGGCGGGCACGGCTGACGTAGCGGTCGACGTGGCCGTAGATGTCGTCGCTGACCGCCATGTCGTAGGCCGACATGGTCTTGGCGATGGTGCCGGCGGCGGCGCCGACGTGGAAGAAGCGGCGCGCCACCTCCTGCCCTGCGCCGATCTCGACGATGGAGCCGTATTTGTACTTGTCCAGGTTGATGGCGAGCGCCTTCTGGTCGGTGCTCAGCGTCGTGTCGCGTTTGCGCATGGCGGATCCTTCTTTGCGGGCAGGAGGGAGGGGATTACTTGAGCGCGAAGCCGAGCGCCTGGAGCGCCTCGACCAGGCGGTGGCGGCCGGAGAGCGTCTCGGGGCCGGCGATGCGCTTGGACGAGTGCACGCTCCAGGTGCCATGCACGTTCATCTTCTGCTCCGCGTAGAAGCGCGTCATCGCGCGGTCGTAGGCGGCGATGCCGGCGTCCTGGGCGTCGAGCGAGTAGCGTTCGTGGTGCAGCACCACCGCTTGCGGCGGGCGCGGCTTGATGTCGGCCGGGCGCGCCGGATCGGGACGGCCGACGCACATGCCGAACACCGCGAACACGCCGGGCGGCAGGCCGAGCAGCGCGGCGACCTCTTCGGGGTGGTTGCGCATGCCGCCGATGTACACCATGCCCAGGCCGAGCGATTCGGCCGCCGCCGCGCCGTTCTGCGCGGCGAGCGCGGCGTCGATGACGCCGGTGAGGAACATCTCGAGGTAGTCCAGGCCCTCGGCCGGGCGCCCGAGGCCGGTGGCGATGCGGCGCAGGCGGGCGAGGTCGGCGAGCCACACGAGCTGCAGCGGCGCCTCGCGCACGTGGGCCTGGTCGCCGGCGAGCTCGGCCAGCCTGGCGCGGCGATCGGCGTCGCGCACCGCGACCACGCTCCACACGTTGAGGTTGGACGAACTCGCCGCCGATTGCGCGGCGGCGACGATCGCGGCGAGCTCGGCATCGGTGACCGGGTCGGGCAGGTAGGCGCGCACCGAGCGGTGGTCGAGCAGGTGCTCGACGAGCGGGTTGAGGGCGATCTCGGCGGGGATGGATTCCTGGCCGTAGCGGGCTTGCAGGCGGGAAGAGGGGGGGGGCATGGTTGCTCCTTGCACGATCGGCGGCGATACTCGCTCGCAAGCGGCAAGTATATCGACAGTGGATGCGGCGCCCCGCAGCCCGGGTGCGAGCGACGAGGGCGCTTGCCGCGGCGATCGGGCGGGTGAAGCACTTTGCCGGTCATAAACATAATTTCGATCAAGAATGGTGCGCTGCGTTAACGTCAACGTAAAATAGCGGGATCGGGCGGGCATGCACCCGTCCGGAGCATTCCAACGACGTCCTGGAGAGGAGAGAACCATGAGCGCAGTCAACGAATTTCTCGCCGCGCGCGATTTCCTGCTGCAGCACCGCAGCGATTACGCGACGGCCTACGCCGGCTTCAAGTGGCCCAAGCTGAAGGAGTTCAACTGGGCGCTGGACTACTTCGATGCGATGGCCAAGGGCAACGACAACCCGGCGCTGTGGATCATCGAGGAAGACGGCCGCGAGTCGAAGCTTTCCTTCGCCGAGATGTCGGCGCGCTCGAACCGCGTCGCCAACTGGCTGCGCAAGCAGGGCGTCAAGCGCGGCGAGCGCATCCTGATCATGCTCGGCAACGAAGTGCCGCTGTGGGAGACCATGCTCGCCGCGATCAAGCTCGGCGCCGTGGTGATCCCCGCCACCACGCTGCTGACCCCCGAGGACCTCGTCGACCGCGTCGAGCGCGGCCAGGTCAGGCACGTGGTGATCGGCAAGGCCCACACCGACAAATTCGAGAACCTGCCCGGCAGCTTCGGCCGCATCGCCGTCGGCGGCGCGCCCGCCGGCTGGAAGGCCTTCGAGGACGCCGCGGCCGAATCCGACGCCTTCACCCCGGACGGCGTGACCCGCGTCGACGACCCGCTGCTGCTCTACTTCACGTCGGGCACGACCTCCAAGCCCAAGCTGGTGCTGCACACCCACCAGTCCTACCCGGTCGGCCACCTTTCGACGATGTACTGGATCGGCCTCAAGCCCAACGATCGTCACATGAACATCTCCTCGCCGGGCTGGGCCAAGCACGCCTGGAGCTGCTTCTTCGCGCCCTGGAACGCCGGCGCCTGCGTGTTCCTGTACAACTACAACCGCTTCAACGCGGCGGCCCTGCTCGACGTGCTGGTGAAGTACGAAGTCACCACGATGTGCGCGCCCCCGACCGTGTGGCGCATGCTGATCCAGCAGGACCTGGCCTCGGTCAAGACCAAGCTGCGCGAGCTCATCGGTGCCGGCGAGCCGCTCAACCCCGAAGTCATCGACCAGGTCAAGAAGGCCTGGGGCATCACCATCCGCGACGGCTTCGGCCAGACCGAGACCACCGCGCAGATCGGCAACACCCCCGACCAGCCGCTCAAGCCCGGCTCCATGGGCCGTCCGCTCCCCGGCTACAAGATCGCCCTGCTCGATGCCGAGAGCAAGCCCTCGGTCGAGGGCGAGGTGGCGCTGGTGATGGGCGAGCACCGTCCGGTCGGCCTGATGGTGGGTTACTCGGGTGATCCGGCCAAGACCGCCGAGGTCATGCGTGACGGCCACTACCGCACCGGCGACGTCGCCAGCATCGACGAGGACGGCTACATCACCTACGTCGGCCGCGCCGACGACGTGTTCAAGGCCTCCGACTACCGCATCAGCCCCTTCGAGCTCGAGAGCGTGCTCATCGAGCACCCGGCGGTCGCCGAAGCCGCGGTGGTGCCGAGCCCGGATCCGCTGCGCCTGGCGGTGCCCAAGGCCTTCGTGATCCTGGTCGCCGGCCAGGAGCCGAGCCGCGAGCTGGCCAAGGACATCTTCGCCTTCACCCGCGAACGCCTGGCCCCGTACAAGCGCATCCGCCGCCTCTCCTTCGCCGACCTGCCCAAGACCATCTCGGGCAAGATCCGCCGCGTCGAGCTGCGCAAGGCCGAAGAGGCGCGCGGCGAGGCCGCCCGCGGCGAGCTGGAGTTCTTCGAGGAAGACTTCCCCGAGCTCAAGGGTTGATGAGGGGCTGCACGCGGGGTTGATCGCTGCGGTGGTGGGCGGCTTCTTTGCCGCACCGCAGCGGCCGGCATGCTGCTACAATGCCGGCCGTGGCGGGTCTCCCCGCATTGCAGCGCGGTGAACCTGGTCAGGGCCGGAAGGCAGCAGCCACAGCCGCTCCCTGCAAGTGCCGGGGGTCAGGCTCGCCACCCCGAACACACGAAGGGCGCTCCGCGGAGCGCCCTTCGTCTTTTGCACCCCGCTCGGTGCGCTTCACTGCGGACGCCTCGTGCCTCACCCGAGCAGCGTATCCATCAGCATCATCATCACGAAGCCCACCATCAGGCCGCCGGTGGCGAGCGTCTCGTGACCGCGGCGGTGCGACTCGGGGATGATCTCGTGGCTGACCACGAAGAGCATCGCGCCGGCCGCGCCGGCCAGGCCCCAGGGCAGGATGTTCGCCGAGACCGACACCATCATCGAACCGGCGATCGCCGCGATCGGCTCGATCAGGCCCGACGCCGCCGCGACGCCGAAGGCGAGCCAGCGACCGTAGCCCGCCGCCACCAGGGCGATGGCGACGATCAGGCCTTCGGGCACGTTCTGCAGCGAGATCCCTGCCGCGACCGCGTCGCCCGAGCCGGCGCCCGTGCCTTCGAGTCCGGCCGCCACGCCGATCGCGAGACCTTCCGGGATGTTGTGCACGGCGATCGCGAACACGAACAGCCACACCGCGGCACCGCTGCGCCGGCCCTCGGGGAAGTGGGTATGCGGCAGGGCGCGATCCATGGCGAGCATGCCGCCGGCACCGAGCAGCACGCCGAAGGCGACCAGCAGGGCTGCGCCGGTCTCCGAGCCGGTCTGCGCGAGCGCGGCGTCGAAGCCGGGCAGCAGCAGCGAGAACACGCTCGCGGCGAGCATGACGCCGGCGCCGAAGCCGAGCAGCATGCCCTGCACGCTGGCGCCGATCTGGCGCACGACGAGCAGCGGCACCGCACCCAGCGCGGTCGCTGCGGCCGCCATGGCGCCGCCTGCCATCGCGCCCGTTACGGCGAGGTCGAAGCCCTCGACGCTGCGCACGAGCTGGGCGACGAGCAGCGCCAGACCGGTGATGGCGATCAGCCAGCCGCTGAGCGCGCGCAGGGCTCCGGCCGGGCTGGCGTGCTGGAAATGCAGGCGAGCGACCTTGTCGACCATGATGTGGATCCTCCTGTGAGCGTGGCGGCAGGGCCGCCTTGTCCGATGGAGCCAGTATCGGCGATCGGCCTTGATAGTTCCAATTGAACGTTTAGACGATCAGGATAGCCTGGATGTATATAGACCGTTACCTCACCGGGCTTTGCTGCGGTGCACTTCCGGTTCCGCGGGCTGGCCACTAGAATCCCCTTGTCCGTTCAAGGAGTCTCCCGATGACCCAGCCCGTTCACCAGCAAGACGTCACCCCCGCCCGCAAGGCCGAGATCCTCGCCGAGGCGCTGCCCTACATCAAACGCTTCTTCGACAAGACCATCGTCATCAAGTACGGCGGCAACGCGATGACCGATCCGCACCTCAAGGATTGCTTCGCACGCGACGTGGTGCTGCTCAAGCTGGTCGGCCTCAACCCGGTGGTGGTGCACGGCGGCGGCCCGCAGATCGAGAATCTGCTCACCCGCATGGGCAAGAAGGGCGAGTTCATCCAGGGCATGCGCGTGACCGACGCCGAGACCATGGAGGTGGTCGAGATGGTGCTCGGGGGCCAGGTGAACAAGGAGATCGTCAACCTGATCAACAAGCACGGCGGCAAGGCCGTGGGCCTCACCGGCAAGGACGCCGGCTTCATCCGCGCCAAGAAGCTGCTGATGCAGAAGCACGGCGCGCCGGAGGGCGATCTGATCGACGTCGGCCAGGTGGGCGAGATCACCGGTATCGATCCCAGCCTGATCTCCTTCCTCGACCAGGGCGACTTCATCCCCGTGATCGCGCCGATCGGCGTGGGCGAGGAGGGCGAGACCTACAACATCAACGCCGACGTGGTCGCCGGCAAGCTCGCCGAGATCCTCAAGGCCGAGAAGCTGGTGCTGCTCACCAACACCCCGGGCGTGCTGGACAAGGCGGGCAACCTGCTGACCGGCCTGACGCCGCGCCAGATCGACGACCTGGTCGCCGACGGCACCCTGTCGGGGGGCATGTTGCCCAAGATCGGCTCGGCGCTCGACGCGGCGCGCAACGGCGTGAAGTCGGTGCACATCATCGATGGCCGCGTGGAACACTGCCTGTTGCTCGAGATCCTCACCGACCACGGCGTCGGCACGATGATCAAGAGCAAGTAGAACCCGCGCGTTTGCCGCGCCGCCGTCGAGGATGGCGTGCGACGCGGCTCGCGACTTGCGTCGCTCCTACGAAAACCGGCGAGGCCTCGGGGGCGCTGCAGGGGGATCGCGACTTGCGTCGCTCCTACGCGAACCGGCGAGGCTTCCGGGGGGCTGTAGGAGCGACGCGAGTCGCGATGGCTGCCGCGCCGCACTTGCCGAACTCGGTCTCTGGCTGAAGACCCGCTCGCGAATCGCGCCACTCCTGAATCCCGTTTGTCCCGAACTGCCGGGCAGGCGTCTACTCGATGTTGAGCCGCTTGGCCTGGACCTCGGCCTTCTTGGGCAGGTTCAGCTCGAGCACGCCATCGTTGAACTTCGCGCTTGCCGCAGCCTCGTCGATTTCCTGGCCGAGCTGGAAGCTGCGCGAGATCTTGCCGAAGTAGCGTTCGGTGCGCAGCACCTTCTCGCCGTCCTTGATCTCCTTCTCCTGCTTGCGCTCGGCACTGATCGACACCACCGGGCCGTCGATATGCACGTGGATGTCCTCCTTCTTCATGCCGGGCAGTTCGGCATGCACTTCGTAGCCTTGCGCGGTCTCCTTGACGTCGACCCGCATCTGCGGCGCGTCGGTGCCCGGGGTGGCGAGCTGCTGGCCGCCGAAGTCGACGGGGCGCACGAAGAAGCCGCGGAAGAAGTCGTCCAACGGGTCGGTGCGACGGGTGAGAGGGTTGCTCATGTCGTGTCCTCCTGGGTCCGGGTTCTTGCCGGGGGATCCGGCTTCAAGACCAATATAGGCGCGGAGGAAGCGTTTTCAAGGGCCGCGCGCGCACCCTGCCCGTCCGGCTGCGCTAACCTTGCGGCGGAGTTCGAACGAACCAGGGAGGCGAGACGCCGATGAACGAAACCACCAATGTCTGTCCGCGCTGCGGCGCGGCCTTCACCTGCGGCATGCGCGCAGGCGAGGCGGAGTGCTGGTGTGCGGCGCTGCCGGCCGCGTTTGCGGTGCCGGCCGAAGGTGCGGGGGAGTGCTATTGCCCGCGCTGCCTCGCCGAGCTCATCGAGGCGCGCCGGAAGGTGCCTCGGGAAGCGCGGGGATGAAGGTGTGGCCGAAGCCCACGCCCTCGGCGCGCCAGAAGTCGCCGGCTTCGTCGAGGATCTCGCACAGCGTGGCGAAGGTCTCGGGCGCGGTCGCGCGCAGCGCGTCGGCATGCAGGAATTCGAGCCGGTAGGCCGCGGCGGGCAGCCAGGAGAGATCGCACAGGCAATCCGAGAGCGCGTCCCAGTTGTGGCCGAACCAGTCCGGGAAGCGCAGCGCGGTCGCGATGCGCGCGAGCAGTCCGGCCTTGTCCGTGCAGCCGGCGAGGTCGATGCGCAGCGGGGGAGTCGGCTGCGCGGCGGGGGCGTGCGAGGTGTGGCTCATGGACGGACGGCTCAGGGCAGCGAACGCAGCGGTGCGATCTCGCGGAAGCTGCGGTAGTGGTCGGCAGTGTAGTAGAACACCTCGGGTGGATCGCCGCCGCTGACGATGCGGCGCGCGCCGCGATCGCGCGCGCCGGGCGTGGGCACGGTGTATTCGCGGTAATAGCCGCGCGGCCGCGCCGGTAGCAGGCGTTCGCGGTTCTGGAAGGTGGTGCCGTCCTTGCGGTAGGGGAAGGGGCCGCCGCGCTGGATGAGCGCCAGTGTCTCGATCGCCTCGGCCGGCAGCCCGGCGTGCGAGGGCTGCAGCAGGCCCTGTGCAGCTTGCGGGGCATCGGGCGCGGCGCCGGGCGAGCAGGCGGGCAGGCCCGCGCCGAGTACGAGGAGGAGCAGCAGGCGGAGCAGGACGGTACGCAGCATCGGGGTTCAGGCGCGGCGGGTGCGGGTGACGGGGGCGCGCTCGGGGCGGATACCGTAGCGCTTCATGAGCTCGTGGCGGAATTCGGTAATCGCCGCCAGGCGCGGGTTGGCGGGCGCCATGCGCTGGGTGCGCTCGATCAGGCTGCGCGCCTGCGCGGCGAAGGCCTCGTTCCAGCCGCGGTGCTCGATGTGGCGCAGCAAGGCGAGCGCGGCATTGAACAGCACGTGCGGGTTGCCCGGCATCTTGCGCGCCGCGTTCATCATCTCGGCGACCGCGCCGTCGTAGTCGCCGCTGCGCGCTTTTTCGGCGCCGGCGCCGATCAAGGTCCTGACCTCGTTCTGCACCTGCTCCTCGACCTCGGCGGAGAGGTTCTCGAAGCCGCGTGCCTTGAGCGCGGCGCGCGTGCTCGCCAGGCTGCGGTCGTCGCCGTGGGTGCGCATCAGGTCGGCGAGGAGCTGGCGGCCCTCGCTCTCGAGCTTGCGGTCGTAGCACAGCTCGAGCAGGTCGCGGCGCAGCCCGGGGGAGAGCTCGCGGATGCGCTCGGGGCTCGCGAGCGCGCGCACCATGGCGCTGCGCAGGCCTTCGGCGTCGTTGCGGTGGCCCTCGAACAGGGCGTTGCCGACGGCGAGGCAGAGTTCGCCCTTGGGGTGGCGGACGAGGTTGCGCTCGAGGTCGGCAAGCGTGGCCAAGGCTTCGTCCGGGCGTTCACGGGCGAGCTGGGCCTGCACCAGGCGGACGTGATCCTCGGGGTCGCGGAATTCGGAGTAGCTGCCGCGGCGCACCGCCTCGGCGAGACTGTGCTCGGCACGGTCGAGCTCGCCGGCCTGCAGGGCGAGCTCGCCGAGCCGGCGCAGGCGCGGGAGGCGGTAGGGCGAGAGATCGGCCGCGCGCTGCAGGGTTCCGCAGGCCTCGGCGGGGCGGCCGGTCTCCTCCTGCACGCGTGCGAGCAGCTCGTGCGCCTCGATGAAGCGCGGGTGGCGGGCGACGAGGTCGGCGAGCAGGTGCTCGGCCTCGACCCAGGCCTCGCGCACCACCAGCATGCGTGCCAGCCCGAGCGAGGCCCAGGGGATGGGACGCGCGGCGAGGATCTCGCGGTACAGCGCCGCGGCCTCCTCGATCTGGCCGATCTGGGCGTGCAGCTCCGCCTGCAGGCGCATGAAATCGACCAGGTACTGCGGGTGGCGGTCGCGCGCCTCGCGACAGGCGGCGAGCGCGCCGACGGGGTCGCCGAGCTTCATCAGCTGCCACACCGGCAGGAAGGCGTCGCGCTTCTCGAAGGCGCGCAGCAGGCGCACGCGCAGGCTCTCGGCGGTGAGCGGCTTGAGGATGTAGTCGTTGGGAACGAGCTCGCAGGCGCTGATCACGCGCTCGTAGTTGCGCTCGCCGGTGATCATCACGAACACCGTGTCGGGCGGGATGATGGCGTGCTGGCGCAGGTCCTCGAGCAGGTGCTGGCCGTCCTGGCCCTCGCCGAGGTCGTATTCGGACAGGATGAGGTCGAAGGGCTGCGCGCGCAGGCGGCGCATCGCCATGCTCGCCGAGACCGCGAACTGCGGCGAGTCGATGCCGATCGAGGCGAGCATGTTGCGCAGCTGCGCGCGCATGCTCGACTGGGATTCGACGACGAGGACCTGCAGGCCGTGGGGGAGGAGCATCGGGGCGTCCGGGATCGGGGGGCCGCGCGGCGTGCGGGCCATCCGTGAAGATTACGGCATGGCGCCGGCAGGCTGAAGCCCCTGCGGCCGCCTTCGCGGCGATCCGGCAGGGGCTTCGGGATCTCCGGCCGGTGTGCCGCCGGACTCAGCCGCGCTCGACTTCGACCTGGGTCTCGACCTTCTGGCGCAGGCGGATGTGCAACTCGCGCAGCTGCTTCTCGTCCACGCCGCTCGGCGCGTCGGTGAGCAGGCACTGGGCGCGCTGGGTCTTGGGGAAGGCGATGACGTCGCGGATGGATTCGGCGCCGGTCATCATGGTGACGATGCGGTCGAGGCCGAAGGCCAGGCCGCCATGCGGGGGGGCGCCGTACTTGAGCGCGTCGAGCAGGAAGCCGAACTTGGCCTGCTGCTCCTCGGGGCCGATGTTCAGTGCCTCGAACACGCGCGCCTGCACGTCGGCGCGGTGGATACGCACCGAGCCGCCGCCGATCTCCCAGCCGTTCAAGGCGAGGTCGTAGGCCTTGGCCAGGCACTCGCCCGGGTTGGATTCGAGCAGGTCGATGTGCTCGTCCTTGGGGCTGGTGAAGGGGTGGTGGCAGGCGGTCCAGCGCTTGTCGTCCTCGTCGTACTCGAACATCGGGAAGTCGACCACCCACAGCGGACGCCAGGCCTCGCCGGTGACGTAGCCCTTCTCGTGGCCGAGCTTGATGCGCAGCGCGCCCATGGCGTCGTTGACCACCTTGGTCTTGTCGGCGCCGAAGAAGATCAGGTCGCCCGACTGCGCGCCGGTGCGCTCGAGGATGGTGCGCAGCGCGGTCTCGTGCAGGTTCTTGACGATCGGCGACTGCAGGCCGTGCTCGTTGGGCTGGGTGACGTCGTTGACCTTGATGTAGGCGAGGCCGCGGGCGCCATAGATGGCGACGAACTTGGTGTATTCGTCGATCTCGCCGCGGGTCAGGCTGTTGCCGCCCGGCACGCGCATCGCGGCGACGCGGCCGCCCGAGGTGGCGGGGCCGCTGAAGACCTTGAAGGCGACGTCCTGCACCGCGTCGGTGACGTCGGTGAGTTCCAGCGTCACGCGCAGGTCGGGCTTGTCCGAGCCGTAGCGGCGCATCGCCTCGGCGTAGGTCATGCGCGGGAAGGGCGCGGGCAGCTCGACCGCCATCGCTTCCTTGAACACGTAGCGGATCATCTCCTCGACCAGGGCGGTGATCTCGTGCTCGTTCATGAACGAGGTCTCGAGGTCGACCTGGGTGAATTCGGGCTGGCGGTCGGCGCGCAGGTCCTCGTCGCGGAAGCACTTGACGATCTGGTAGTAGCGGTCGTAGCCGGCCACCATCAGCAGCTGCTTGAAGAGCTGGGGCGACTGCGGCAAGGCGAAGAACTGGCCCGGGTGCACGCGCGAGGGCACCAGGTAGTCGCGCGCGCCTTCGGGCGTGCTCTTGGTCAGCATCGGCGTCTCGACGTCGATGAAGCCGGCGCCGTCGAGGAAGCGGCGGAAGGCCATCGTGGTCTTGTAGCGCAGCATCAGGTTCTTCTGCATCTGCGGGCGACGCAGGTCGATGACGCGGTTGGTCAGGCGCACCGTCTCGGACAGGTTCTCGTCGTCGAGCTGGAAGGGCGGCGTGGCGGCGGCGTTGAGCACCTCGATGTCGTGGCAGAGGATCTCGATCTCGCCCGAGACGAGGTTGGCGTTCTCGGTGCCGGCGGGACGGCGGCGCACCTTGCCGCTCAGCTTGAGGACGAACTCGTTGCGCACCGATTCGGCCGTCTTGAACATCTCCGCGCGGTCGGGGTCGCACACCACCTGCACCAGGCCCTCGCGATCGCGCAGGTCGATGAAGATGACGCCGCCGTGGTCGCGGCGGCGATGTACCCAGCCGCAAATGGTGACGATCTGGTCGAGGTCGGCGGCGGTGACTTTGCCGCAGTAGTGAGTTCGCATGTCGGGTTCCGCAGGTTCGGGGGCGCTTGCGCCCGGGGATTCAGGATTCGGCAGGGTGGAGAGGCTGGAGTGTTCGGGGAGCTTCGTTCAGGTGTCGGACAGCGCGGGCACGGGTTCCGGCCTGCGCGCCGGCGGAGCGACCACGCCCATCGAGATGATGTACTTGAGCGCGTCGTCCACGCTCATGTCGAGCTCGACGACCTCGCTGCGCCGCATCATCAGGAAGAAGCCCGAGGTCGGGTTGGGCGTGGTCGGTACATACACGCTGACGTAGTCGCCGCGCAGGTGCTCGGCCGCGTCGCCGCCCGGCTGGCCGGTGAGGAAGGCGATGGTCCACACGCCCTCGCGCGGGTATTGCACCAGCAGCGCCTTGCGGAAGGCCTGGCCGTTGCTCGAGAACACCGTGTCGGAGACCTGCTTGACGCTGTAGTAGATCGACTTGACGACCGGGATGCGGGCAAGCAGCGCTTCCCAGAGCTGCACGAGCTTCTGCCCGAGCACGTTGGCGGCGACCAGGCCGGTGAAGAACACCAGCAGCAGGCTCGCGACGACGCCCACGCCGGGGATGTCGAAGCCGATGTAGCGGCTCGGCTGGTATTCGGCGGGCAGCCACAGCAGGATCGCGTCGAGCGTGCCGACGATCCAGGCGATCACCATGTAGGTGATCGCCAGCGGGAGCCAGATCAGCAGGCCGGTGATGAAGTATTTTTTCAAGTGGGGTTCCTGGCCGCCGCGCTGCGCGGCTGCTTGCGTCTGCCGCGCCGCGGCCGGCCCGCCGCGAGATGGGTCGATCCGCTCAGTGGCAGGCGCAGCCGCCGCCGCAGCCGCCGGTCGCAGGCGAGGGCGTGGATTCGGCCGCCGGGGCCGCGCTCTTGGCTCCGCCCTTGAAGTCGGTGGCGTACCAGCCCGAGCCCTTGAGTTGGAAGCCGGCCGCCGACAACTGCTTGGCGTAGCCGGTCGTGCCGCAGGACGGGCAGACGGACAGGGGCTCGTCGCTCATTTTTTGCAGGTGTTCCTTCTGGAAACCACAGCTCGGGCAACGATATTCATAGATGGGCATGGCGTGCTCCCGAAAACAAGTGCGCAAGTCTAACGCAACGCAGCATAAGGAAAAAGCGCGTCCGGAACGGTCGCGCCCGGGTGCAAGATGAGGGCGGGGGAGGAGGGCTTCAAGCCCCCCGTGGCGGACCGTCCGCAGCGGCGCGCGCGGCGCGCGCTCAGAGCAGCCCGAGGTAGCGCTCGGTGATGCGCTCGCCCCAGAACAGCGCGATCAGGCCGGCCGCGGCGAGGTAGGGGCCGAAGGGGATCGGCACGTTGCGGCCGTGGCGGGCGACGACGATCAGCAGGATGCCGACCACCGCGCCCACCAGCGAGGACAGCAGGATGGTCAGCGGCAGCATCTGCCAGCCCAGCCAGGCGCCGATCGCGGCGAGCAGCTTGAAGTCTCCGTAGCCCATGCCCTCCTTGCCGGTGGCGAGCTTGAACAGCCAGAACACCGCCCACAGCGCGAGGTAGCCCGCCATCGCGCCGATCACCGCGTCGGGAAGCTCGGCGAAGGTGGTGCCGAGGTTGAAGGCGAGGCCCAGCCACAGCAGCGGCAGGGTGATGTCGTCGGGCAGCAGCTGGGTGTCGAGGTCGATGAAGGTGAGCGCGACCATCGCCCACACGAACAGCAGGGCCCCGAGCGCGCTGGCGCCGAAGCCGAAATGCCAGGCGGCGTAGGCCGACAGCAGCGCGGAGAGGGCTTCGACGATCGGGTAGCGCCTGCTGATGCCGGCGCCGCAATGTGCGCAGCGCCCGCGCAGCACCACGTAGCTGACGATCGGGATGTTCTCCAGCATCGTGATCTGGTGCCCGCAGTGCGGGCAGCGCGAGCGCGGCGTGGCGAGGTTGAAGCGCTCGTTGGCGGGTGCTTGCTCGCCACGCAGCTCGGCCGCCTGGGCGTGCCAGTCGCGCTCCATCATCCTGGGCAGCCGATGGATCACGACGTTGAGGAAGCTGCCGACGAAGAGTCCGACCAGGCCGGAGAGGATGGTGAAGGCGAGCGGGTCGCGGAGAAGCTCGATCATGGGTTCAGACGACCGAACCGAGCTTGAAGATCGGCAGGTACATCGCCACCACCAGGCCGCCGATGATGGTGCCGAGGAAGACCATGATCAGCGGCTCGAGCAGTTGCGACAGGCCGGCGACCGCGTCGTCCACCTCCTGCTCGAAGAAATCGGCGACCTTGCCCAGCATGGCGTCGAGCTGGCCGGACTCCTCGCCGATCGACACCATCTGCACCACCATGGTGGGAAAGACTTCCGCGTTCTGCATCGCGACCGTCAGGCTGGTGCCGGTGCTGACCTCGCTCTGGATCTGATGTGTCGCCACCACATAGACGTGGTTGCCCGATGCGCCTCCCACCGAGTCGAGCGCCTCGACCAGCGGCACGCCGGCCGCGAACATGGTCGACAGCGTGCGCGTCCAGCGTGCGACCGTGGCCTTGCGGATGATCGCGCCGATCACCGGGATGCGCAGCACCAGCCGGTCGACCGCGATCTGCATCGCAGTCGAGCGCTTGTAGCTCCAGGCGATCGCCACGAGGGCCGCGATGAGGGCGCCGAAGATCAGGTACCAGTAGGCCACGAAGGCGTCCGAGATGGCGATGACCATCAAGGTGGGCACCGGCAGCTCGGCACCGAAGCTGGAGAACACGCTCTTGAACTCGGGGATCACGAACAGCATCATCACCGAGATCACGAGACCCGCCACCACGACCACCGCGGCAGGATAGAACAGCGCCGACTTGATCTTGCTCTTGATCGCGAGGATCTTTTCCTTGTAGGTGGCGATGCGGTCGAGCAGGCCGTCGAGGATGCCCGCCTGCTCGCCCGCTGCGACCAGGTTGCAGAACAGCCGGTCGAAGTGCGCAGGGTGCTTGGCGAAGGCCTGCGACAGGTTGGAGCCGGTCTCGACGTCGGTGCGGATGTCGTTGAGCAGGCGCACGAGCGCGGCGTTGCCGGAGCCTTTCATTGCGATGTCGAAGGCCTGCAGCAGCGGCACACCGGATTTCATCATCGTGGCGAGCTGGCGGGTGAACAGCGCGATGTCCTTTTCGGAGATGCGTCCGCCGCGCGCCATCTTCTGCTTGCGGATCTTGATCACCTGGATGCCCTGGCGGCGCAGCATGGCCTGGACCATGGCGTCGCCGGTGGCGCGGATCTCGCCGCGGACGACCTTCCCGGTCTTGTCCTTGCCTTCCCAGATATAAAGGTCCTCCCTCGGACCGGTGGCACGTGCCGCGCGGCTTGCAGTGGCCATGAAATCGAGCGTCCTTTATTCGTTGGTCGTCGCCAGCACTTCTTCGAGCGAGGTGATGCCTTGGCGCACCTTGCGCAGGCCCGACTGGCGCAGGTCGAGCACGCCCTCGCTGCGGGCCTGGGCGGCGATGTCCATGGAGTTTCCGCCGGTCATGATGATGCGGGCGATCTCCTCGCTGATCGGCATGACCTGGTAGATGCCCACCCGGCCCTTGTAGCCGCTGCCCTTGCAGCGTTCGCAACCGCCCGGTCCCATCGGCTGCCAGCCGCCGTCGAGCTCGTCGGGCTCGAAGCCGGCCTCCAGCAGGGCCTGGGCGGGAATGTCGACGGGCTTCTTGCAGGAGCATAGCCGGCGGGCGAGGCGCTGGGCCGTGATCAGGATCACCGAGGATGCGATATTGAACGGCGCCACGCCCATGTTCTTGAGGCGCTCGAGCGTGGAGGGCGCGTCGTTGGTGTGCAGGGTGGACATCACCAGGTGGCCGGTCTGCGCGGCCTTGATGGCGATCTCGGCGGTCTCGATGTCGCGGATCTCGCCCACCATGATCACGTCCGGGTCCTGGCGCAGGAAGGCGCGCAGCGCGGCGGAGAAGGTGAGGCCGGCCTTCTCGTTGACGTTGACCTGGTTGATGCCGGCGAGATTGATCTCGGCAGGGTCCTCGGCGGTGGAGATGTTCACGCCCGGCTTGTTGAGCAGGTTGAGGCAGGTGTACAGCGACACCGTCTTGCCCGAGCCGGTGGGGCCGGTGACCAGGATCATGCCGTAGGGGCGCTCGACCGCGGCGAGCAGCGCCTCGCGCTGCTCGGGGTCGTAGCCGAGCGCGTCGATGCCGAGCATCGCCGAGCTCGGATCGAGGATGCGCATCACGATCTTCTCGCCGTGCAGGGTCGGCAGCGTCGAGACGCGGAAGTCGATCGCCTTGTTGCGCGACAACACGAGCTTCATGCGCCCGTCCTGCGGCACGCGCTTCTCCGAGATGTCGAGGCGCGAGATCACCTTGATGCGCGCGGCGATCTTGTCCTTGAGCACCAGCGGCGGCTGGGCGATGTCGCGCAGGATGCCGTCGGTGCGCACGCGGATGCGGTAGAACTTCTCGTAGGGCTCGAAGTGGACGTCCGAGGCGCCCTCGTTGATCGCGTCGATCAGCACCTTCTGGATGAACTTGACGACCGGGGCGTCATCGACCTCGTTGGCTTCCTCCTCGTCGCGCGGCTGCGCGGGACCGTCCTGCTGCAGCAGGTCCATGTCGAAGGCTTCGCCGGTGAGCTCCTTGAGCGTGTCTGCGGCCGACTCGGACAGGGCCTCGACCGCGCGCTTGAGCTTGTCCGCCTCGACGATCACCAGCTCGATCTGCAGGCCGGTCTGGAAGCGGATCTCGTCCAGCGCGCGCAGGTTGGAAGGGTCGGCGGTGGCGAGCGTGATGCGGCTCTGGCGCTTGGCGAGCGGCGCGACCTGGTGCTTGGCGAGCAGCTTGCGGTCGACCGCCTCGCGCGCGAACATCGCCGCATCGAAGGCGGCGAGGTCGAGGAGCGGATAGCCGAAGGTCTCGGCGGCGAAGCGGGCCATCGCCGCGCAGCTCATCAGGCCGCGGTTGGCGACCTCGAGGATGAAGGCGGTCGCGGCCTCGCCCGCATGGGTGGTGCATGCGATCGCGTCCGCCTCCTTGAGGTGGCCATGCTGGATCAGGGCCCTGGCGAAGCCGCTCAGGGCCGGTTTGGAGGTCGCCGCCATGCCTTGCTCGTGTCCGGACTGCGGCCGATGTTGCCCGCCGCCCCCGGCCTTGTAAAGATGCGCGCAGCCGGTGCCGGGGCGCGCGGGCTCACTGTCCGGCGCCCTCGATCCGCGGACGGAAGATGCGCGCGGTGCGCACCATGCGGTCCTGGGTCTGCACGACCTCGATCGGGGTATCGGCGATCTTCATCGATACCCCGGTCTCCGGGATGTCCTGCAGGTGTTCGAGGATCAGACCGTTGAGCGTCTTCGGACCATCGATCGGGAGTGCGAGCTCGAGCCGGCGGTTGAGCTCGCGCAGGTTGGACGTGCCATCGACCAGCACGCTGCCGTCTTCGCCCCAGTGCATGCGGTCGCCCACGTCCGGGGTGCTGGTGGTGAACTTGCCGATGAGTTCCTCGATGATGTCCTCGAGGGTGATCAGGCCGAGGATCTCGCCGTATTCGTCCACCACGAAGCCGAGACGCTGCTGGTTCTCCTGGAAGAACTGGATCTGCGAGTAGAGCGGCGTGTCGGCCGGCACGAAATAGGGGCGGGCCAGGAGGTCGCGGATGCGGTCCACGCTGAAATTTTCCTCCAGCGTGTTGCCGAGCAGCTTGCGCTGGTGCAGCACGCCGATCACGTGCTCGCTGTCGCCGTCGTAGACCGCCAGCCGGGTGTGGAAGCTGGTGGCGATCTGGCGGCGGACGATGTCCTCGGGGTCGGACAGGTCGATGCTCTCGATCGCTCCGCGCGGCGTCATCACGTCCTCGACCGTGATGCTCTCGAGGTCGAAGAGGTTGAGCAGCATGCTGCGGTGCTTGTGCGGGATGTACTGGCCCGACTCGATCACCATCGCGCGCAACTCTTCGACGGAGAGCGCCGAGCTCGTCTCCTCCTTCGGCTGCAGACGCATCAGGTTCAGCAGCCCGCGCGAGAACAGGTTGATGAACCATACCGCGAAATACGACGCGCGCAGCAGGCCGGTGAGTGGGTAGGCCACGAAGGGGGCGAGACGATCGGCGTGGTTGGCGCCGACGACCTTGGGCGTGATCTCGGAGAACACCAGGATCGCGAAGGTGGCGAGCAGGGTCGCCACGCCGAGGATCCAGCTCTCGTTGCCGAAGAGCTCGAGCGTGATCACGCTGACCAGGGTGGCGGCGCCCGTGTTGACCAGGTTGTTGAACAGCAGGATGACGCCGAGCAGCCGGTCCGTGCGGGCGAGCAGGTCGAGGGCCAGGGTGGCGCCGCGGCTGCCCTGATTGGCGAGGGAGCGCAGGCGGTAGCGGTTGGCCGCCATCATCACCGTCTCCGACATCGAGAAGCATGCCGACAGGGTCAGCAGCACGACGAGGGCGACGATCTGAAGCGTCAGGGTGAGGTCCGTCACGAGGGGCGGTGGAAAGGAAAGGGGCCCCGAGTATTGGAGCCCCTCGTGACGGTGTCAATGCACGCGGACTTCGGCGGGCGGACTCAGGTGCGATGCAGCACGACTTCGATGACGAAGCGGCTGCCCACGTAGGCGAGCATCAGCGCGACGAAGCCGGCCAGGGTCCAGCGCAGCGCCAGCCGGCCGCGCCAGCCCCACAGGCGGCGGCCCACCAGCAGGCCGCCGAAGAGGAACCAGGAGACGAAGGCGAACACCGTCTTGTGGTCGACCCGGAAGGCCTGGCCGAACAGGCTCTCGGAGAACAGCACGCCGCTCGCCAGCGTCAGCGTGAGCAGCACGAAGGCGATGGAAATCAGCCGGAACAGCAACGCCTCCATGGTGAGCAGGGGCGGCAGGCCGGAGAGCAGGCGGCTGAAGCGTGCGTTGTGGAGCTGGCGCCCGGCCACCGACATCAGCATCGCGTGCAGGGCGGCCAGGGTGAACAGGCTGTAGGCGAGCATGGCCACGACGAAGTGGGCGCGGAAGGCCGGCGAGGTGGCGTTGGCGAGCACGTGGTCGCCCGGGAACAGCATCGGCACCAGGCTGCCGATCGCACCTGCGGGCATCACCGCCGCGTGCAGGCCGTCGAGCCGGGTGTAGAGGGTCTCGACCCAGTAGAAGCACACCGCCAGCCAGACCATCAGCGAGACCGCGACGCCGAAGCCGAAGCGCATCTCGCTGCCGGGGAAGATCGCCAGGTGCAGCGCCGCGCCGTGCGCGACGATGGCGCCCAGCAGCAGCAGGCGCTCGCGCGTGCTCATGCACTCCCGGCGCGGCTCCAGCGCGGAACCGCGCGTCATGCAGGTGCGCCAGAAGAACACGCCCAGACCGGCGTAAAGCGAGGCGGGGAGGAGATGAAGTAGAATTGTGCGCATACGTAGCCGCAGTTTACTCCAAGTCACGCGCCCAAGGCCTGCCCCAACATGCTCGACAATCTGACCCAACGCCTGTCCAAGGTCGTCAAGACCCTCCGCGGCCAGGCCCGCCTGACGGAAGAAAACATCCAGGAGGCGATGCGCGAGGTGCGCATGGCCCTGCTCGAGGCCGACGTCGCGCTGCCGGTGGTCAAGGACTTCGTCGCCAAGGTCAGGGAGAAGGCGGTCGGGCAGGAGGTCATCGGCTCGCTGACGCCCGGCCAGGCCCTGGTCGGCGTGGTGCACGACGAGCTCAAGGCGCTGATGGGCGGCGCCCACGAGGGTCTGGACCTGTCCACCCAGCCGCCCGCGGTGGTGCTGATGGCCGGCCTGCAGGGCGCGGGCAAGACCACCACCACCGGCAAGCTCGCCAAGCTGCTGCACGAGCAGCACAAGAAGAAGGTGCTGGTGGTCTCCACCGACGTCTATCGCCCGGCGGCGATCGAGCAGCTGAAGACGGTGGCAGCGCAGGCCGGGGTGGGCTTCTTCCCCTCCGAGACCGCGCAGAAGCCGGTCGACATCGCGCTCGCCGCGCTCGACTACGCGCGCAAGCACCACATGGACGTGCTGCTGGTCGACACCGCCGGCCGGCTCGCGGTGGACGAGGCCATGATGGCCGAGATCCAGGTCCTGCACGCCGCAGTCAAGCCGATCGAGACCTTGTTCGTGGTCGACGCGATGCTCGGTCAGGATGCGGTGAACACCGCGCGCGCCTTCAACGAGGCGCTGCCGCTCACCGGCATCGTGCTGACCAAGCTGGACGGCGACTCGCGCGGCGGCGCGGCGCTGTCGGTGCGCCACGTCACCGGCAAGCCGCTCAAGTTCGCCGGCGTGGGCGAGAAACTCTCCGGGCTGGAGCCCTTCCACCCCGACCGCATGGCCAGCCGCATCCTCGGCATGGGCGACATCCTCGGCCTCGTCGAGGATGCGCGCCGCGGCGTGGACGAGGAGAAGGCCAAGGCCTTCGCGCAGAAGCTCAAGACCGGCAAGGGCTTCGATCTCGACGACTTCAAGGAGCAGATCGCCCAGATGCGCAAGATGGGCGGGCTATCCTCGATGATGGACAAGCTGCCGGCACAGTTCGCCCAGGCGGCGGGCAAGCTGCAGGGCGGGGCCGAGGAAAAGGCGATCTCGCGCATCGAGGGCATCATCAACTCGATGACCCCGCTCGAGCGCGCCAAGCCCGAGATCCTCAAGGCCAGCCGCAAGCGCCGCATCGCCGCGGGCGCCGGGGTGACGGTGCAGGAGGTCAATCGTCTGCTCAACCAGTTCGAGCAGACGCAGAAGGTCATGAAGCAGTTCTCCAAGGGGGGCATGAGCAAGATGATGCGAGCGATGAAGGGCATGATGCCGGGCGGCCTGCCGGGCATGCCGCGCTGAGGGGGGGGGCGGACGCATGAAGGACATCCTCGTCGCCTTCGGGCGCGCCGGTCGCAGCCTCGGGCGGCGCGACATGTTCTGGCACCTGCTGTGGCCCGGCCTGCTCGCGGTGGTGATCTGGGCCGGCGTGGCCTTCTACGCGTGGACGCCGGTCACCGAGTGGCTCTATGCCGCGGTGAGCGGGTGGTCCTTCGTCGGCGGATGGCTGTCGGCCTCGGAGACCACCGCGGCGATCGTGCTGGTGCTGATCCAGATCGCCACCGCGCTGCTGGTGGTCCCGCTGGTGTACGTCACCGCCGCGATGCTGGTGGCGACGGTGGCCCTGCCGCTGATGCTCGAGCGCGTCGCGCGCACCGACTACGCCGACCTCGAGCAGCGTCGCGGCGGCTCCAACCTGGGCAGCGCGATGAACTCCATCGTCGCCGGCGTGCTGTTCCTGCTCGCGCTGGTGCTGTCGTTGCCGCTGTGGCTGATTCCGGGCGCCGGCCTGCTGATCTCGGTCACCCTCACCGGCTGGCTGAACCAGCGCGCCTTCGGCTACGACGCGCTGATGTACCACGCCGACAAGGGCGAACTGCAGCGCCTGCGCGACGCTTGGCGGCCGCAGATGCTCCTCCTCGGCGGCGGCACGGCCCTGCTCGCGTATGTCCCGGTGATCAACCTGGTGGCGCCCGCCTTCGCCGGCCTCGCCTTCGTCCATTACATGCTCGAAACCCTGCGCCGGCATCGCATCCAGCACGGCATCACCGTGCTCGACGCAGAGCCGGGTGCCGACCTGCGGAAGCTGAGATGAATTTCGGTGCACTGATCATCGGCGACGAGATCCTTTCCGGCCGTCGCAGCGACAAACACCTCGCCAAGCTGATCGAACTGCTCGGTGCGCGCGGGCTCAAGCTGTCGTGGGCGCGCTACGTCGGCGACGACTTCGCGCGCCTTGCCGGGACGCTGCGCGAGACCTTCGCCACCGGTGACGTGGTGTTCAGCTTCGGTGGCATCGGCGCCACCCCCGACGACCGTACGCGCGAGGCCGCGGGCGCCGCGCTCGGACTGGAACTCGCCCTGCACCCCGAGGCGGAGGCCGAGATCCGTGCCCGCTTCGGTGCCGAGATCACCCCCGAGCGCCTGCAGATGGGCGTGTATCCGGTGGGCAGCGAGATCATCCCCAACAGTTTCAACCGCATCCCCGGCTTCTCGATCCGCCAGCACTACTTCACCCCGGGCTTTCCGGTGATGGCCTGGCCGATGGTGGAGTGGGTGCTCGACACCAAGTACGCCCACCTGCACCACGCCGAAGACTACGTCGAGCAGGCGGTGACGGTGTGGGATGCCTACGAGGGCCAGCTGATCGGCCTGATGCGTCAGGTCACCGCCGACTTCCCCGACACCACCCTGTTCAGCCTGCCCACGATCGCCGCCGAGGGCCAGCGGCGTTCGCTCGAACTCGGCATGAAAGGCACGGCGGCGCGCGTCGCGGCGGCGATGGCGGTGATCAAGGCCGATCTCTCCGCACGCGGGCTGGAGTGGGAAGACAAGGCTTGAGCGCTCGGGCGGCGGCCTCGGAAGAGCCGCACAGCGTGCTCGTCGAGGGCACCCGTGTCGATCTGGTGCTGCGGCGCTCGGCGCGGCGCTCGTTCGCGCTCCAGGTGGACCACCGCGGCGCGCGCGTGTCGGTGCCACTGCGCACCCCGCTCGGCGAGGTCGAGCGTTTCGTGCATAGCCACGGTGCCTGGCTGCTCGACCGTCTGCGGGCGCGGGCGCAGGCGCCGCAGGCGCTGCCGCTGGAGGTGGCGGAGGGCGTATGCCTGCCGCTCTTCGGGCGTGTCCTGGTGCTGCGCCGGGTGTCGGCGCGCGCGGCGCGCTGGCGGGGCCTGGCGGATGGACGGGAGGAACTCCTGCTGCCCGCGGGCGTCGATCCGCAGCGGGCGCTGGTGCGCGCGCTGCGCGCGCGCGCACTGGCCTGGTACCGCGGGCGGGCGGAGGAGTACTGCCACCGTCTCGGCGTTGCGGTTCCGCCGGTGAGCTTGTCGAGCGCGGCCACGCGCTGGGGTAGCTGCAGCACCCGCTCGGGGATCCGGCTGCACTGGCGGCTGATCCATCTCGAGCCGGCGCTGATCGACTACGTGGTCGCCCACGAGGTCGCGCACCTGGCCGAGATGAATCACTCGCCGCGCTTCTGGGCGGTCGTCGAGCGTCTGTACCCGGACTGGCGTGCCGCGCGCGCCGCGCTGCGCAGCGCGGCGGCGACGCTGCCGGTGATCGCGACCGCCGCCGCCGACCGCGGCGCCTTCACCCGCGAAGATTGAAACCACCACGATACAGGAAGACACCCCATGCGAATCCTTCACACCATGCTGCGCGTCGGCGATCTCGAGCGCTCGCTCGCCTTCTACACCGAGGTGCTGGGCATGCGCCTGCTGCGCCGCCAGGACTATCCGGACGGCAAGTTCACCCTCGCCTTCGTCGGCTACCAGGACGAGGCTCACGGAGCGGTGCTGGAGCTGACCCACAACTGGGGCGTGGACAAGTACGAGCTCGGCACCGCATACGGCCACATCGCCCTAGAGGTCGCGGACGCGAAGAAGGCCTGCGACGACATCCGCGCGCGCGGCGGCAAGGTAGTGCGCGAGGCGGGACCGATGAAGCACGGCATCACCGTGATCGCCTTTGTCGAGGATCCTGACGGCTACAAGGTCGAACTGATCGAGCGCAAGGGCTGACGCAGGCGCCCCCGGGGGTGGGGGCGCAGGCCTCAGCAGGGGGGCGAGACGGGCGGCTCCGGGGCGTGCTCGTCCTGGTAGCGCGACTGCACGGCGAGCACGTCCTCCCAGGTGTGGAAGAGCGCGTCGACGCAGGTCGGGTCGAAGTGGGTGCCGCGCCCCTCGCGCAGCAGCGCGATCGCCCGCGACATCGGCCATGCCGGCTTGTAGGGCCGTGCGGAGGTGAGCGCATCGAACACGTCGGCGACCGCGACGATGCGGCCCTCCATCGGGATCGACTGGCCGGAGAGTCCCTGCGGGTAGCCGCTGCCGTCGAACTTCTCGTGGTGGGTGAGGGCGATGGTTGCGCCCAGGCGCAGGATGCTGGATGACGAACCCTTGAGGATGTCGTGGCCGATCTGCGGGTGGCGCTTCATCACCGCGAACTCGTCCGCAGTCAGTCGGCCGGGCTTGAGCAGGATGGTATCGGGGATGCCGAGCTTGCCCACGTCGTGCATCGGTGCGGCCATCAGCAGGGTCTCGGCGAAGGTGTCTCCCAGGCCCAGGCGGCGGGCGATCAGGGCCGAATAGTGCGACATGCGCTGGATGTGGGCGCCGGTCTCGGGATCGCGGAACTCGGCCGCACGCGACAGCCGGGTGATGGTCTCGCGCTCGCGGTCGAGGATGTCGGCGGTTGCCCGGCGCACCTCGGCGGCGAGGGTCTCGGCGCGGTGCTCGTTGGCGAGGTGGGCCTGGCGCAGCTTGAGCATGTTGCGCACGCGCGCTTCGAATTCGCGCGCATCGACCGGCTTGGTGAGGAAGTCGCTCGCGCCGCAGTCGAGTGCCGCGTAGCGCACGTCGCGCTCGTGGCTGGCGGTGACCATCAGGATGGGCAGGTCGTCGCGGTCGCGGCAGGCGCGGATGCGGCGGATGAATTCCAGCCCGTCCATCTCGGGCATCATGTAGTCGACGATGATGAGGTCGGGCGCATTGGCGAGGCACCACTCGAGCGCGGCGGTGGGGCGCTCGAAGTTGTGTGCACGCGCATCTTGCATGCGGTCGACGAGCTTGCCGATCAGGAACAGGTTGAGCTGCGTGTCGTCGACCACTGCGACCTGCATCGGACGGTCGAGTGGGAATTTCATCCGATGAGTATCGGAGGCCTTGGGCCTCGCACCGAGGAACTATTGCGCGGACGGCATCGCATCCGCGCATCCTCGGTTCAGTCGGGCAGGGCGATGCGGCCTTCGGTGCTGAACTGGTAGTCCTTGAACACGTGCTCGGCGGACAGGATGCGGTAGTCGCCGCCGTCCTCGCGCACGGTGGTGTCCTTGAGCCGGTAGGTGTAGTGGCCGCAGGTCCAGCAGTCGAAGTTGCGCATGTGCGTGCACAGGCAGGTCTTGTCGAAGACCTTGACCTTCTTCGCCTCGGGGTGCGCGGCAACCTCGCGGTTATAGGCCTCGATGTACTGGCAGTTGCCGCTGGAGTCGAGCAGGTAGCCGTAGGCCTCGCAGTTGGGGCGGATGCCGCTGCCGATCGCCGGGCTGCTCTTCAGCATGCGCATCGGGTAGCCGGTGGGCGAGATCTGGTTGACCTCGATCTCGTCCTCCTCGGCCTTGAAATAGTCCTGCTTGACCTCGTCGGGCAGGCCGCACTCCTTGGTGACCGTGAAGCGGGTCGCGACCTGGACGGCCGCGGCGCCCGCCTCGAGGAAATTCACCGCGTCGGTGCCGGTGAAGATGCCGCCGGCCGGGATCAGCGGGATGTCGAGCTGTTGCTCGCGCATCCAGTCGCGGATCTCGGCGACGATGGTGGCGAGGTCGTACTGCGCCCAGTCCATGCCGAAGCCGAGGTGGCCGCCGGCGAGCGGGCCCTCGACCACCACGTAGTCGGGGAGCCGCCCGGTGCGCGCGCTCTTCTTGAGGAAGAGCTGCAGCGCGCGCAGCGAGCTGACGATGATGCCCAGCTGCACGTCGCGGAAGCGCGGATGGTCCTCGATGAGGGAGAGCGAGCCCAGGTGCAGGCCGGCTGCCAGTGTGATGCCGTCGATGCCGTGGTCCATCGCGGTGCGCAGGCGCACACGCAGGGTTTCCTTGGGCGCGTTCATCGTCAGCTTTTCCATGCAGTTGATGAACACCATGCCCGGCCCGCGCTTGCGCTCCATGGTGCGGCCGACGTGGGTCGCGGTCGCTTCGGCGATGAGGCCGAGGTCGAACTGCACCACCGACTTGTCTGCGTTGGCGACGTTGAACTTGTATTGCTGCAGCTTGTTCTTGACGTACTTGGTGTTGTAGCGCCGGTCGGACACGGTCGGCAGCATCGCGTCGGAAATGTGTCCGACCCCGCCCAGCCGGGCGGCCTCGAGCGCCAGATCGGAGGTGGAAATATCCACCCCCATCCCGCCCACCATGATCGGCACGAGTTCCTGGGAGCCCAGTTTCAGGCGGAAGTCATCTACACGCTTCATTGCTTGGAGTCCGTTGATTCGGCAGTCCGACATTATCACCCGAGAGCCCCTTTGGGCCCAAGTTCGAGCGCCATGCGGGCATCGTTTAACATGCGGGTTCGACTGCGAAACCGGCGCGAGGTGCGCCCAGGGAGAGAAAAATGTTCAAGGCAGTGCTGATCGAGAAGGATGATGCCGGCTACCGCGCGGCGGTGAAGGAGCTCGACGAGGCCGCGCTGCCCGAAGGCGACGTCGGCGTTCGGGTGGAATACTCTTCGCTGAACTACAAGGATGGCCTGGCGATCACCGGGCGTGGTGCGGTGGTGCGCAAATTCCCGATGGTCGCGGGCATCGACCTCGTCGGCACGGTCGAGTCCAGCGCGCATCCAGGCGTGGCGGTGGGCGACAAGGTGATCCTCAACGGCTGGGGGACGAGCGAGGTGCACTGGGGCGGGCTCGCGCAGCGTGCGCGCGTGCGCGGCGAGTGGCTGGTGCCGCTGCCCGCGGCCTTCACCCCGCGCCAGGCGATGGCGATCGGGACCGCCGGCTACACCGCGATGCTGTGCGTGATGGCGCTCGAGCGCCACGGCGTCGTTCCGCAGCGCGGCGAGGTGCTGGTGACCGGCGCGAGTGGCGGCGTGGGCAGCGTGGCGATCGCGCTGCTCTCCAGGCTGGGCTTCACCGTGGTGGCCTCCACCGGGCGTCCGCAGGAGGCCGACTACCTGCGCGAACTGGGCGCGACCACCATCATCGACCGCAGCGAACTCGGCCTCCCCGGCCGCGCACTCGGCAAGGAGCGCTGGGCGGGGGTGGTCGACACGGTGGGCAGCCACACCCTGGCCAACGCCTGCGCGACCACCCTGTACCGCGGCACGGTCGCCGCCTGCGGCCTGGCGCAGGGACTCGATTTCCCGGCCTCGGTCGCACCCTTCATCCTGCGCGGCGTCACTCTCGTCGGCATCGACTGCGTGATGGCGCCGCGCGAGGAGCGCATCGAGGCCTGGAGCCGCCTCGCCCGCGACCTCGACGTTCACAAGCTCGAGCGCATGACGCGCGAGATCGGCCTCGGCGAGGTGGTCGACACCGCCGCCGCGCTGCTCGACGGCCAGGAGCGCGGGCGCATCGTGGTCGATGTCGATCGCTGAACCCGACCATAAACACATCGACGGAGGAAACTTCCAATGACCGAAACCATCAGCCGCTTCAAGGTGCCCGAACTCGCCGACCTTGCCGAGGACGTGCGCGAGCGCATCCTCGCCGTGCAGGAGAAGGCGGGCTTCGTGCCCAACGTGTTCCTGATGCTCGCCCACCGCCCGGCCGAATTCCGCGCCTTCTTCGACTACCACGACGCCCTGATGGAGAAGGACGTCGGCCTCAGCAAGGCCGAGCGCGAGATGATCGTCGTCGCCACCTCGGCTGCCGGCCAGTGCCTGTACTGCGTGATCGCCCATGGCGCCATCCTGCGCATCCGCGCGAAGAACCCGCGCCTCGCCGACCAGCTCGCCACCAATCACCGCAAGGCCGAGATCAGCCCGCGCCAGCGCGCGATGCTCGACTTCGCCATCAAGCTCAGCACGCGTGGCGCCGAGGTCGACGAGGCCGACCTCGCGGTCCTGCGCGCGCATGGCTTCGACGACGAGGCGATCTGGGACATCGGCGCGATCACCGCCTTCTTCAGCATGAGCAACCGGCTGGTGCATCTGACCGGTACGCCGCCCAACGAGCCCTTCTACCTGATGGGGAGGGTGCCGAAGGCGTGAGGTGCGAGGTGCGAGGTGCGTGCGGGCTGGAGCCGCGTCGGATAGGGAGTTCGTCCGGCGCGGTGCAATTGCTTACAAACGGACCGGGCCTTGTCCTCGCACAGGCATTGAATGCAGCCGCCGACCTGCGTAAGATCGCGGACATGGTTGTAATCCCGGCAATCTGGAGGCGTTCTGGACAGGGGTTCGATTCCCCTCACCTCCACCCAAGTGCATTCGGGAGTGTGCTTGGGTGGGGGTGTACCGGTTTCGACAGGGCGGGCAAAGGTGAGCAGGCAACCCGAGAGGCGACGGACGTAATCCGCGCAAATCCATAAACGCCAACGATGAGCGTTTCGCACTGGCCGCTTAAGGCCTATGCCGAGGCTGCTTGAGCCTTGTTACCAAAGAAAAGCCGGTGGGGACTTCGGTCCCCATCGTCACGTCTACGCTCCGTCGCGCGCTCCGCCCGGCAGGCTGCGTGCCGGGTCGGCCACACCACGATTCGGCACACGCGTTGACCTTCGTCAATAGTCCTGATCGACGATCGTGATCTCTCCGCAACCCGGGTCTAGGCTCGAAACGGGTAGTCTGCCGGGAGAGTTCCGATGCTGGCAACTGACACATTCCTGAACGCGCGCGACTTCCTGAGTGCGCATCGCTCGGATCCAGAGGGTGCGTGGCGGGGTTTTGCATGGCCACAACTCGAGCATTTCAACTGGGCGCTGGATTATTTCGACCAAGTTGCGGACGCTGCGGACCGCCTCGCGCTCTGGGTGGTGCACGAAGGGGGCGGGGAAGAGCGGTTGAGCTTCGCCGACCTTACACAACGCTCGAACCGTACGGCGAATTTCCTGCGTCGAATTGGCGTCCGCCGCGGAGCACGCATCCTGCTGATGCTCGGTAACGAGTTGGCGTTGTGGGAATGCATGCTGGCCGCGATGAAGCTCGGGGCGGCGGTCATTCCGGCCACCCCCCAGTTGACTGGGGCCGATCTGGCGGATCGACTGGCGAGAGCGCAGGTGGAGCACGTGATCGTCGATGCGAGCCACGCCGCGAAATTCGACGACTTGGCCGCGCCTTTCAGTCGGATCGTGGTGGGTGCGCGCCGGCCCGGCTGCGCCTGTTACGAGGATGCGGGCGCGGAGTCGGCCGTGTTCGTGGCCGACAGGCCGACCGCGCGCGACGAGGAGTTTCTCCTCTACTTCACCTCGGGCACGACGGCGAAGCCGAAGCTCGTCCTCGGCACGCAGCAGAGCTATCCGGTCGGTCATCTGTCGACCATGTACTGGCTCGGCCTGGGCCGTGGCGATCTGCACTGGAACCTGAGTTCGCCCGGTTGGGCCAAGCATGCGTGGAGCAGCTTCTTCGCCCCGTGGAATGCCGAGGCGGCGGTGTTCGCATTCGACGCTGCGCGCTTCAGCGCGCGCACGGTGCTCGACGTATTGCACGCGTATCCGGTGGTCTCGTTCTGCGCGCCACCGACGGTCTGGCGCATGCTGGTGCAGGAGGTGCTCGGCGAGCGGCCACCGGTACTGCGGGAACTGGCCAGTGCGGGCGAGCCGCTCAACCCGGAGGTGGTCGATGAGGTTCGCGAGGCGTGGGGTATCGTCATCCGCGAGGGCTACGGCCAGACCGAGACGACCGCTGTTCTCGGCACGCCACCGGGGGTACGGCCCCGACCGGGGGCGATCGGTAAATCTCTGCCAGGCTACCGTGTCGTCCTTCTCGACGAGCAGGGAGTGGAGGCCATGGAGGGCGAGATCTGCATCGGCCTCGAACCGCGTCCGCTCGGCCTGATGAGTGGCTATGCCGGTGCGCCCGAGCGCAACGCCATCGCGATGCGGGACGGCTATTACCATACCGGCGACATCGCGCATCGCGACGACGAGGGCTACATCCACTACGTGGGACGTAGTGACGACGTGTTCAAGGTCTCCGACTACCGGATCAGTCCGTTCGAACTCGAGAGCGTGCTCGTCGAGCATCCTGCGGTCGCCGAGGCTGCGGTCGTGCCGTGTCCGGATGTCGTCCGGCTTGCTGTCCCGAAAGCCTTTGTCGGGCTTGCCGCCGGTCATGTGCCCAGCCGCGAGCTCGCCGGGGAACTCCTCGCCTTCGCGCGGGCGCGTCTCGCGCCTTACCAGCGGATCCGGCGCATCGAGTTCGCCGAGCTGCCGAAGACCATCTCCGGCAAGATCCGCCGCGTGCAGCTTCGCACGGCGGAGATGGGGCGCGACCCCGGGGAGGCACGTCCGCCGCTCGAGTTCCGGGAGGAGGATTTCGACCCCGCGCCGTGAGTTCGGCTCGAAGCCGTGAGAACACCGTAAAAAAACGGCCGCTCTCCAGGCGGCCGTTCCGGGTCTCTATCCGTCCTTCCCGAGGGTCATCCCACCCGAGACCGGCGCCGAATGGCCCCAAGGCCGGCGAGTCCGAGGGCGAGCAGCGCGAGCCCTCCCGGCTCGGGCACGTTGTTCGAAGGAGGCGTGATCGCGAAGCTCGTGGTGATGTTGAAATTCGACTCGCTGGTGTGGCGCTCGGCGAAGAAGATATCCAGGTCGTAGGCCGTTCCCGGTGCCAGTCCGGCGGTCTTCAGCGTCTCCTCGGTGAAGGAGGCGCTTGCGGCGCCATGCACGCCACCGAGGTCGATGAACCGGATGCCATTCACGAACACCCACAGGTCGTCGTCGCCGGTGAAGCTGAATGAATTGTCTGCAGCGGCGGTGGGGTCGGCAAAGGAGAGCTGGCCCTCGAGGTGCAGCGTGAAGTGGTAGTTGTGGCCGCGCCCCTGGTTGCCGAAGAGTTGGCCGTCGATCGGGAAGAAGCTCGACGAGGCGTACGAATAGACGCCGCTTCCGGGCGTGGTTTCGCCGAGCGTCAGCGAGAAGGCCTGGCTCAGGTTGTAGCCCGGGCTGTCCACGTACCATTTCGCGAAGTTGGCCGCCGTCGAAGCTCCGGCAACGATGTTCGCGCCGGCGACGGGGAGCCCGCCGCTCAGGGTCGTTCCGGTCATGTTCGGCACCACCCCGGGGATGGCGCCTTCGAAATCGGCGAGCTGGGTGCATGTCGTAGCGCCCGTGGTGCCCGTGATCGATGGCGCGCAGAAATCGCGGATGGTGCCGGACAGCGTCGTCGTGGCGGCCGATGCCGTGGAGGCGAGCACTGCCAGCGTCAGCGCTGCGCAGAGAGGTTTGACTTGCATGATCATCACTCCTTTCGGGTCCCGTGTGACACTCCCGGAACTCCGGGTCTCGAAGGGTGTAAAGCAAGGGGCATGCCTGCCTCGGGTGAAAATCGGCAAGTTGTTGAATGGAAAATAGTAAATTCTTGCGGGCAAGGTGATTGGCTGGCGTGATCCGGGCGGAACTGTAAAAAACGCCGACAACGACTCGATCGGCGGCACGCGCCAGTGCCCCTTCCAGTACGACGCTGCCTTGGACGGAATGTGGGAGACCCGAAAAGCACAACGCCAGCCCCGGGGAGGACTGGCGTTGTGCTTGAAAACGTTGGTGGGCCCTGCGGGATTCGAACCCGCAACCAAAGGATTATGAGTCCTCTGCTCTAACCGTTGAGCTAAAGGCCCGCATGCCCGACGGCAGGCGCCGCCGGGCGGTGCACCGGGCCTTTACGCGTCGCTGTCGAGGAAGCTGCGCAGCTTCTCGGAGCGGCTCGGGTGGCGCAGCTTGCGCAGGGCCTTGGCTTCGATCTGGCGGATGCGCTCGCGGGTGACGTCGAACTGCTTGCCGACCTCTTCCAGCGTGTGGTCGGTGTTCATCTCGATGCCGAAGCGCATGCGCAGCACCTTGGCCTCGCGCTGGGTCAGCGAGTCGAGCACCTCGCAGGTGGCGTCGCGCAGGCCGGAGTACATCGCCGCCTCGGCCGGGGCCAGGGTGGCGGTGTCCTCGATGAAGTCGCCCAGGTGGGAGTCGTCGTCGTCGCCGATCGGCGTCTCCATGGAGATCGGCTCCTTGGAGATCTTCATGATCTTGCGGATCTTCTCCTCGGGCATCTCCATCTTCTCGGCCAGCGTCGCGGGATCCGGCTCCTGACCGGTCTCCTGCAGGATCTGGCGGCTGATGCGGTTCATCTTGTTGATCGTCTCGATCATGTGCACCGGGATGCGGATGGTGCGCGCCTGGTCGGCGATCGAGCGCGTGATGGCCTGGCGGATCCACCACGTGGCATAGGTCGAGAACTTGTAGCCGCGGCGGTATTCGAACTTGTCCACCGCCTTCATCAGGCCGATATTGCCTTCCTGGATGAGGTCGAGGAACTGCAGGCCGCGGTTGGTGTACTTCTTCGCGATCGAGATCACCAGGCGCAGGTTGGCCTCGGTCATCTCGCGCTTGGCGCGACGCATCTTGGCTTCGCCGGTGGACATCTGGCGGTTGATGTCCTTGAGTTCCTTGAGCGGGATGCCGATGCGGTCCTGCAGGTCGATGAGCTTCTGCTGCTCCTCGAGCACCGCGGGGTGGATGCGCATCAGGCCGTCGGCGTAGTTCTTGCCGGCGGCGATCTCGTCCTTGAGCCAGTCGAGGTTCACTTCCTGGCCGGGGAACACCTTGATGAAGTGCTGGCGCGGCATGCCGGCGCGATCCACGCACAGCTGCAGGATCTGGCGCTCGTGGCTGCGCACCTGCTCGACCATGTGGCGCACCGAGTCGCACAGCTTCTCGATGGCCTTGGCGGTGAAGCGGATGTTGAGCAGCTCGTCGGAGATCTGCTGCTGCAGCGCGAGGTAGGAGAGGTCCTGCGAGCCACGCTTCTCGAGCGCCTGCATCTTCTTCTCGTACAGCCCGCGGATGACGTCGAAGCGGGCGAGCGCGTCGTTCTTGAGTTGCAGCAGCGAGGCGGCATTGGCGCGCTCGGCGCTCTCGGCGCTGTCTTCCTCGTCGTCGCCCTCGTCCTCGTCCTCCGCGCCCTCGTCCTCTTCGGCCTCGGTGTCCTCGTCGGCGGACTCCTCCTCCGCGGCCGCTTCCTCGGCGCTGCCGGCGTTGGGGTCGATCAGGCCGTCGACCAGCTCGTCGATCTTGGCATCGTCGGCGGCGATGCGGTCGACGATGCCGAGCATCTCGGCGATCGTGGTCGGGCAGGCGGAGATGGCCTGCACCATGTGCTTGAGGCCGTCCTCGATGCGCTTGGCGATCTCGATCTCGCCCTCGCGGGTGAGCAGCTCGACCGTGCCCATCTCGCGCATGTACATGCGCACCGGGTCGGTGGTGCGGCCGAATTCGGAGTCGACCGAGGACAGCGCCTGTTCGGCTTCCTCTTCGGCGACGTCCTCGTCCACGTTGGTGGCGACGCTGTCCGACATGAGCAGGTCTTCGGCGGCCGGCGCCTCGTCATAGACCTGGATGCCCATGTTGTTGAAGGTGGCGATGATGCCTTCGATCTGCTCGGCATCGGCCACATCGTCGGGGAGGTGGTCGCTGATCTCGGCGTAGGTGAGATAGCCGCGTTCCTTGCCGAGCGTGATCAGCGTCTTCAGCCGGGTGCGGCGCACCTCCGCGTCGAGCGGGGTGGCGGCGGGGCTTTCGACCACCGGGGCTGCCTTGTCCTTGGCCTTGGCAGGGCGGCCCTTCGCGGGGGCGTCCTTGCGTGGGTCCTTGGCTTTTTCGCGTGCCATAGCACTCCTCAAGTGAGGGTGTAAGAAAATGGGGAAACCCGAAATTGTACTATAAATCTGAGACTTTGCCGCTGCTCGCGAGGTTCCGCTTCTCGAGCAGCAGCTCTCCGAGGCGATGGCGGCCGGCGGCGTCCAGGCCTTGCTCACGATCCCGTTGTAGCAGGGCGGTGATCTCCTTGCCGACGCCGTCGATCTGCAGTTTGCGCAGGGCGTCCTCGAACAGCGTCTCGACCACCGCTTCGTCGAATTCCGCCTCCACGAGTTCCGCGGCGACACGTGAGAGGGTTTCGGCGTGGGGTGTCTCGCGGAAGCGCTCGATCAGCGCGCCCAGTCCGCCCGAGGGGATCGGCTCGCCGAGGCTGCAGAGGTCGATGATCGCGATCAGCGCGAGGCCTTCCGGGCTGTCGTCGGGCACCAGGCCGACCGGCATGCGCGCGGCCCAGGTCGGGTGCTGCATCACCAGGCGCAGCAGGGTGCCGGCGGTGGAGGGGGGCTTGCGCCGGCCGCCCGCGCGCGGGCGCGGCGCCTGGCCGC
>NZ_AMXD01000021.1 GCF_000310185.1 Thauera aminoaromatica S2 | reverse complement strand
CGAGGCGGGCGCGTCCGCCCGAACGCCGCCGGCCTCGGCGCGCGATGGCCGCCGCGGCCGGCGACCTCGAAGCTGCGGACCCCGAGGCGGAAGGCCGTACGGCCTCCCGCAGCGAAGCGGAGTCCGTGTCCGTGACGGAGGCCGCCTTGCCGCCGCCTCCCCACCCCGGCGCCCTCCTCAGGCCCCGGCCATCGCCTGCGCCCACCACAGGTACAGCGGGATCCCGAGCAGCAGGTTGAACGGGAAGGTCACCGCCAACGCCGCCGCCACCCCCAGCGCCGGGTTGGCCTCGGGCACCGCGATCCGCATCGCGGTCGGCGCGGCGATGTAGGAGGCGCTGCCCGCCAGCGTCATCATCAGCACCGTGCCGCCCACGCCCAGGCCCATCGCCTGCGCCACGCCCCAGCCGGCCAGCGCCAGCAGCGGCGGCAGGGCGAGCGCGCAGCCGACGAGGAACAGCCCCGCCTTCTTCAGGTCGGGCAGGCGGTCGGCGGCGATCAGCCCCATCTCGAGCAGGAACAGGCACAGCGCGCCCTTGAACAGATCGACGAAGAGCGGCGACAGCGGCTCCAGGCCCTGCGGCCCGGCGATCCAGCCGATCAGGATGCCGCCGCCGAGCAGCACCACGCTCTTGTTGGCGAAGACCTCGTGCACCAGCGCGCCGGCGGTCGAGCTGCCATCGGCTGACTTCACCCCCCAGCGCGCGATCAGCGTGGCGACGATCAGCGCCGGCGCCTCCATCAGGGCGGCGAGCAGGGCCAGGTGGCCTTCCACCTCGATGCCGCGTCCGGCCAGCACCGCCGCGCCCACCGCGAAGGTCACGATGCTGACCGAGCCGTAGTGCGCCGACAGCGAAGCTGCGTCCGGGCGCGAGAAGCGCAGGCGGAAGAGCGGGAAGACCAGCAGCGGGATCAGCGCGCCGAGGCCGATCGCCAGCAACGCATCGACCCACAGCGTGGCGCTCTCCGAGCGCGCGATCTCCACCCCGCCCTTGAGACCGATCGCCAGCAGCAGGTAGATCGACAGGGTCTCGAAGACGGCGGCGGGCAGGCGCAGGCCGGAGCGGGCGAGCGAGGCCACCGCGCCGAGGGCGAAGAAGAAGGGAACGGCATCGACCATGTGTTGTTTTCCTCGATGAACGGAGCGCGCGGGCGCGGAACCGGGGGAGCACCGCGCCGGTTCTCCGGGGGCGCGGCTGCGTCAGTGCGAGGCGAATTTTGCCGCGGCGCACACATCGAGAAAAATGATTTATTCTTCAACTTACCATAGATTTTTCTCTATCACTCGAATGACGCTCGTCCATCGCCGATGCGCCTGACCTTCCACCAGCTCCGCCTGCTGCTCGCGGTGTCGCGCGAGGGCAGCGTGTCGCGCGCCGCCCAGCGCCTGCACCTGACCCAGCCCACGCTGTCGGCGCAGCTGCGCCAGCTCGCCGAGCAGGTCGGCCTGCCACTGTTCGAGCGCGTCGGCCGCCGCCTGCACCTGACCGCGGCCGGGCGCGTGGTGCTCGACACCGCGAACCGGGTCGAGCAGGAGCTGGAGCGCCTCGACGAGACCCTCGCCGAGCTGCGCGGCGATGTGGTGGGGCGGCTGCGGCTGGCGGTGGTCAGCACCGCGGAGACCTTCATCCCGCGCCTGCTCGGCGATTTCCGCCGCGAGCGCCCGGCGGTGGAGGTGTCGCTGGCGGTGCTCAACCGCGACGCGGTGATCCGACGCCTGGCCGACAACCTCGACGACCTCTACATCATGAGCCGGCCGCCGCAGGCGCCGCCGGTGGTGGCCACGCCCTTCCTGTCGAATCCGCTCGTGGTGGTGGCCTCCACCGCGCATCCGCTCGCGGGATGCCGCAGAAAGCTGGAGATCGAGGCGATCGCCGCCGAGGAGTTCGTGCTGCGCGAGCCCGGCTCCGGCACCCGCCAGGCGGCCGAGCAGTTCTTCGCCGCCCACGGCCTCGCCCTGCGCCCGCGCCTGGAACTCGGCAGCAACGAAGCGGTGAAGCAGGCGGTGGCGGGCGGGCTGGGGCTGTCGCTGCTGTCCGCCCACGCGCTCGCACATGCGGTGGACGAAGGCATCGCGGTGCTGCGCGTGGAAGGCACCCCGCTCCCGACCCAGTGGCAGGTGGTGTATCCGGCCGGCAAGCGCCTCACTCCGCTCGCCGGCGCCTTCCTCGAGTTCCTGCGCGAACGTGCCGCCGAGCTCGAGCACAGCGCACAGGCGCGCCTGGACGCGGCGCGGCGCTAGGCTGGCGCAAGGCGCGCCCCTTGGACCGCCACGCGCCGACCACTAGCGCTCGGCCGCCGTCGCCTTCTGCAGGCGCCGCGCGGCCTCGTACACCGCCTCGAAGGCGAGCGGGGAGACATGGAAGGTCTTGTCGTTGCTGGCCGTGGCCAGCAGCGTCCCGTCCGGGCTGAAGGCGACGCCGCGGACCTCGTTCTTGTGCACCGTGATGGTCTTGACGAGCGTTCCCGCGGGCATCTCGAACAGGCGCACGCCGGCGTCGCTGCAGCCCACCGCCAGCCAGCGGCCGTCCGGGCTGTAGGCGAGCGCCGCGCAGTGGCGCGCGCCCTCGATGAGCGGCAGGCGCACGGGCGGGTGGACCTCCGGCTCCTTGAAGGCAGCGACCGGCCAGACCCGCACACGTCGCTGCACCACCGCAGCGACGTATTCTCCATCCGGACTGAAGGCGAGGCCGGCGATGCGGATACCGAGCTTGCGCTCGTCATCCGGCAAGCCGACCGTGCCGAGATCGGTCCCGGACAGATCCCACAGCTTCAGCTTGCCGTCGAAGCCGCTGGTCGCCCAGCGCTCGCCCCCGGGATGAAAGGCCACGCCCGACACCTGGATCGTCGCCCCGCCATGCAGCACGGAGACCGGGCTTCCCTCCCCCGCAAGCGGATAGAGCCGTGCATGGCCGTCGGCCCCGGCACTCGCCAGCAGGCGGCCGTCCGGACTGAAGGCCACCCCCCTGAGCTGATCCTTGTGCCGATGCTCGGGAGGCACGCTCGGCAGCGTGACCGCCTCGCCGCTCGCGACGTCCCAGAGGCGCAGCTGGTTGTCCAGCCCGGCGGTCGCGAGCCGCGCCCCGGAAGGGTCGAAGGCCACGCGATGCACCTGATCGGCATGACCGCGCAGGGTATGGCGCAGTCGCGGGGTACCGTCCGCGAAGTCCCAGATGCGGGCGGTGCGGTCGCTGCTGCCGGTGGCCAGGGTACGACCATCCGGGCTGAAGGCGATGCTGGTGACCGTGTTGGCGTGCCCCTCGATGTTCCAGAACTTGACCGTGCCGTCACGGCTCGCCGTCGCCACGTGACGCCCGTCGGGGCTGAAGCGGGCCGCCTCCACGTAGGAGAGGTGCCCCGTCAGCGTAAGCAGGTTCTCGCCCGTATGCCGGCTCCAGACCCTTGCCGTCCCGTCGCCGCCCGCGCTGGCGATCAGGGCCCCGTCCGCACTCACCTCCACATTGCGGATGCGGTCGCCGTGACCGGCCAGCGTCCGCCCATTCCACGCGAGCACCTCACCCCGGTGCGTGCCGCCCGCCGCTTCGCGCAGCAGCACATCGAACCCTTTCCCCGCGGGCTCCCATACCCGCAGCCAGCCATCACGGCTGGCGGTGACCAGCGCGCTGCCATCGGGCGCGAACGCGATCGCGTCACTCGGCTCCTCGAGCGGCAGGGAGAGGATCTCGCGCCGGCGCTCGAGCCCCCACAGGGCGATCGCGCTTCGCTCGGCCTTGCCGCGCTCGACCGCAGCGGTGGCGACGCAGCAGCCATCCGGGCTGAACGCCAGCCCCATGATCCATGCCCCCTCCGCATCCAGGGTGAGCAGCGGCTCCGGCACGTCCGCGTCGACGTCCCAGATGCGGATCACGCGCGCCTTCTGCGCGCCATCCCCGGCGGTCGCGAGGCGCCGGCCGTCGGCGCTGGTATCGAAGGCAGAGTAGATGTTCCCGCCATGCTCGAAACTGCGCAGCGGAGCCGTCGGCTGCGCGAGGGACCACAGGTAGGCCAGGCCTCCGGACACCGTGATGACGCGCTCGCCATCGGGCAGGAAGCGGCCCCGCCGCACCCAGGCGTCGTGCGCGAAGGTGACGACGGGCTCGGCGGGACGGCCGCTGCGGATATCCCACACCCGCGCGGTCTGATCCTGGCCGGCAGTGAGCAGCCGGCCGCCATCGGGACTGAAAGCCACATCGGAGAGCGCCCTGCCGCTCACCGGCAGGGTCCACACCAGGCGCGAGGCCTGGATCGCCTGGCGCAAGGCGTCTTCGGCGGCAGCGGTCGGGGTCAGGTGCAGGCGGGCCGCGCGAGCGACCGACATCCAGGACGGGACCGTCGCCTCCACCGCCTCCAGCGCCAGGCTCAGCGCACTTCCGGGATCGATAGGCGCGTTCGAGATCGACTGCGCCGCCTTCTCGTTGGCCGCCGAACGCATTCCCTCCCAGGACGCATAGAGCCATCCCGCACCGGCGACGCAACTCATCATGCCCAGGCCCACGAGCCACCTGTGCAAGGCGCGCCGGGCCGCGCGTTCGCGCGCGATCTGCGCCTCCTCCTCGCGCCGTGCGGCCTTCTCGCGAGCCACCCGGAGCGCTTCCTCGCGCTGCCGATCGGCCTCGAAGCGCTGGCGCCAGTCGAGGATGGCGGGCGCGAGGACGTCGTGGTAGATCTCGTAGCGCATCACCTCCGGGTTGTCGGGGACGGACACGGTGCGCAGGATGCGGTTGCGCGCGTCGCTCAAGGACTGCAGCACCGCGGGGACGTGGGGCGCGAGATCCCCCGCCCAGCTGATCAGGTCCGCGGCGCCGCAGGCGATCTTGCTGCCGCTCGGGGTGACCAGCCGATCGAAGAAGCTGGCGCACACTGCCTGGCTCGTCGCATCGAGGCGGGCCATCGCGACGTCGAGGTGGGTGCGAACGATCTCGTCGGCACCCTTCAACCGGTCGAGCGTCTCCCGCCGCAACCGGTCCGAGCCTTGCGCGCGCTCCTCCTCCCACAGTCGCACCATGACCAGCTGCAGGAAGGGCGCCTCGATGCAGCCCTCGTCGTGGCGCAGCCCCCCGCTGCCCCCGGGGCGTCCGGCCGAGACCTGGCCGATGCGGACCTGGCGGAGCAGCTCGTCGACCAGTTCATCGTCGATGCCGACCGGCGGCACGCCCACCGCCTGCAGCGCGTTCCACACCTCCAACGGCTTGCGGATCGCGTCGCCGGCCGCCTCCGGCTCCAGATGGTTGAGTCGCAGGCGGTTGCTCAGCAGGTTGTGGATGCGCTCCTGGAAGCGGTCCAGCCGCGACAGGCTGTCGTCGCGCAGCGCGACCAGGAAACCGACATCCACGTCCTCGCGGTTCACCGCACGCGCGAACTGGGCCTCGAACGCGCCGGCCGCCTCGCTGTCCTTGGCGTGATAGAGGAAGTATTCCTCGAACTGGTCGAAGATCACCAGGATCGTGCCATGCGCAGCTTCAGCGCAGGCGCGCAGCACCTCTTCGAGGGGCAGGGTCTCCGCCGGCCTGGGCTGGTCCACCTGCATGGCCCAGACGGTTTCGATGCAGGCGCGCGTCAGCGCGAGCTGGAAGTCGCGATCCACCCAGTTGCGGAACACCACCACCGGGGTCCGCGGCCGCTCGCGATGCAGCTGCGGCACGACGCCGGCCATCAGGACCGAGCTCTTGCCCACCCCGCTCGATCCATAAAGGATCGTCAGCGGGGACGAGAGCAGGTTGGCGATGATCACCCGCTGGTCGCGCTCGCGCCCGAAGAAGAAGGCCCGGTCGGCCTCCTCGAAGGGCTGCAGGCCGACGTAGGGGCAACGCTGCTCGATGCGGACCTCGGCGTTCATGGCGACATCCTCGCGCGCAGCAAACGGACGAACTCGTCCAGGTTCACCTCGTAGGGATACACCCCGCGCCGCTGCCAGAACTTGAGCTCGAGCTCGGAGAAGCGATCGTCGATCGCCCACGACTGGATCTCGTCGTCGCCGGCGACGAGGCGCTTGGCGAAGAAGCGGTTGAGGCTCTGCAGGATCGTGCGGAAGCTCCAGTCGCGCAGACTGTAGCCGAGGAACAGCAGATTGCGGTCCTGACAGTGCGACGCGAACAGGGCCGGAATCGCCGACCTGCTGGCGATGCGCGCAAGCAGTTCGACATAGTCCGACTCGGTGATCACGAAGGTGTCGAGGTCGGACGTCTGGGGAACGATGGAGCCGTGCATCTTGAAGATCACCGTCTTCTTCTCGAGCTCGATGGAAAGTTCGTTCGGCGCCACCGTCTCCGGCTTCAGGGCGCCGTGCGGCCACCACAGGACGGCGTTGCCGAGCTCCTTGAGTTCGGAGTACACGACCAGGTCGTAGGGTTTCTGCGCGTTGCGGAAGACCTGCTCGATCAGGGTGTCGTAGTTGGTCGTGATGATCAGCAGCGGCTTCTCGAGACTGGCGAGCAACGAGTAGAGCGGCGGCACGGCGAGCTTGTCCGGCGCGGCCGGCGCGAGCAGCGAACGCAGTCGCTCGCGCAGGGCATCACGGGTCTTGAAGGCCTCGTAGTAGGACGCCACCTCCGCCAGCTGGTCGCGTTCGGCCTGCGACGGGAACCCCGCCTCGTCGGCCAGGCACGCCGACAGCTCGTTGCCGCTGGGGAGAAAGCGCGGTGCATCGGGGTCCCAGGGCTCGTCGCCGGGGCGCCCCGAGCGGCAGATGCCGGGACCGATGATCGGCACCGCAGAACCGCTGGCGAGCGCCTTCGCAATCCGTCCATACGGCGGCGGCGCGTTGACGCGTACGGTCTGCCCGTTGGCCTGCTCGCTGTCGAGTCGGCGCTGGATGAAGGCGCGCAGATCCACGCGCAGGCGGTCGCGGAACTCCTGCGGCGTGTCGTACTCGGCGAAGCCGCCGGCAAGCGAACCATCCGCGTTGCGGAAGCGCTTGAAGAAGTCGTTCGCCCTGCGGTACTGGGCGAGGCGCTCGTCGTAGTCCGCATCGAGCGGGTCGCCGAGCTCGGGCGGGCTGCGCCGGCGATACACGAGGATGTGGGGCTGCGGCTTCGCGGCGATGGCATCCTCGTATTCCCATTCGGTGCCCGAGAGATAGCGGCTGCCGTCGGGGCGGGTGCAGCTCGCCGGCAGCGGCGTCCCCAGCCGCGACCACAACACGACGATCACGCAGTCGCACGCCGAAGGCCGCGGCAGCCCGCGATTGACCGCTTCCTGCGGCGTCAGTGTCGCCGGCATCGCCACCGGTGCCGCAGGGTCGTCCCAGCGCACCGCCTCGCAACCGACCCGGCCGCGCATGAAGGGATCCTTCGGCAGCTCCTGCTCGATGACCTGCTGGGCGAATGTGCGCTCGTCGGCGACATCGCCCGGGGACGACAGGAAGAAACGGAGACGCATGACTTTCCCCTCGTAGGCGGCTTCGCGGGACCCGCATGACAAATATAGGCCGACAACGGCGAGATCGAACCCCCTGCGCCACTGCAGGCATCCGCTGCCGGGCTGCGGCGCCGAGGTGGATCGCCGCGCACCGCCCGACTTCAGCCACCGCTCGAATGAACCGAGAGGAATAAGCTATGGAATATCAAGTCTTTTGAATGCATAAACGCGGCAGCTAAGCTCCATTCCCCCGCCCATTCGTGCCGCCATGCCGCTACCCGAGCTCCACGCCCCCCTCTTCGTCGGCCTCGTCCTCGTCGTCCTCTTCGTCGCCTTCGTGCGCGAGTGGGTGAAGCCCGACGTGGCGGTCATGGTCGCCGTGGGCGTGCTGCTCGTGGCGGGCATGCTGAACACCAAGGAGGTGCTCGGTGTGTTCGGCAACAGCGCCCCGATCACCATCGCCTGCCTGTTCATCATCAGCGCGGCGCTGTCGCGCACCGGCTGCGTGGACCAGCTCGGCGAGTGGCTCGCCGCCGCGGCCGGCGCGGGCGAGCGCCGCCTGCTGCTGGCGCTGATCGCCGCCTGCCTGCTGGTGTCGCCCTTCATCAACAACACCCCGGTGGTGATGGTGATGATCCCGGCGGTGATCGCGGTGGCGGCCCGCCAGGGCCTCGCCCCCTCGCGCCTGCTCATCCCGCTCTCCTACGCCACCATCCTCGGCGGGCTGATCACCATGGTCGGCACCTCGACCAACATCCTGGTCGACGGCGTCGCGCGCGAGCAGGGCCTGGCGCCCTTCTCGATGTTCGAGATCAGCCTGCCGGCGATCCTCATGGCGCTGGTGGGCAGCGCCTTCATGCTGGTGTTCGCGCCCCGCCTGCTGCCGGTGCGCGAGACCCTGAGCCAGCAGTTCGGCGCCGGCGAGCGCTGGTTCATGACCGAGCTCTTCGTGCCCGAGGGCTCGCACCTGGCCGGCAGGACGCTGCGCGAGGCGCGTCTGTCGAACGGCATCATCCAGGTGCTCAACCTGGTGCGCGGCGACATCGAGCTCGCCGACCCGGCCCCGGACACCCGGCTGGAGGTCGGCGACCGCGTGGTCGTGCACAGCCGCAGCGACGCGATGATGGCGCTGCGCAGCAGCGACGGCGTCGGCCTGCAGGCGCCGGCGGGCGCCGAGGCCCACGACATCGAGACCCTGCGCCGGCGCGACCTGGTGATGGTGGAGGCGATCGTCGGCCAGACCTCGCGCTACATCCTGCGCCCGATCCGCGATCTCGACCTGCTCGCGCGCTACGGCATCCACCTCGTCGCGGTGCATCGGCGCGACGCCTCATTCGCGCAGATCGGCGAGGACTTCCAGCTGCTGGGCGGCGACGTGCTGCTGGTGGAGGGCACGCCGGCGCAGATCCAGCGCTTCTGCGACAACGGCGACCTGTTCGCGATCACCGAGGGCCGCCAGATGACCAGCCGCCGCCACAAGGCGCCGGTCGCGCTCGCCACCATCGTCGGCGTGATGCTGCTCGCCGCGCTGAACGTGATGCCGATCGAGGGCCTGGCGCTGATCGGCGCGGCGATCGTGATCGCCACCGGCTGCATCACCAGCGACGAGGCCTACAAGTCGATCGAGTGGCCGATCCTGGTGCTGATCTTCGGCATGCTCGCGATCAGCATCGCGATGCGCAACTCCGGCCTCGACCAGCTGCTCGCCGCCCAGCTCGCCGCGCTCGGCGAGGGCATGTCGCCGTGGCTGATGTTGTCGCTGGTGATCCTGATCACCTCGGTGGCCACCGAGGTGCTGAGCAACAACGCGATCGCGGTGCTGTTCACCCCGGTCGTGATCGGGCTCGCCCAGCAGATGGGGGTGGATCCGCGCCCCTTCGTGGTCGGCGTGATGTTCGCCGCAAGCTGCAGCTTCGCCACCCCGATCGGCTACCAGACCAACACCTTGGTCTATAGCGCGGGCAACTACCGCTTCGCCGACTTCGCCCGCCTCGGCGTGCCCATGAACGTCCTCACCTGGCTGCTGTGCAGCGCGCTGATCCCGCTGTTCTGGCCCTTCCACCCGTAAGCCGGACCACCCGGTCCGCTCACTCGACCACCACCCCGGTGATCCTGCCCTCCCCCACCCGGCTCGATGGGACCTCGCCTTCGGGGACACCGCCTTCCTCGCCCGCCCCCACCGCCGCAGGTGCGCCCGACAGCGGCGGCGGCAGGCAGGCGTCTGCGCGCGCCAACTCCAGGTGCGGGATCAGCAAGGGCCCCATCGACTTCAGGATCTGCACCGGCAGGCCGGAGGTGAAGCGGTAGCTCGCCGCCTCGGGGCCGATCACGTAGGCGGTCAGCGTGCCGAAGTGGCGCGGGCCGAGGTAGAACACGAAGGTGGCGGTGCGGTTGAGCGCAAGACCGGCGCGTCCGCGCACCACGATGCGGTTGTCGCCGGTGCCGGTCTTGCCACCGAGCGCCAGTTCGCTGCCGTCGGCCAGCTTGAAAGCGCCCGCCAGACGGCGCGCGGTGCCGCCCTCGACCACGTCCGACAGCGCCCCGCGCAGCGCGCGCGCGACCTCCGGCGCCATCACCGGGTCGCCTTCCACCGGGCGGATGGCGAAGGCGGACTCGTAGGGCGTGGCGCGCGCGAAGCGCACCGTGTCGATGCGCTGCACGGGCAGGCGCTGGCCGTCGTTGACGATGATGCCCATCAGCTCGGCGAGCGCCGCCGGACGATCGCCCGAGCTGCCAAGCGCGGTGGCGAGCGAAGGCACGAGGTGGCCGAAGGGATAGCCCAGGCGCGCCCAGCGGCGGTGGATCTCGAGGAAGGCCTCGACCTCGAGCAGGGTGAAGATGCGCGAGTCCTGCGCGCCCTTGGCGCGGGTGCGGAACAGCCAGCGATACACCTGCTGGCGCTCGTCCGCGCTCGCCGCCACCGCCTCGGCCAGCGTGGCCTCGGGGTGCTGCAGGCGGAAGGCGACCAGCCACAGCTCGAGCGGATGCACGCGTGCCACGTAGCCACGGTCGGGCAGGTCGAAGGCTTCCGGGGCGTTGCGCGCATAGAGCTGGGCGAGGCGTGCGGCGGCGGGGGGCTCGCCGAGGCGGCGGGCGAGGAAATCGGCGAGCGCGTGCGGCGGGGCCTCGGGCTCCAGGTAGCGGAACACCGCGGCGAGGCGGTCCGCGCCCGGGCGCAGGCCGTCGAGCAGGGTGGAACGGATCTCCTCCGCCGTGCTGTCCTGGTACTTGCGCCAGAAGCGGCGCAGGAAGAGCTGGCCCTCGCGGTCGGCGAAGCGGACCAGATACTCGACGCGGCGCGGGTCCTCGTTGTCCTCGAGCAGGCGCGCGGTGCTGCCCGGCACCTGGTACATGGTGTGACGCACGAGCTCGCGCATCAGGCGCACGAAGGGCAGGTTGATCGAGGCCTGCAGGGCCTCGCGCAGGGTGGGATTGCGCGCGTTGTCGCTGGCGTTGAAGTTGCCGAAGGTGTGGCGGCCTCCGCCGGTGAAGAAGCCTTCGCCCGGGCTGGCCGAGAAGCGGCGTTCGAGCGCGGCCTCGAGCATCGCCGGCAGGCTGCGGTCCGGCGCGCTGGCGAGGTGGTCGATCGCCCAGCGCGTCAGACGGTCCTGCGCGTCGACCTCGACGCGGCGCAGCGCCGGAGGATCCAGCGCCGCGAGCCGGCCGTGGAGTTCGGCGACCAGCTCGAGATAGGTCGCCAGCACGCGCAGCTTGGCGGTGGAGCCGAGCTCGAGCTTGCTGCCCTCGTTGATGTCGAGCGGCTGGTCGGTGGTGTCGGTCTGCACGCGCACGCGGTTGCCGCCCGCGGTGCGCTCGACCAGCGTGAAGCTGTAGCGCACCGCGCCGAGGGTGGCCGGCTGCAGCATGCGCTCGCCGATCAGGCCCTGGCTGCGCGCGAAATCCGGGTCGGCGAGGCGCCCGAGGTAGTCCCCCACGGCCTGCTGCAGGCCGCCGTGCAGGGTGGTGCCGAGCTCGGCGTCGAGGCGGTCGAGGCTGTACAGCGAGGTGTCGAGCAGACCGGCGAGGCGGGCGCGCACCGCGGTCGTGCCCTTGCCTGGCGTGGCCGGAACCCAGGCCGGATCGGCGACGAGGTCGCGGAAGGCGAGCGGCCGGGCGAGCGCGGCGTCGCGCAGCACGGCGCCGATCAGCCCGGCCTCGGCGAACAGGCGCAGGTAGGCGTCGGTGGTGCGCGCCAGCTCCTCGCGCCCGCCGGCGAGATACCACGAGGGCCGACGGTGCGCGATCATCAGCGCGACCACCTGGCGCAGCGCTCGACCCTGGGCGATGCGCTCCTCCCCCTCGCCCACCGGCGCCGCCAGCAAGGCATTCACGCGCGCGAACTCGGCGCCGAACCACACCCACAGCCCGTCGCCCAGTCCGTTGACCTCGCCGTGACCGGGCGCGGCCGAGAGCGGCACGGTGTTCAGGTAGTCGAGCACCAGCCGCCGGCGTAGCGGCAGCGTCTGCTCGCCCTCGCGATAGGCACGGACCGAGGCGGACACCATCTGGCGCAGCTTCTCGCGCGCATCCTGGGTGATGCCGCCAGGCGAGTGGCGGTACTTCTCGATCTGGGTGGCGAGCGTGCTGCCGCCGGGCGCGTCGAGGTCGGCATCGACCATGCGTCCGAGCTGGCCGAGCGCCGCGCGCGCGAAGCGTGCCCAGTCCACCGCGGGATTGAGCGTCGGCCGCGATTCGTCGAGGAGGTCGCGGTTCTCGATGAAGAGCAGGGCCTGGGCGACGATCGCCGGCACGTCCTCGAAGCGCTCGTATCCGCGCCAGGGATAGCGGAAGCCGTACAGCGGCTCGCCGCGACAGTCGAAGACGTCCAGGCCCGCGCGCGTCTTCTCGGCGTAGGGCGGGAACAGGCCGCGCTCGACGTGGGCGAGCAGCGCATCGTCGAAGCGCACCTGCTCGACGAGTGCGAAGCCGCGCGCCTGCAGGCGCTCGGAAAAGCGCGCCAGCTCGGTGTAGCCGAGGCGCTGGTCGAAGGGGCCGTGGGCAGGAAAGCGGATCGCCGCGCTCGGCCCCGCCAGCAGGGCGTAGTCGAGGCGCGCGGCGTAACGCGCGAGCGCGCGCGCCTGCAGGCGCGAGGTACCGGCCTCGTGCCACAGCAGCAGGCCGCCCGCCACGCTCGCCACCAGCAGCGCCACGCAGATGGCAACGCCCAGCACGCGCCAGGGGCGCGGGCGGCGCCCGACGGAAGGCACTGCGGGCTCCGGAGCGGAAGGCGGAAGATCTGGAGTCACGGTCGGGCGGATCGATGATGCATTGCGGAAATTATGCGCATCCTGCTGCAAGAAAATGACACTGTTACAAACTCGCCACAGGCACGGAGTCGTCCGCAGGCCGCCCGCCTCGCCCCCCCGGGCAGGCGCATGCGGCCATCGTCGCAAGCGAACCCGACGTGGCGCCAGCGCGAGGGAGCGGCGACGGCGCCCTGCCCGCTCCGCTGCGGATGTGGTCGCACGCCGGCCAGGGCTCAGCCGCGATGCACCGACAAGCCGGCGAAGGACTGCGCCACCGGCATCAGCTCGATGGTGTTGATATTGACGTGCGCCGGCCGGGTGGCGATCCAGTACACCGAGTCGGCGATGTCCTCGGCGGTCAGCGGCTGCACGTCGGCATACACCTTGGCCGCCTTGTCGTCGTCGCCGTGGAAGCGCACGTTGGAGAACTCGGTACCGCCGCACAGCCCGGGCTCGATGTCGGTGACGCGCAGCGCGGTGCCGAGCAGGTCGGCGCGCAGGTTGAGGCTGAACTGGCGCACGAAGGCCTTGGTGGCGCCATAGACGTTGCCGCCAGCATAGGGCCAGCGTCCGGCCACCGAGCCGAGGTTGAAGATGTGGCCGCGGTTGCGCGCCACCATGCCGGGCAGGAAGGCGCGGGTGACCTGCACCAGGCCGGTGCAGTTGGTGTCGATCATGGTGTGCCAGTCTTCCAGCGAGGCTTTGTGCGCAGGTTCGAGGCCGAGCGCGAGGCCGGCGTTGTTGACCAGCACGTCCACCTCGGCGAAGCCGTCGGGCAGCACGCCCGGCACCGCGGCGACCGCATCGGCGTCGCGCACGTCGAGCTCGAGCGCCAGCAGCGCGTCGCCGAGTTCGGCGGCGAGCGCATCCAGGCGGTCCTTGCGGCGTGCGGTGGCGACGACGCGGTGGCCGCCCTTGACGAAGCTGCGCGCGATGGCGGCGCCGAAGCCGGCGGAGGCGCCGGTGACGAAGACGATCATTTGTGGAATTCCCCATGCGAAGGCGTGACAGGCCGCGCCGCGGTCGCGGGGCGGGCGAAAGAACGCGAGATGTTAGCGAACCCGGTCGTGGATTCCAAAGACGGGCCGCGCGCACAGGGTGCTCGTCGTGCGCGGGGTCGTCGCCTCCCGGCCGCCGAGCGAATAAGCAATCCGTTTTTTCTTGGTTCGGGTGAAGGCGCACGAAGGCTAAATTTTCGCCATCGCACTCACCCATCCGGAGAAAGAAATGAAGCTCGGCCCCCTTCGCAGCACCCTGCTCACCCTGGCGCTCGCCACCGGCCTCGCCGGCGTCGCCCACGCGCAGACCACCCTGCTCAACGTCTCCTACGACCCCACACGCGAGCTCTACCAGGACTTCAACCCCGAGTTCGCCAAGCACTGGAAAGCCCGCACCGGCGAGACCGTCACCATCAAGCAGTCCCACGGCGGCGCCGGGAAGCAGGCGCGCGCGGTGATCGACGGCCTCGAAGCCGACGTTGTCACGCTGGCCCTGGCCTACGACATCGACGCCATCGCCGAGCAGACGGGCAAGATCCCCGCCGACTGGCAGAAACGCCTGGCCAACAACAGCTCGCCCTACACATCGACCATCGTCTTCCTGGTACGCAAGGGCAACCCCAAGGGCATCAAGGACTGGGGCGACCTGGTCAAGCCGGGCGTCGAGGTCGTCACCCCCAACCCCAAGACCTCCGGCGGCGCGCGCTGGAACTACCTCGCCGCCTGGGCCTACGCGCTCAAGCAGCCGGGCGGCAACGAACAGACCGCGCAGGTCTTCGTCACCGAACTGATCAAGCACGTGCCGGTGCTGGATTCGGGCGCCCGCGGCGCCACCAACACCTTCGTCCAGCGCGGCATCGGCGACGTGCTGCTGGCGTGGGAGAACGAGGCCTTCCTGTCGATCAACGAACTCGGTCCGGACAAGTTCGAGATCGTCGTGCCCTCGATCTCGATCCGCGCCGAACCGCCGGTCACCGTCGTCGATGGCGTGGCGAAAAAGCGCGGCACCGAGAAGCTCGCCCAGGCCTACCTCGAGTACCTGTACTCGCCGGTCGGGCAGAAGCTCGCCGCCAAGCACTACTACCGCCCGGTCAGGCCCGAACACGCCGACCCGGCCGACGTCGCCCGCTTCCCGAAAGTCGAGCTGATCACCATCGAGGACCTCGGCGGCTGGCAGGCGGCGCAGAAGAAGCACTTTGCCGACGGCGGGGTGTTCGACCAGATCTACGCCAAGTAAGCGAGGAGCACTGCGATGGCAATCCAGGCAATCAACGTCCGCAACCAGTTTCGCGGCCGGGTGAAGGAAATCATCCGTGGCGAGGTGGTCAGCGAAGTCGATGTGGAAACTTCCTCGGGCATCGTCACCTCGGTGATCACCACGCGCTCGGTCGACGAGCTCGGGCTCAAGCCCGGCTCCGAGGTCGTCGCGCTGGTGAAGTCCACCGAAGTGTCGATCGCCACGCTGTGAGGCCGTCATGCGCCAGACGGTGCTGATCGTCCCCGGCTACCGCGGCAGCGGCCCCGGGCACTGGCAGAGCTGGCTCGAGGGCGAACTGCCCGAGGCCCGGCGCGTCGGCGGCATCGACTGGGACACCCCGCTGCTCGCGCGCTGGGCAGGCGAGGTACGGCGCGAGATCGACGCCTCGGCCGGTGCGGTGTGGATCGTTGCGCACAGCTTCGGCTGCCTCGCCAGCGTGGTGGCCGCGGTGGATCGGCCGCAGAAGGTTGCAGGCCTGCTGCTGGTGGCGCCCGCCGATCCGGAGCGCTTCGAACTCCTCGGCGTGCGCGAGGACCCACAGCGCAGCGCCGGGGTCGGCCGCTTCCTGCCGCAATCCGGCCTCCCCTGTCCCAGCTTCATGGTCGTCAGCCGCAGCGACCCGTGGCTGAGCCAGGACGTGGCGCATGAATGGGCCGAGCGCTGGGGAAGCAGGCTGATCGATGCGGGCGATGCAGGACACATCAATGTCGAGTCCGGTCACGGGCCCTGGCCGCTCGCTCCGAGCCTGTTGCAGCAACTCCGCGACAGCGCGGGCGACCTCCCGCTCGGGATGATCACGCCGGACCAGCGAGCGCCGCTGCGCGGACGCAGCGGCGCGCTCGCGCGGCTGCGGCACCAGACGCGACGCTTCCTGAGCCTGCGCAGAACGACCATGCCGAGCACGCCCTGACCGCTGCGCTTTCCCCACTGCAACACGAGCGCCGCTCTTGATCCGCTGCCAGGAGTTCCGCGGCCTCGCCCCCGCACAGGAGTGCAACATGCCCGAATCGAACACCGCCAAGCTGCTGACCTTGCCCAACGCCGGGCAAGGCGCGCTCTCCATCCGCGCCAAGGCGTTGATCTTCCATGACGCCAAATCGCTGCGCCTGCTGCGCCAGGTCGAGCTCATCGCGCCGACCGAAGCCAACGTGCTGATCATCGGCGAGACCGGCACCGGCAAGGAGCTGGTGGCGCGCCACATCCACGCGCAGAGCGGACGCAGCGGCCCCTTCGTGGCGGTCAATTGCGGCGCGTTCAGCGACAACCTGGTCGAGGCCGAGCTGTTCGGCCACGAGGCCGGCGCCTTCACCGGCGCCCAGCAGGCGCGCGCCGGCTGGTTCGAGGCGGCCAACGGCGGCACGCTGTTCCTCGACGAGGTCGGCGACCTGCCGCTGGCGATGCAGGTCAAGCTGCTGCGCGTGCTGCAGGAGCGCCAGGTGGTGCGGCTGGGCTCGCGCAAGCCGATCCCGGTGGATGTGCGCCTGGTTGCCGCGACCAACGTCAATCTGGAGAAAGCGGTGCAGGCCGGGCATTTCCGGCTCGACCTCTACTACCGCCTCAACGTCGCGCCGGTGGAACTCCCGCCGCTGCGCGAACGCCCGGGCGACATCCTGCCGCTGGTCGAGTACTTCATCGACTTCTACCGCCAGCGCCTCGACATCCCGACGCCGCGCCTGAGCCAGGAAGCTGCCGCGGAACTGGTGGCCTACCACTGGCCGGGCAACATCCGCGAACTGGAGAACGTCGTCCACTTCGCGCTGATCGTGTGCCAGAACGGCGTCGTCAATCCCGGCGACCTGCGCCTGCCCGGCTTCGCGCTGTCGCCTCCCGGTGCGACGCCCGATCCCGGCGGCAGCCACGCAGACGGCTTCGCCACCGTGCGCGCGGGCCTGCGCCGGCTGCTGGATGAAGACACGCCCGAGGTCTACGAGCGCATCGAACAACTGCTATTCACGACCGCCTTCGAGTACTGCCGCGAGAACCAGGTCCGCACCGCGAAGCAGCTCGGCATCTCGCGCAACATCCTGCGCACCCAGCTCAAGCGCTTCGGCCTCATCGGCGACAGCCCCGCCGACGCCCTGGCCACAGTCGAGGCCTGAGCGGCTCCCCCGGCAACTCCTTTCGCCCCTCCTCCTTCTCCCCCACTTCGCGCCAACCGCGCCGGCACGCTGGCAAAGGAACCATCCCCCATGAGTCTGAGCGACGCCCATACCCTCGAACCGAATACCGTAAGCGCGGAATCCCCCGCCGCCATCGCCGCACGCCTGGCCGCACGCTTCGCCGAAACCGCCGCCGCGCGCGACCTCGCCGGGGGCACGCCGAAGGCCGAGCGCGACCTGCTGCGCGCGAGCGGCCTCCTGAAGCTGAGCATTCCACGCGAATACGGCGGCCTCGGCGCGAGCTGGGCCGAAACGCTGTCCGTCGTACGCCAGCTGGCACGGGCAGACAGCTCGGTGGCGCATGTGTTCGCCTTCCATCACCTGCAACTGGCCTCGGTACGCCTGTTCGGCAGCCCGGAGCAATGGCAGGCGTGGCTGCGCGACACGGCAACACGAGGCTGGTTCTGGGGCAACGCGCTCAACCCGCTCGACAAGCGCACCGTCGCCACCCGCGTGGATGGCGGGCGCGAGTTTTCGGGGCGCAAGAGCTTCTGCTCCGGCGCGCTCGACTCCGACATGCTGCTGGCCTCGGCGGTCGAGGACAGCGCCGAGGGCAAGCTCATCATCGCCGCCCTGCCCACCCGCCGCGCCGGCATCACCCTGCTGGGGGACTGGGACAACATGGGGCAGCGCCAGACCGACAGCGGCAGTGCGCTGTTCGAGCGCGTCGCGGTGGCCGAGGACGAGATCCTGTCCCGGCCCGGGCCGCTGTCCTCGCCCCACGCCTGCCTGCGCCCGCTGCTCGCGCAGCTCATCTTCGTGAACATCTTCCTCGGCATTGCCGAAGGCGCACTCGCCGAAGCGCGCCACTACACCCGCAACGAGGCACGCCTGTGGTCGGCCTCGCCCGCCGCCCACGTCAGCGAAGACCCCTATGTGCTCGCCCACTACGGCGAGTTCTGGGTCGCGCTCGAATCGACCCGCGCGCTCGCCGACCGCGCCGCTGCGCGTTTCGACGCCGCCTGGGACACAGGGCTCGCGCTCAGCACGGAAGGCCGCGGCGAGGTCGCGCTCGCCGTCGCCACCGCCAAGGTCGCCGCCACCCGCGGCGGGCTCGACCTCACCAGCCGCATCTTCGAAGTCACCGGCGCGCGCTCCACCACCGCCGCGCTGCGCCTCGACCGCTTCTGGCGCAACCTGCGCGTGCATACCCTGCACGACCCGGTGGATTACAAGGTGCGCGAACTCGGCGACTGGGCGCTCAACGGCCGCTACCCGAAGCCTTCCTTCTATTCCTGAGCAGCCGCGGAGCAAGACCCATGCCCATCGAAGATCCGACCCTGCGCAACGCGCGCGAGGCCGAACTCGCCACCTACGCCAATGACATCGCCGCCGCAATCCGGCCGACGGCAGCGCGCTACGACCGAACGGGCGAATTCCCGTTCGAGCACTTCGAGATCCTGAGGCACAAGGGCGCGCTCGGCCTCACCGTCCCCGAGGAATACGGCGGCCGGGGGCTGTCGCTGTACGAGACGCTGCTGGTGCAGGAGCGCATCGCCGGCGCCAGCGGCGCGACCGCGCTCGCGCTCGGCTGGCACCTGATGACCTTCTTCGGCCTCAGCACCACGCGCGCCTGGGACGAGGCCGTGTTCGAGCGTGTGTGCCGCGATGCGGTCGAGCGCGGCGAGCTGATCAATGTCTTCGCCACCGAACGCGATGCCGGCAACGTCGTGCGCGGCTTCAAGCCCACCACCGTCGCCCGCCGCCACGGCGACGGCTACCTCATCTCGGGGCGCAAGGCCTTCTCCACGCTGGCGCCCGCAGTGAACCACTTCACCGTGCTAGCCCATATCGAGGACGACGACCAGACGGCCGAGTTCCTGGTGCGCAAGTCCGCGCGCGTGCGCATCGTCGAAACCTGGGATTCGCTGGGCATGCGCAGCACCGGCAGTCACGACGTCGAGCTCGACGCCGTGGAGGTGCCCGCGGACGCCCTGCTGGTCCGCCTCGAGAAGGGCAAGCCGAGCCGCTTCATGGCCTGCAGCGGCGCCTACTCGCTGCAGTTGCCGGCGATCTATCTCGGTATCGCGGTAGCCGCGCGCGACTTCATCCTCGACTTCGCCGACAGCCGCTTCGCGCCCAGCCTCGGCGGCGTGATCCTGGACGCGCCGCAGGTGCAGCACAAGATCGGCGAGATCGAGATCCTGATCGGCGTGTCGAAATCGCTGCTGTACGGCCTGGCCGAGCGCTGGGACCGCCACGACGACCTCAAGGACAAGCTCGGCAGCGAGGTCGCGATCACCAAGTACGCGGTGACCAACAACGCCATCCGCATCGTTGAACTCGCGATGCAGATCGCCGGCGGCCACGCGCTGTCGCGCGACCTGCCGCTGGAGCGCTACTTCCGCGACGTGCAATGCGGCCTCTACAACCCGCCGCACAACGACATGGTCATCGATCGCGTCGCCAGGGAGGCGATCGCGCGCCAGCGCGCAGACCGCAACCCGAGCGCCGTCATCCCGATCACGCCCACACCGCAAGGCCCAGACCGGACCGCCCACACAGCCACGACACGCAGCAGCGAAGCCATCGCTTGAACGACGCCCGCCCGTTGCCGCATCTCCGCCCTCCATTCCTCGGAACAGGACACCCCATGCCCGCCCTCGCCTTCAACGCCTTCGTCATGAACACCGCCTCCCACATCCAGCACGGACAGTGGCGGCACCCCGATGCCCGACAGGTCGATTTCAACGACGTCGATCTGTGGGTCGACCTCGCGCGCACGCTCGAGCGCGGCCTGTTCGACGCCATCTTCTTCGCCGACGTGGTCGGCCTCTATGGTCCGCTCGGCGGCGACTACGAGGTCAATGCCCGGGAGGGGCTGCAGATCCCGAGCAACGACCCGTCGGTGCTGCTGTCGGCCCTGGCGGTGAACACCGAGCACCTCGGGCTCGCCTTCACCAGTTCGGTGCTGCAGGCCCACCCCTTCGACTTCGCGCGCAAGGTGTCGACGCTGGATCACATCTCGCGCGGACGGGTGGCGTGGAACATCGTCACCACCCACCTGGAGAACGCCGCGCGCAACTTCGGCCAGGACCAGCTCACCCCGCACGACGAGCGCTACGCCTGGGCGGCGGAATACGTCGATGTCGTCTACAAGCTGTGGGAAGGCTCGTGGGACGAGGGCGCGCTGCTGATCGACCGCGCGCGCGGCGTGTTCGCAGACCACAACAAGATCCACAAGATCCACCACGTCGGCCCACGTTACCGGGTGGAAGGGCCGCACCTGAGCGCGCCCTCGCCGCAGCGCACGCCGCTGCTGTTCCAGGCCGGCTCATCGGGCGCCGGACGCCAGTTTGCCGCGGCCAATGCCGAAGGCCAGTTCATCGTCACCCCCAATCCCACGGTGGCTGCGGAGCTGATCCGCGACACCCGCCGCCTCGCGGTGGCCACCGGCCGCCGCGCCGAAGACATCAAGTTCTTCCAGGGCCTGAGCTTCATCATCGGCAGCACCGAGGCCGAAGTGCGGCACAAGGAAGCGGAATACGACTCATACGCCAGCGTCGACGGCTTCCTCGCCCACCACAACTACGCGGTCGACCGCTACGGCAGGCCCTACCCGGCCGACACCCCGCTGGCGGCGATCCAGTCCGAGGCCAGCCAGAGCATCCTCGACTGGTACGCGAAGAGCTCGCCGGGCACCGAACCGACCGTGGCCGACCTCGGCCGCCTGGCCTCGCGCCGCGGCCGTGTCGCCGGCACGCCGGAGCAGATCGCCGACCAGCTCGAGCTGTGGCAGCAGGCCGGCGTCGACGGCATCAACGTCATCAACTGGCACCTGCCCGGCTCCTACGAGGAGTTCAACGAACACCTGCTGCCGGTGCTGCAGCAGCGCGGCCTGGCCAAGCGCGAGTACCGCCCCGGCACCCTGCGCCAGAAGCTGTTCGGCAGCGACCGCATCAACGAGCGCCATCCGGCCGCCCGCTATCGCGGCGCCTTCACCCCCAAGACCGAAACCCGCAATGTGGAGTTCGCATGAACGCACGACAGTCCGGCCTGCCCCATCCCTTCATCAGAACGAAGCCCGGCGCTGAAGCGGTGGCCTCTCCGACATCCGCCGCGCCCGCACCGGCGTTCGAGACCCTGGCCGCGCGCTTCCGCCCCATCTTCGCCCGCATCGCCGAACGCGCCGCCGAGCGCGAGCACGACCGCGAGCTGCCTTTCGACGCCGTCGGCTGGCTGCGCGAGGCCCGCTTCGGCGCCCTGCGCGTACCGGTGGAACACGGCGGTTTCGGCGCCTCGGTCGAGCAGTTCTTCGCGCTGCTGATCGAGCTTGCCGAAGCCGACTCGAACCTGCCCAACATCCTCCGCGCCCATTTCGGCCAGATCGAGCGCCTCTACGCCGAGATCGACCCCGCCCTCCATGCCCCCTGGCTGGAGCGCGCCGCCGCCGGCGAGATCTTCGGCAACGCCACCACCGAAATCGGCGACGGCGCGCTCGGCCAGCCGGCGACGCGGATCACGAAGCAGGAAGGCGTGCTGCGCCTGAACGGCACCAAGTACTACAGCAGCGGCTCGCTGTACGCCGACTGGATCGCGGTGAGCGCGCAACTGCAGGAGGAGGGCGTGGCGGGCGGCGCCGAGCAGCCCGTCATCGCTCTGGTGCGGGCGGACGCCCCCGGCGTGGAGCGCATCGACGACTGGAAGGGCTTTGGCCAGCGCCTGACCGGCTCGGGCACCACCCGCCTCACCGACGTCGAGGTCGACCCCGCCTCGATCTGGCCTTGCGCGCGCAGCGGGCCGACGTCGATGACCGCCCTCTTCCAGCTCGTGCACCTTGCCACGCTGACCGGCATCGCCCGTGCCATCGAGCGCGATGCCTGCGCCTACGTGCGTCCGCGCAAGCGCGTGTTCAGCCACGGCAGTGGCGCCATCCCGCGCGAAGACCCGCTCATCCAGCAGGTCGTCGGCCAGCTCGCCAGCACCGCCTTCATCGCCGAGGCCGCCGTGCGCGCCGTGGCAGACAGGCTCGGCGACATCGACCGCCTGCGCCGGCGTGGCGAAGCCGTCCCCGAAAGCCTGCTGGTGGACGTCGAACTTGCCGCGGCAAAGGCCCAGGTCGGCCTGGTCGACGCCGTGCTGACCTCGACCACGCGACTGTTCGACGTCGGCGGCGCCTCGGCCGTGCAGGAAAACCGGCGGCTGGACCGCCACTGGCGCAACGCGCGCACGCTGGCCTCGCACAACCCGGTGATCTTCAAGGCGCGGGTAGTGGGCGACCACGCGATCAACGGCACCGCGCCCGGGTTTTACTGGACGGTGGGTGCGGCGACGGGGTGAGGCGAAGGCCCGAGATGTCGTCGTGGGTTTGTTGCGCAATCCGGGCGGCGTCAGCTGACCCGCCTTCTTGCCGCAGACAGCCGATCGTAGACCTGGCCTCCCAGCCATTTCGACACCAGCGCCTGCATCTCCGGCTTGGCCATGTAATCTGTGAACAGCTCCTCGTTCAACTCCATGCGCTCGATGAACAGCGACTCCAGCACCTGCCTGAACACGAGCTGGAACTTGTCGAGGGAATTGACCTCGGCCGCCCTCTGCAACGACTCGTTCAAGCTCGCCGCCTCAGCGATCTGGTCGAAGAACAACTGGTCCGCTTCGTTGAGCTCGCCGCCGAAGCGCTGGTTGATGATGTCGATCAGGCGGGAGAGCGAAACATGCTCCTCGCGCACCATGCCCGAGCCCACCTCGCGCGGGCCGTCCAGCGGTTTGGCATAACCCTCGTCGAGGCTGATCGAGCCTTCGCTGATCTTCTGCAGGCGGTAGTAGTCGAGCTCGACCTCTTCGTCGAACTGGTAGCCGGGCCCGCTCTTGCGCTTGGGCAGCTTCAGCGCGAGGTGGCGCAGGTAGGTGAACAGCTTTTCCAGATCGCTGTCCTGATACGGAATCACCTGGCTCAGAAAGCCGTACAGATTGCGGAAGGCCTGCAGCTTGCCGCGCCACAGTTCGGCTTCCTCCTCCTCCGTGTTCTGCAACTGCACGAAGCGCGCGACCGCCTGGTCGAGGATCGCGTTCATCGCCTTGTGGTCGCCGGGGCTCTGGCGGCGCTTGGGCGCGAAGAACACCCGCGAAAAATCGCTCACTTCGGTCTGACGGTAGATGCCCGAGGCATCGAGCTCGGCCTTGACCGCGTAGAGCTTGTCGGGATCGACCTCCTCGCCCATCACCGCGCCTTCGTAGTACTGGCGGAAGGCCTCCTGGATCTCGCCCGGCTCATTGACGAAGTCGAGCACGAAGGTGTCGTCCTTGAGGGGATGGGTGCGGTTCAGGCGCGACAGCGTCTGCACCGCCTGAATGCCCGCCAGGCGCTTGTCCACATACATCGTGTGCAGCAGCGGCTGATCGAAGCCGGTCTGGTATTTCTCGGCCACCAGCAACACGCGGAAATCCGGCTTGGCGAAGGTTTCCGGCAAGGCCTTTTCCTTGAGGCCGCCGTTCATCTCCACCTCGGTATAGGTCTTCTCGGCAATCCTGTCGTCCTCAACGCTGCCCGAGAACGCGACCAGGCTCTTGATCGGGTAGCCCTTTTCCTGGATGTAGCGATCGAATTCCTGCTTGTAGCGCACCGCCTCCAGCCGCGAGCCGGTCACCACCATCGCCTTCGCGTGGCCGCCGATCTTGTGCCGAGTGAAGTGCTGGAAGTGTTCGACCATCACCTCGGTCTTTTGGCCGATGTTGTGCGGGTGCAGGCGCATGAAGCGGGCCAGCGCCTTGGCCGCCTTCTTGCGTTCGACGTTGGGGTCGTCCTCGGCCTTCTTGATCAGCTTGTAATAGGTCTTGTAGGTGACGTAGCTCTTCAGCACGTCCTCGATGAAGCCTTCCTCGATGGCCTGGCGCATGGTGTAGCGGTGGAAGGGCTCGCCCTTGCGGCCGAAGATCGCCAGCGTCTTATGCTTGGGCGTGGCGGTGAAGGCGAAGAAGCTCATGTTCGGCTGCTGACCGCGCTTGGCCATGGAACGGAACAGGCGCTCGAGCTCGAGCTCGCCTTCGTCCTCCGCCATCTCCTGCGCCTTGCGGCGCAACTCGGCGCCACCCAGCACGCCCTTCAACTCCGTCGCCGTCTCACCCGACTGCGAGCTGTGCGCCTCGTCGATGATTACCGCGTACCTGCGCGTGGGCAGATGGCTCTTGCTGCCCTCGCCACGTTCCTCGGCAAGCTTCATCAACTGCCCGGATACGAAGGGAAACTTCTGCAGCGTGGTGATGATGATCGGCACGCCCGCTTCCAGCGCCTCGGCGAGCTGGCGCGAATCCTCGTCGATCTTCTGCACCACGCCCTGGCGGTGGTCGAACTGGTAGATGGTGTTCTGCAACTGGCGGTCCAGCACCACGCGGTCGGTGATGACCACCACGCTGTCGAACAGCCGCTGGTCGCGTTCGTCGTGCAGGCTGGACAGGCGATGCGCCAGCCAGGCAATGGTGTTGCTCTTGCCGCTGCCGGCCGAATGCTCGACCAGATAGTTATGGCCCACACCCTCGCTGGCGGCCGCCGCCACCATCTGGCGCACCGCCTGCAACTGGTGGTAGCGCGGAAAGATCAGGCTTTCCTTGCGCAGCTTCTTGCCGTCGTCGGTGGTCTTCTCTTCGACATCGAGATGCAGGAAGCGCGCGAGCAGGTCGAGCAGGCTATCGCGCTGCAGCACCTCTTCCCACACGTAGGCCGTCTTGTAGTTGCGCCCCTCAGGGTGGGGCGGGTTGCCGGCGCCGCCGTCCGCGCCGCGGTTGAAGGGCAGAAAGTAGGTCGATGAACCGGCCAGGCGCGTGGCCATGTGCGCCTCCTCGGTATCCACCGCGAAATGCACCAGCGCACGCCTGGAGAACACGAAGATCGGCTCGCGCGGGTCGCGATCGTGGCGGTACTGGTGGATGGCGTTGGCGGCGGTCTGGCCGCTGAGCGGGTTCTTCAGTTCCAGCGTCACCAGCGGGATGCCGTTCACCGACAGCACCACATCCAGCGACTTTTCCGACTTCGGGCTGAAGTGCAGTTGGCGGGTGAGCCCCAGCCGGTTGGCCCGGTAGCGCGCCTCGAGTTCCGGGTTCAGGCCGTGTGCCGGGCGGAAGAAGGCGATGCGCAAGGTCTTGCCGAAACACTTGAAGCCGTGGCGCAGCGTGGCCAGCGCACCATGAACGTCCAGCCACTTGCTCAGCGATTCCAGCACCCGCGCGCCGGTGTGCTCGCCGTGCAGTGCCTCCAGCCTGTCCCACACCTTGCCCTGGGTGGCGCGGATGAAGGCCAGCGCCTCGCCGGGAAAGAGCGCGCGTTCGCGGTCGAAGGACTGGCTGTCCACCCGCGTGTAGCCGTCGGCGAGCAGGACCGACTCGATGGCGGTCTCGAAAGCGGCTTCGCTGGTGGTCTTCATCGATCGTTTCCTTTATCAGTGCGGGATATTGGTTAAATTTTTAGCCCGAACTTTAACTTGTGAACAGCTTAAGGTAACGATCAAAGGCATATACCCTGCCTCGTTGCTGGCCGGTAATCTCCACCAGAATGTGCCGCTCGATCAGTGCCTTGATCAGCGTGTTGGCCGTGGGCGTGGACACGCCCAGCGCCCGCTGGAGGTCGGCGGCGGCCACGATGGGGCGCCGGTACAGCAGGTTCAGCGCATCCCGGGCCATGGCCGCGCGGCGGCCCATGTCCAGCACCGCGTACTCCACTTCGGTGCGCAACGCCAGGATCTGCCGAAAGGTGTCGCGCCCCTTGACCGCGGTCTGCGTCACCCCATTGAGGAAAAACCGCACCCAGTGAATCAGATCGTTGCTCGTGCGCACCCGCATCAGCGCGTCGTAATAGCTGGCCCGGTTGCGCTCGAAAAAATCCGACAGGTACAGCGAGGGTTTGGCCAGCAGCCCGTGGCTGATCAGGTAAAGCGGAATCATCAGCCGCCCGATGCGGCCATTACCGTCGAGAAAGGGGTGAATGGTCTCGAACTGGTAGTGGCTGATCGCGACACGCACCAGGTGCGGCACCACCACCGCCTCGTTGTGCCAGAACTTCTCCAGGTCCCCCATCAGCTCGGGCACCCCTTCATGGTGCGGCGGCACAAAGGCCGCATCGGTCAGCCCGGAGCCGCCGATCCAGTTCTGGCTGGTGCGAAATTCACCCGGCAGCTTGTGCTCGCCACGCACCCCGCGCATCAGCGTGGCGTGCGTCTGCTTGAGCAGCCGGTTGGACAAGGGCAGGCGCTGCAGCTGGTCGATGGCCAGGTTGACCGCGTCGATATAGTTGCGCACCTCGCGCCAGTCGTCGCGCTTCTCGGGACGAATCTGGTCCTCGGACATCAAGGCCTCGTCGATGGCCGTCTGTGTGCCCTCGATCTTGCTGGAGGTCTGCGCCTCCTTGACCACGTGCATTTCGATGAACAGATCGATGTCGGGGACGATCAGCGAAAACGCATTCAGCTCCCCTAGCGCCCGGGTGGCCTGCTCCAGCAAGGCATTGATCGTGGCGTCTTCCCAGGTCCATTCGTGGTTGACCGGCACCGGCTCGAAACTCTTGTACTGGTAGCGCGGCTGCCAGCGGCCAGCCTGGAAGGTTTCGAATTTCATGCGCCCATCTCCTCCGGCGGGATCTGGCCGGTGACGGCGGCGGTGATCAGCGCGGCGCGGCGTTCAGTCAGCAGATCAAGTGAGGCCTGGATCTTCGAGCGGACAGGCATCGAGACAGCCAGCGACTGCCCTATTCGGGCGCAGATTTCGATCTGCTCGCACCTCGGCGGGACGGGGATCTTCATGTTCGCCAGTTGCTCACAGGTGATCGCGCCCTTTGTGCTGCCCGCGCCGTCACTATCGCTTCGCAGAAATGCGTAGGCGTGCCCTAGCAGATGGCACAGATAATCAGCGCAGAGCGCCTGGGTGCGTGGCTTGATGAACGCAAGATGCTGATTGATGGTGGCCTCGACGCCCAGCACTGCAGCCATTCCCCGCGTCTTTCCCTGTCCAGTGATGCCCACGAGCACAGCAGGCGGTTGAATCTTGGGCAAATGGCATTCTCGAAGCGCCGTTTCGGTAACGAATCGACTTGCGACCGTGACCGGCGACACGTTGACGACGGAGCTATTCAGCCAAGGGTAGCCCTGGTCGTCCCAATAGTCGGCGTTGTCGACCGAAGGGGTCGAACCGTTACCCACGACCGCCAGGTACTTGATCGGCTGCACCTGCCAGTGCGCCGGAATCTCGCCCAGCCACTCCTGACCCGAGGGTTTGAGCGGAACGTTCGGGTCGAGGCCGCGGGTGACGACGCGGCTGATGAGGGCGGCGCGCTTTTCTTCCAGCAGCGCAAGCATGCGCTCCTTCGCGGCAATCAGCCGGTCGATGCGGGCGGTTTCGCGGTCGAGGTAGTTGGCGATGATCGACTGCGTTTCGAGCGGTGGAAGGCGAATCTCAAGTGAGCCAATGAAGTCCCAACTCGCGCGAGGCATCCTTGCCCCGAAGGTCGATGCGTCAACTGCCCCCACAAAGTCTGGTGTCAGCAGCTCATAGAGCAGGAACCTGGGATTGAGGGCCTCCGCTGGTTGCATCACAAGCAGCTCCGTGGAGCAAACCCCGTCGCGAGGCGCTTGGCAAGCCTTCGCTAGGTACGGACGAAGCTTCCCAAATAACACATCGCCTTCCCGAAAGACGTTCGCAAGACCGGTCTCCGCCTCGGAGTCCTTATCTGCCTTTGGTTCGGACGCGATCATCCGACCCGTCCATGACTCGATATTCTCAAGCCCGACGTACTCAGCATGATCCGCCCCTGCTGGCGTGCGCTCATTGCGCAGGGGGGCTACGAACTTCAATCGCGCTGATTGCCAGCAATGAGAAGGCATCATTCCCGCTCCTCCTGCAACTGCTCATCGCCAAACCGTTGCATCTCGTCCTTCTCTGTCAGTTTGAGAAGGTACTTCGTGGAGTGCAGTCGGTTGTCCGTGCCGGCCAGGGTGTATTCGATGAGGGCGTAATGCTTGTCGGTGCGCAGCAGGATGGTGTTGGCGGTCGGTTCCGATTGTGGGGACAGCATCCCCACAATCCGGGAGACGTCTCCCGAATCCGCCTGCGCCATCATTCCGTCACCTCCCGAAGCAAGTCCAGAATCTCCTTCTCGACCTCCGCCAGCTCGGCGTCGATCACATGCAGCGGGCGTGGCGGCTGGTACTGGAAGAACACGCGGTTGAAGTTGATCTCGTAGCCGACCTTGCCGATGCCGCCGTCCTGCTCATCCAGTGTCTCGCGATCGATCCAGGCGTCGGCCACGTAGGGGCGCACCTCGCGCAGCACGTAGCCGACGATGTCCTCCTTCAGCGGGATGTTCTCCGCGTCCTTCAGCGCCGGGTCCGCTTCGTACTCGATGTGCTTGCCCTTGCCATCGGCGTACAGACCCAAAAGCGCGTACAGCTCGGCCTTCGTGACGTCAGCGGGTAAGGCCTGGCCGGGGAACAGCGCGGCGAGGTCGAGCGGCGCGACCTTGTGGTGCCTGGCGATGACCAGCGCGGCCTCGGGGTCCACAGTGGTGAAGCAGTCACGGAAGGTCTTCTTCTGCGCCGTGCCCTTCGCGCCCTTGGCCCAGCCCTCGACCTCCTCGGGCAAGTCCTTGAACACCTGCTGCACGGCGTCCCAGGCCTGGTTCCAGTCCAGCAGCGGCTCGTCGCCGAGCGCGTCGCGCACCGCCTGCAGGGCGTCGAACAGTTCGGGGCAGGCATTCAGAAAGCGCTCGCGCGCATCCTGGGTGATCTGGAAGCGCAGGCGCAGCGGGCGCAGCACGGTGATGCGGCGGTAGCCGAAGTCGGTGTTGTCGAACACGCGGCTGGTCTCGCCGTCAGCCATGCCGCCGTGCTCGCGGGTGACGGCATCGAGGGCAGCCTGATCGAGGTAGCGGCGCTTGTCGCCCAGGCTGCGCTTCATCGGCGTGTAGCGCCCGCGCGCGTCGATGAGCTGGATCCTGCCCTTGCGGTGGGCGGCCTTGCGGTTGCTGACCACCCAGATGAAGGTGCCGATGCCGGTGTTGTAGAACATCTGCTCGGGCAGGGCGACGATCGCCTCGAGCATGTCGCGCTCGATGATCCAGCGCCGGATGTCGCTTTCGCCGCTGCCGGCACCGCCGGTGAACAGCGGCGAGCCGTTGAACACGACCGCCGCACGCGAACCCGGCAGGTCCTTGTTGCCGGGCGCGTAGTCGGCAAACTTGCTGATCATGTGCAGCAGGAAGAGCAAGGCGCCATCGTTGATGCGCGGCAGCTTGCCGCTGTAGCCGCGGAAGTCGGTCCAGCGGTCGATCACCTTCTTTTCGGCCTTCCAGTCCACACCAAAGGGCGGATTGGCGAGCAGGTAGTCGAACGAGCGCATGTCCGCAAAGCGATCGTCGATCAGGGTGTTGCCGAGCTCGACGCGGCTGTCGCGCTGGCCCTTGATCAGCAGGTCGGAGGCGGCGACCGCATACGAGCGCGGGTTGTAGTCCTGCCCATACACCTTGACCGTGGCCTGCTCGTTGTGGGCGCGAATCCAGTTCTGCGCCTCGGCCAGCATGCCGCCGGTGCCGCAGGCCGGATCGCAGATGGTGACGATGACGCCGGCCTGGGTGAGCACGCTGGTGTCGGGCTCCAGCAGCAGGTTGACCATGAGCTGGATGACTTCGCGCGGGGTGAAGTGGTCGCCGGCGGTTTCATTGGCGGCTTCGTTGAAGCGCCGGATCAGGTCCTCGAACACCAGGCCCATGGTGATGTTGTCGACCGTGCGCGGATGCAGGTCGATTTCGGCGAACCGGGCGACCACCTGGTAGAGACGGTTGGACTCCTCGAGCTTCTCGATCTCCTTGTCGAACTCGAAGCGTTCGAAGATCCGGCGGACGTTCTCGGAGAACCCGTCGATGTAGTCGGCCAGATGGCGGCCGATGTTCTCCGGGTCGCCCTTGAGCTTGTGGAAATCGAGCTGGCTGTGGTTGTGAAAGCCCAGCGGGTTGCCGTGCTCATCCTTGGCCAGGTTGTTGAGGATGGCGTCGATGTTGGCGATCTTCTTCGCGCTCAGTTCGGCGTGGCGCTTGAGCACAGCGTCCTTGCTGGGCGCCAGCACGGCGTCGAAGCGGCGCAGCACGGTCAGCGGCAGCATCACGCGCTCGTACTGCGGCGGGCGGTAGGGGCCACGCAGCAGATCGGCGACGGACCAGATGAAGTTGGCGAGTTGTTGAAAGCTGGCGCTCATGCATGCGTCCTGGAATGCGAGTGGTTCGGGTGCGCGGCGATGGCCGCACGGGCGCACCGAATCGTCGGGAGTCTACCCGGACCGCTCCCAAACGGTCATCGCATCGGCGACTTCGATCGGGCATGTAGCCAATCCGCGAATCGGCGGGTCACCTGGATCGGGTGAAACCACGCGCTGGCCCGCCCCCGTCCTGCTGCTGCCGATGGTGCACTGCAACCACAAACGCGCTGAAATCCGGACAGCCGCCACACCTCTGCAAAAACTCAAGCGCCTGTTTTAAAGCACCTTTTCTTCTGGCATCGCTCTTGCTCCATGGGCTTCAGGTTGATCTGCACGCAGTCAGTCCTTTTACCGATCCCCATCCAGGAGCCCACCATGAGCAAGAACAACGCATTCCCCCGCACCGCCGCCAAGTGGCTGAAGACCTTCGCCGTCGCCGCCCTTGCGACCTCCACGATCGGCCTCGCCCAGGCCGCCACCGACAAGCCGCTCAAGCTCGGCACCACCGCGGCCTTCGTGCCGGCGCTAGAGGTCGCGGTGCAGGAGGCCGCCGCACAGGGCGTGAAGGTCGAGCTGGTCGAATTCACCGACTGGAACACGCCCAATCTCACGGTGGCCAAGGGCGACATCGACGCCAACTACTTCCAGCACATCCCCTTCCTCGAGAACGCCAACAAGGCGGGCGGCTTCAACCTGGTGCCGGTCGCCATCGGCATCATCAACAACGTCGGCCTGTATTCGAAGAAGCACAACGCGCTGGCCGACATCCCGGTCGGCGCCAAGGTGGCGATCGCCGGCGACGCGGTCAATGGCGCACGCGGCCTGCAGCTGCTGGAGAAGGCCGGGCTGATCAGGCTCAAGCCGGGCACCGGCTACAAGACCACCCAGGCCGACATCGTCGACAACCCGAAGAAGCTCAGGATCATCGAACTCGAAGCGGTGCAACTGGCGCGCGCGCTCGATGACTTCGACCTGGCGCAGGGCATGCCGCATTACCTGAAGCTGGCCGGCACGATCGACCCGGCCAAGGCGCTGATCTTCGACGGCCAGGACCAGAAGGTGTATGCGCTGCAGTTCGTCACCCGTCCGGAAGGGAAGGATGACCCGCGCCTGCAGAAGTTCGTGCGCATCTACCAGACCTCGCCGGCGGTGCGCGCCGCGCTCGACAAGCACTCCGGCAAGTTCTACACCGCGGCCTGGGAGCACTGACACCATGGACCGGCTTGCAACCCGCATCGAGCAGTCGCTCGCCCACATCCGGCTGGGGGCGATCGGCAAGACCTACGACACCGGCCGCGGCGCGGTCACCGCGCTGGAAGACATCGACCTCGACATCCAGCGCGGCGAGATCTTCGGCATCATCGGCCGCAGCGGCGCCGGCAAGTCCTCGCTGATCCGCACCCTGAACCGCCTGGAAGACCCGAGCAGCGGCAAGGTGGTGATCGACGGGCGCGACATCGCCACGCTCGACGAGAGCCAGCTCGTCGGTCTGCGCCGGCGTGTCGGCATGATCTTCCAGCACTTCAACCTGATGTCGGCGAAGACGGTGTGGCAGAACGTGGCCCTGCCGCTGAAGGTGGCGGGCACGAGCGCGGCCGACATCGAGCGCCGCGTGGCCGAGCTGCTGGAGCTGGTCGGTCTGGCGGAGAAGCGGGACAGGTATCCGGCGCAGTTGTCGGGCGGGCAGAAGCAGCGCGTGGGCATCGCCCGCGCCCTGGTGCACCAGCCGGAAATCCTGCTGTGCGACGAGGCCACGTCGGCACTCGACCCGGAGAGCACGCAGGCCATCCTCGCGCTGCTGAAGGACATCAACCAGCGCCTGGGCCTCACCATCGTGCTGATCACCCACGAGATGGAGGTGATCCACGAGATCTGCCATCGCGTGGTGGTGCTGGAACGCGGCCGCGTGGTGGAGCAAGGTCCGGTGTGGCAGGTGTTCGGCGACCCGCAGCACGAGGTCACGCGCAGCCTGCTCGGCACCGTGCATCACGACCTGCCCGACGACCTCAACGGCCGCATCCACCCCGAGCGCAGCGGCGAAGCGCGCGCGCTGCTGCTCGACCTGCACTTCACCGGCGTCAGCCGCCGCGACCCCGACCTGCTGTCGATCGCCAGCGTGCTGGGCGCCGGCACGCGGCTCGTGCATGGCGGCATCGACCGCATCCAGGGACGCGCGCAGGGCCATCTGCTGGTGAGCGTGGATTCGAGCGAACCGGCAGAAGACATTCTCCACCGCGCACGCGGCCTGGCCGACAAGGTGGGAGGACTGGGTTATGTCGCCCTTGCTCATTGATCGACTGCTCACCGGCGCGTGGGAGACCTTCGTGATGATCGGCGTGTCGTCGCTGATCACGCTGCTGCTCGGCATTCCGCTGGCGCTGATCCTGGTCGCCACCGCGCGCGACGGCATCTTCGCGGCGCGCTGGGCCAACAGCGTGCTGGGCAGCGTGGTCAACGTCGTCCGCTCGATCCCGTTCCTGATCCTGATGGTGGCGATGATCCCGATCACCCGCCTGCTCGTCGGCACCAGCTACGGGGTGTGGGCGGCGATCGTGCCGCTGAGTGCGGCCGCGGTCCCCTTCTTCGCCCGCATCGCCGAAGTGAGCCTGCGCGAGGTCGATCGCGGTCTCATCGAAGCGGCGCAGGCGATGGGCTGCAAGCGCTGGCACATCATCTGGCACGTGCTGCTGCCCGAGGCCCGGCCGGGCATCGTCGCCGGCTTCACGATCACGTTGGTGAGCATGATCAACGCCTCGGCGGTGGCGGGGGCGATCGGCGCCGGCGGGCTGGGCGACCTCGCCTACCGCTACGGCTATCAGCGCTTCGACACCGACGTGATGCTGACCGTGATCGTGCTGCTGGTGGCGCTGGTGACCGTGATCCAGTTCGGCGGCGACCGGCTGGCGCTGAGGCTGAACAAGCGGGGCTGAAGACCCGCGCCGAACGGATCGGCGCCACCCCCTCCACCCTGCAATCATGCAAATACCGATCCCGCCGCGCTCATAGTGGCGGGATCGGCGTTTTTGGCGTGATGAATCCCGACCGCGCCGAACACCACTCCTTTTGGCGCGATGCACGGCATATCGCGCCATTCCGGGCTGGAGGCGCAGCTGCTGCGTGAGCAGCAGTTCGATCCGGCCTCTGCTGCGGCGCCAGCAGCAGCGTCGACGCCATATTCTCAAGCCACTGTTTTACAAGCACAAAGCTCCTGGCACGCACCGTGCTAATGCTCATGCAAGTGCCAACCCTGGCACGCCGCACACAACCCACAAAGGTGAAAGCATGAGCAAGCCCATCAAAGTCGTGGCCGTTTCCGGCGGCCTGCAACGTCCCTCCCGCACCCTGACCGTCGTCGAAGCGCTGATCGACGCCCTGGGCGAGCAGGCTTCGATCGACGTGCGCCTGATCGAACTCGGCACCGTCGGCCCCAAGCTGGCCGGCGCGCTCTACCCCTCGCAGTTGCCCGATGAGGTCAAGGCCGACATCGCCGCGATCGAAGCGGCGGACTTCCTGGTGGTGGCGAGCCCGGTGTATCGCGCCTCCTTCACCGGGCTGTTCAAGCACCTGTTCGATTTCGTCGACCACAACGCGCTGATCGACGTGCCGGTGCTGCTGGCCGCCACCGGCGGCAGCGACCGCCACGCGCTGGTCATCGAGCACCAGCTTCGCCCGCTGTTCAGCTTCTTCCAGGCCCATACGCTGCCGATCGGCGTGTATGGCAGCGAGGCCGAAATCCAGGGCTATCAGATCACCAGCCCGGCGCTGCAGGCGCGCATCGACCTCGCGGCCGAGCGGGCGCGCCCCTTCCTGCGCCCCCGCGCGCCCGTCGTCTCGAGCGTGCTCAAGAACGCGCGCGCGGCCGCCTGACCCCCCGGATCGACAGACAAGGAAACACGCACATGAGTCGCGACAACATCAAATTCGCCTACTGGGTGCCCAACGTCAGTGGCGGGCTGGTCGTCAGCAAGATCGAGCAGCGCACGAGCTGGGACATCGACTACAACCGCAAGCTGGCGCAGATCGCCGAGCACGCAGGTTTCGACTACGCCCTGTCGCAGATCCGCTTCACCGCCGGCTATGGCGCCGAATACCAGCACGAGTCGGTGGCGATCAGCCATGCGCTCTTGGCCGCGACCGAAAAGCTGCGCGTGATCGCCGCGGTGCTGCCCGGGCCGTGGCATCCGGCGGTGCTGGCCAAGCAGATCGCCACCATCGACCAACTCACCGGCGGCCGCGTGGCGGTCAATGTGGTGTCGGGCTGGTTCCGCGGCGAGTTCCACGGCATCGGCGAGCCCTGGCTGGAACACGACGAGCGCTATCGCCGCTCGCAGGAGTTCATCGAGGTGCTCAAGGGCATCTGGACCCAGGACAACTTCACCTACAAGGGCGACTTCTACCGCTTCCACGACTACACCTTGAAGCCCAAGCCCCTGCAGCAGCCGCATCCGGAGATCTTCCAGGGCGGCAGTTCGCGCGCCGCGCGCGACATGGCTTCCCGGGTGTCCGACTGGTATTTCACCAACGGCAACACCGTCGAAGGCATCAAGGCGCAGGTCGACGATATCCGCGCCAAGGCGGCCGCCAACGGGCACCGGGTCAAGGTCGGCGTCAATGCCTTCATCATCGCCCGCGACACAGAGGAAGAGGCGCAGGCGGTGCTGCAGGAGATCATCGACAAGGCCGACCCGGAGGCGGTCAATGCCTTCGGCGACGCGGTGAAGCAGGCCGGCAAGGCGAGCCCGGAAGGCGAAGGCAACTGGGCCAAGTCCACCTTCCAGGATCTGGTGCAGTATAACGACGGCTTCAAGACCAACCTGATCGGCACGCCGCAGCAGATCGCCGAGCGCATCGTCGCGCTGAAGGCGGTCGGCGTGGATCTGGTGCTGAGCGGCTTCCTGCACTTCCAGGAGGAAGTGGCCTACTTCGGCGAGAAGGTGCTGCCGCTGGTGCGCGCGCTTGAGGCGAAGGCTGCTGCCGCGAAGCCGGCACCCGAACTGGCCGAAGCGGCCTGAGGACGGGGAAAGACATGAGTCTCGACATCTTCTGGTTCCTGCCCACCGCCGGCGACACGCGCTACCTCGGCAAGTCCAGCTCCGGGCGCCCGGTCAGCATCGAATACATGCAGCAGATCGCGGTGACCGCCGACAACCTGGGCTACGACGGCATCCTGATCCCCACCGGCAGCGGCTGCCTCGACCCCTGGGTGGTGGCGGGCAGCGTGGCGCCGGTGACGCGCAAGCTCAAGCTGCTGGTGGCGCTGCGCACCGCGCTGACCAAGCCGACCGCCGCCGCGCGCATGGCGGCGACACTGGACCAGGCCACCCGGGGCCGGCTGCTGCTCAACGTGGTGGCGGGCGGCGACTCGGCGGAGCTGGCCGGCGACGGCATCTTCCTCGACCACGACGCGCGCTACGACGAGGCGAGCGAGTTCCTCACCATCTGGCGCCGACTGCTGCAGGGCGAGACGGTCGATTACGAGGGCGGACATCACAAGGTGAAGGGCGCGCAACTGCTCTTTCCCGCGCTGCAGAAACCCTATCCGCCGCTGTATTTCGGCGGCTCGTCGAACGCCGCCCACGACCTCGCGGCCGAGCATGTCGACGCCTACCTGACCTGGGGCGAGCCGCCCGCGGCGGTGGCCGAGAAGATCGCCGACGTGCGTGCGCGTGCGGCGAGGCGCGGGCGCAAGGTCCGCTTCGGCGTCCGCCTGCACGTGATCGTGCGCGAGACCAACGAGGAAGCCTGGGCCGAGGCCGACAAGCTCATCAGCCGCCTCGACGATGACACCATCGCCAAGGTGCAGGCGCGCTTCGCGACGATGGATTCCGAAGGCCAGCGCCGCATGGCTGCGCTGCACGGCGGCCGGCGCGACAAGCTCGAGGTCAGCCCCAACCTGTGGGCGGGCGTGGGCCTGGTGCGCGGCGGTGCGGGCACGGCGCTGGTGGGCGATCCGCACACCGTGGCGACGCGCCTCAGGGAATATGCCGATCTGGGCGTCGACAGCTTCGTGCTCTCCGGCTATCCGCATCTCGAGGAAGCCTGGCGCTTCGCCGAGCTGGTGTTCCCGCTGCTGCCAGGCAAGGCGCCGGTGACGATCCAGGATCAGGTGATCACCGGCGGCCCGTTCGACCAGAGCACGGTCAGGACCCCGGCAGCGGTGAAGGCGGCGGCATGAAAGTCATCGACATGCGCTGCCGGCCGGCTTTCCTGCACGACTTCTTCGGGGCCACGCCGGGCACACCCGAATACGACACCGCGCGCTGGCTCAACCGGCGCGTGGGCACACGCGGCAGCGACGAGCACTTCACGCGTTCCCACACACAGGAGGGTTTCCTCGCCGAAGTGCGCGACGCGGGGCTGAGCAAGGCCGTCGTGGTCGGTCGCCACACGCCGTCGCAGCACCTGCCGAGCGAACTGATCCACCGCATCACGCACGGCCATGACGAGCTGCTCGGCATCGCCGGCGTCGATCCGGTGATCCAGGGGCGTGCCGCAGTGGAGGAGGCCGAGCGCGCGATCCGCGACCTCGGGCTGGCGGGCATCGACATCGAACCGGGCTTCGGCAGCCCCGCCCACCACGTCGATGACCCGGCGTACTTTCCGATCTACGAGGTGTGCGCGCAGCTCGGCGTGCCGGTGTTCCTGATGACCGGCCCGACCACGCCCGACCCGCGCTTCAACGACCCGGCGCCGCTGGCCAACGTGGCGCGGGCGTTTCCGCAACTGCCGATCGTGAGCTACCACGGCTGGTGGCCGAACGTGGCGCAGGCGATCGGCCTCGCCTTCCGCTACGAGAACATCCACCTCGTGCCCGACATGTACCTCTTCGTCGCCGGTAGCAAGGCCTATGTGGAGGCGGCGAACGGCTTCATGGCGGATCAGTTCCTGTTCGGCTCGTCCTACCCCTTCCGCCCGATCCGCCAGTCGATCGGCGACTTCCTCGAGCTGGGCCTGCGCGAGTCGGCGCTGGACAAGGCGCTGTACGGCAACGCGGCGCGGCTGTTCGGGCTGTAACGACACGGCGGCGATTGACCAAGCCCCTGGGGCGACCGGCCACCGCCTGCGGACCATCCCGGAGGTGGCCGGCACCGCGCCAGAGTCAATATGGATATGCGCTCGCCGCTGATAAGCAAAGCAGATCTTCTTGGTTCGGTCCGTCGCGCAGGCTCAGCACAATTGCGTCCGTTTCCCGATCCGGATCGAACCCCATGTCCCGTCTGCCCCTGCAAAACCTCGAAACCGCCCCGGAAGCCAGCCGCCCCTTCATCGAACGAGCGCTCGGCAACAACGGCTTCGTGCCCAACCTGATCGGCGTGCTGGCCAACGCGCCCACCGCGGTGGAGACCTACTTCACCGTCGGCGAGATCAATGGCCGCGCCAGCCTGACCCTGGCCGAGCGCGAGGTGGTGCAGATCACCGCCGCCAGCGTGCATGGCTGCGAGTTCTGCGTCAGCGGCCACTCGGCGATCGCGCTCAAGAAGGCCGGCTTCGACCGCGCCACGGTGGTCGCCCTGCAGCAGCGCGGCATCACCGGCATTGCGCGCTACGACGCCCTCGTCGCCTTTACCCGCGCGGTGATCGTCAGCCGCGGCAACGTCGGCAATGGCGAGCTGAAGGCCTTCCTCGACGCCGGCTTCACCCAGGCGCAGGCGCTGGAAGTGGTGCTCGGCATCAGCCTGGCGACGCTGTGCAACTTCGCCAACAACCTCGCCGCAAGCGAGATCAACCCGCAGTTGCAGGACTTCCGCCCCGGAGTGCTGCAACCATGAATGCGCGCATTGATGCGGTCGACGCAGACCTGAGCTGGTTCTCTATCAACGCCGAGGCCTACAACCTTGGCAACGCCGACGCCGACCAGCTCGTTCCGGAGCTGGGCCGGCGCGGGCTGTTTCGCATCGGCGTGCCGCAGGCGCTGGGCGGGGACGGCGGCGACACCTTCGACGGCGTCGAGGCAATCGCCGCCATCGCCGAGCGCTCGCTGACCGCCGCCTTCGTGTGCTGGGGGCAGCGCACCTTCATCGAGTACCTGCTGCAGTCGCCCAACGCGGCGCTGCGCGAGCGCTGGCTGCCGGCGCTGCTCGCGGGCGAGTTCGCCGGCGCCACCGGGTTGTCGAACGCGATGAAGTTCCTCTCCGGCATCGAGTCGCTGCAGTTGAACGCCACGGCCAAGGGGGAGCGCTGGCAACTCGACGGCCGGCTGCCCTGGGTGACGAACCTGCGCAAGGCCGGCTTCATCGTCGCCGCCGCAGTCGCGCGCAGCGACGGGGCGGCACCGATGGTGGTCGCCATCACCGACAGCGAGTCCGGCGTGACGCGCAGCGCAGACCTCGATCTGGTCGCGCTGCGTGGCAGCAACACCGCGGCCATCGACATTCGCGCCGCCGATATCGGGCCGGAGCATGTGCTGCACGAAGACGCGCGCAGCTTCTGCCCCGGCGTGCGTCCGGCCTTCCTGTCGCTGCAACTGGGCATGTCGATCGGCCTCGCACGCATCGCGCTACGCACCGCTGCCGAGCAGGGCAAGGGCGCGCACGCCATCCTGCTGCCGCGCGTCGGCGAAGTGTCGGCCGAACTGGAGCGACTCGTGGGCGCCGTGCGCGAGGGTCTGGCGAGCGGCCGCTTCGTGAGCGAGCCGGCGGCGCTGTTCCGAATTCGCATCCGCCTCGCCGAGATCGCCCAGACCGCGTTGGGCCTGGAGCTCGACGCCAGTGGTGGGCGGGCTTACCTGCGCGACCAGCATCGCGACTTCGCGCGGCGCTGGGTGGAAGGCGCCTTCATCCCGGTCATCACCCCCAGCCTGACGCAGTTGCAGGGCGAACTCGCCAGGCAGGCCGGAGCCTGCGCAGCATGAACGCGCCGCAGCCGCTGGCGACCACCTTGGCGATCAACGCCGCGCGGGAACGGGTGCTCGACGCCGAGGGCCTGTGTTTCGCCTACGCGAAATCCGCCCCGACCTTCGCGGACGTCTCGCTCGGCATCGGCCGGCGCGAGATCGTCTGCCTGCTTGGCGGCAGTGGCTGCGGCAAATCGACCCTGCTGCGCGTGCTCGCCGGGCTGGAGGCGGCAAGCAGCGGTGACGTGCGCTTTCTTGGCCAAGCCCTCAGTAGCCCGCATCCGCGCAGTGCGCTGGTGTTCCAGCAGGCCAGCCTGCTGCCATGGCTGAACGTGTTCGACAACGCCAGCTTCGGCCTCGACTTCAAGCACCAGCCCGCCATCGCCGCGTCCGCCCGCAAGGCGCGCGTGCACGCGGCGCTGGCCGCCGTGGGGCTGGCCGGACGCGAGCAGGCGTGGCCCGCCGAGCTGTC